>JAHFTY010000324.1 GCA_023265365.1 Acidobacteriota bacterium
GACGTAGCGGACGGCGCTCTCGAAATCGGGGTCGTTGGCGAAGTGGCTGTAGGCTTCGTCCACCACAACGATGACCGGCGAAGGAATGCGGTCCATGAACTTCTGCATGTCCGCCTTTTTCACGATCGTTCCGGTTGGATTGTTCGGATTGCAGATATAAACCATTCCCGTGTCGGCCTTGACGGCGTCCGCCATTCTGGCGAGATCGTGACGATAGTCCGGCGTGAGCGGCACTTTCGCCGCATCCGCCCTGCTGTTGACGGCGTATTGAATCACGGCCTCGTACGCCGGTTCCGCAACCACCAGCTTTGCCTTGCTGCGCAGGAAAACGTCATCGCAGATCTTCAGAATTTCGGTGGAGCCCGCGCCGGCCTGAATGTTTTCGCGCTGCAAGCCATGATGTTTCGCGAGGACTTTGCTCATCTCCTCATAGCTCGAGTCGTCGTAGTAGCGGCCCGCGCCGGTGGAGGTGACGGAGTCGCGGATGGCTTTGAGCGCCTTTTCCGAGGGTCCGTACGGGCTTTCGTTGTAGTTGATGCGGACCATGCCGTCGTTCTCGGCCGCCTTGGAGAAAACGGGATTCAACGTCAAAACGGCGGCTGCGCCGGCAACGGCGCCAAAAAACTCACGTCTGTTGGGAGTTGTCATAGGTTCTTCCTCGTGATTGCGCATTATATCCAAGGTCACTGTCCGCATGTCCCCCCAATAAACCTCAATCGACGCGATGTCGATGCGCTCGTTTACCCTCGTCTGCAACGCCTGGTTGCTTGTGGTAGGCTCGCTGACGCCATGAGTTTCGAGAGTGCCTGCCGGACGCTTGAAGTTGCTCTTCGAGGTGAAGCCCGCCGGGAAATCCTCGCGGAGGCGTCGAAGGCGAAGACGTTCAATCAGTCCCTGGCGCGGTTGCGCGAGGTCATGCGCGGGAACCGGTTTCCCGGCGGCACAGTCGTCAGGGAGCTCGACGATCGCACGCGAAGGGATGGGTTCGACGTTCTCCACGACTGGGATGGAAAAGCGGACCACCCGAACGAGGAGATCATTCCGGTCGACGTTCTGAACTTCGCCGGGACGCTTCGCATCGCCAACGCGGAACGGGCGCTCGCCATTCTTCTCGACTATTACTTCTTCTACGTGCTGTCCCTGCTGGCTCTCCGCGCCTGGGACGAAGGCGACGCCAATCGAAATCTGGATCGGGTGTCGGCGCTCGCTGACGATTTGCAGGGGGCCAATGGCAGCGGCCACCGCTTCGCCGGGAACGCCGCGGCGCTCATTTTCGTGGCGACCTCGCATTTCGAGCCGGACGGCAACGCGTACATCCGGCTCCTGGAAAGGGTCCGTTCGCTCGACGATGCCCATCAGCAGGACTTCGCGCTGCTGGAGGCCGCGATTCTTTCCAGCCACCTGAGGTTCGGCTTCGATCCGTTCTACAAAAAGGACATCGGCGAGATGCGGGGCGACAACGCTCCGGACTACCCGTGGCTCTGCTACTCCGTCCTCGCGCTGATGCGCGCCTACGCGCGGGGCGAGCGCCCGCCCGAAGTCGTGGAAGCGCTCCTGAACGGACTGGCGCCCGACACCCGCGCTTTCATGGGCAAGCCGCCGGTGAATCTGAGCGCCCACGAACACTGGCACGCCGAGTTTCGCGAACTGTTCGAGAAGCACCGCGAGGAGCTTCTGAAGGATTTCGATCGCCACAAACCTTCCGTGGACCGATACTCGCCCATCGCGTTCAGCTTCAACTTTCCGCACAACCTGATTAAGGCGGCGGTCGTGGACGCGGCGATCCGGGGCGAAGGCTGGAAAGTGACTCTGAACGACCTGCTGCGTGGAGGAAATCCGGACAGCGAGAAGCTGGCGCGAACGCTGATGGCCTACGCGGTCGCCAGCCCCGAAAAGCTCCGCGGCCGCGAGTTTCCGATCATTGTGTACGATCCGTACGCGGGGATCCGGACCTTCACCAGAACGCTTTCGCTGATCAAAACGGCATAGGAAAAACCACACCTTCCGGCAGGTCCCATCCATAGCTGTTTTTCTTACCCCTTGAGCGCGACCCGGCCGTTGACGCGAATCCAGCCGACGCTTCCATCGGGTTTGCGGATGAACTCGTAGGGGGTCCCGACATAGCCGGGGCCCGAGGCCGCGTACGCAATGTCCTTGCCGTAGAAAACGAGTGTGGCGCCGTTCGCCACCACCTTGCCATCCTGCTGCTTCACTTCGACGGAGCCCAGCGGCGGCCTCCTGTAGGTGCCGGTGTAGGTTTCGGGATTCGGCTGCTGTGCCAGCGGCGTGGCGTGCGCGACCATGGTTTCGCTGACTCCGCGATGCCCGATTGCCTGATTGGGCGCGAGCTCCAGGCCTTCATAGGCCTTCAGCGCGGCACGCTCGACATCCTGAATCAGTCTCCAGCCGTCCTGATGATTGGTGAGGATGGAGAATGCAAGATTTCGTTCGGGCACGATCTGCAGATGCAGGCAGTGTCCGCCAAGCGTGCCGCCGTGCGCGGCCGTCATCACGCCTTTGATTCGGCGCAATTGCCATCCGATTCCCATTTCGTCGTCCGTGCTGTTCTTCTTCACTTGCGGAACGCGCATCGGTTCGAGTGTTTTATCGCCGAGATGGAACGAGGCGTACTTCAGGAGATCGGAAACGGTGGTGGCAATGCCGCCGGCAGTCACGTTGGCCGGGAGGTCGAAGGGGCGGATGATCGTCGTCTGATTCTGTTGTTGGCGGTGCGGAAGCGCGAATCGATAGGTCATCGCCTCTCCGGTCCTGGAGAATGCGCGGGCGATGCCGGCGGGGGTATAGACGAGTTCCTTGAGGGCATCGTGGATGGTCTTGCCGGTGACCACTTCGATCACGCGTCCGGCGAGACCGAATCCTGCGTTGTTGTAGCTCCACACGGTCCCGGGATCGGAGAGTTTGGGAAGGTCTTTCATTCCGTCGGCGAAAACGTGAAGGCTTTCGGCGCCGCGGTCGTCCGTGTTGAGTTGGCCTTCCCAGCCGGGCGTGTGCGTGAGCAAATGCCAGATCTGAACGTCCTGCGTGACCTTCTCGTCCTGAACGCGGAAGTCTGGCAAGTAGCGCCGAACGGGAGCCTTCAACTCCACCTTGCCCTGGCCGATGAGATTCATGACGGCGGTCGAACAAAACGTCTTTGAAATCGAGGCGATCGGGAAAACCGTGTCGGCGGTGACCGCCTGGGGATCCTCCACGCTGGTCACGCCGAAGCCGCGCGTGGTGACTTTTCCGTTCTTCATCACGCCGAACGCCGCGCCGGGAATGTGAAGTTCGGCCATCTTCGCGCTGACGAGTGTGGCGAGTTCTTCGAACTTATCGCCGGTTTGAGCTGCCGCGAATCGTGGCGCAAGCGCAGCCGTGCCGGCCATCAGGAGAAAGTTTCGTCTTTTCATGGAGGATGAATGTGAGGGATGACGCGGATTCATCATCCGCGTCATCCCAGGTTGCTACTGGCTCTTGTGTTCAGCCAGCAGTTTTCGGATTTGAGTGACGCTGTTCGTGATTCCGATTTCAGCGAGGTCCTTGCCGATTTCCCTGGTCG
>JAHFTY010000176.1 GCA_023265365.1 Acidobacteriota bacterium
GAACCCGCGGGCACGGCCGCAGCGTCATCACCGCTGGCCGACCGGATGAGGCCGCAGTCGCTGGACGAGGTCATCGGGCAGGGGCATCTGCTCGACCCCGGAAAACCGCTTCGCGTGGCGATCGAACGCGATCAGGTTCCATCGATGATTCTCTGGGGACCTCCGGGAGTCGGCAAAACCACACTGGCACGGATCATCGCCCGGATGACACAGTCCGACTTCATTCCCTTCAGCGCCGTGCTTTCCGGCATCAAAGAGATCAAGGAAATCATGGCCGCCGCCGCGAAGTCCAGGCGGCTGGGAAGGCGCACGATTCTATTCGTCGACGAGATTCACCGCTTCAACAAGGCGCAGCAGGATGCGTTTCTGCCGCACGTCGAACAGGGCAACGTCACCTTGATCGGAGCGACGACGGAGAATCCGTCGTTTGAAGTCATCTCGGCATTGCTCTCCCGCTCGCGCGTCTTCGTGTTGAAGGCGCTCACGGACGACGACATCGTCGCGCTTTTGCGGCGCTCTATCGAACGCGAGCAGTTCAACGTCGATGAGGACGCGCTGACGGCCATCGCACTGCTGGCGAACGGCGACGGACGGACCGCGCTCAACGTGCTCGAACTGGCGGTTCGAGGGACACCCGGTGGCGGACGCATCACGAGGGAGACGGTGCAGGAGGCTTCGCAAAAAACACTCCTGTACGACAAGGGCGGCGAAGAGCACTACAACATCATCTCCGCACTCCACAAATCGATCCGTAACTCCGACGTCGACGCCGCGCTCTACTGGCTGGCGCGAATGCTCGAATCCGGCGAAGACCCCCTCTACATTGCGCGCCGTCTCGTGCGGTTTGCGTCGGAAGATATCGGTCTGGCCGACCCTCAGGCGCTGCGCGTCTCGCTCGATGCCAGGCAGGCCTTTGAGTTTCTCGGGCTTCCCGAGGGCAAGCTCGCGCTGGCGCAATGCGTCATCTATCTGTCGGCAGCCCCGAAATCGAATTCGGTCTACACCGCCTACGGCGCGGTCGAGGATGAAGTCGCTCACACGCGCGCCGAGCCGGTTCCCCTGCATATCCGGAATGCGCCGACGGGTTTAATGAAGGGCCTGGGTTACGGCAAGGGCTACCAGTACGCGCACGACGTGGAAGGCAAAGTCGCAAATATGGATTGCCTTCCGGAATCGCTGCAGGGACGCAAGTACTACCACCCCCAGGATTCCGGAATCGAGTCCCGCATCAAGCAGAGACTCGAAGAGATCGAACGCATCAGAAGGGACAAGACGCCGGATTGAGGCGCATTTCTCTGCTCGTCGACTTCGTCTCAACGAGGAGGGATGGTATCGCTGACGAGAGCGATCAGAAATCCGTCGTAACCTTTGGTCCCGACCGTTTGAATGGCAGTCGCACTCACTCGCGATTCCCTGGACAACATTTCCGTCAGCCGGTGAACGCCGTTAACTCGAGGATCGTCGAGATTCGCTTCCACGACGGCGCCATTGCGAACCACATTGTCGACAATGATCACGCTGCCGGGCCGGGTCAGTTTCAGGGCCCACTCGAAGTAATCCGCGTTGCTGGGTTTGTCGGCATCGATGAAGACGAGGTCAAAGGGTCCGGGCTTCTGGCTCTCGATGACCGGCAGCGAATCGAGCGCCGGTCCCAGCCGCACCTCGACAATCTTTGAAAGGCCGGCGCGCGCAATGTTTTCGGTCGCAACCGCGGCGTGCCGCGGATCGGACTCCAACGTAATGAGCTTTCCATCCTCCGGCAGCGCGCGTCCCATCCAGATCGAACTGTATCCGCCAAGCGTGCCGACTTCGAGAATCCTCCGGGCGCCGCACATGCGCGCCAGAAGCCAGAGCAGCTTGCCCTGGTTCGGCGACACGTTGATGGGAGGCAAACCGGCTGCGGCGCTCGAACGCAAGGCGGCCCCCAGCGCCTCGTCGTCTGTAAAAAGACGGTCGATGAAGTACTGGTCGACGGCGTTCCACTGAGATTGGTCGCTCATATTCTTTTCCAACCGTTGTCACCGTCGCTGCATGTGCTCTTTCAAGATGCACCGGTCCATCACGACTTCCAGCCCGGCTGCGCGCGCGCGGGCGGCGGCCGGTTCGTGAATGACGGTTTCCTGCATCCAGATCGCCCTGGCGTTTTTTCGAATCGCGGCTTCAACAATATCCGGGACGTATTCGGATCGCCGAAAAATATCGACGATCTCAATGGGCTCCGGAACATCGTCGAGCGAAGGATAGGCTTTTTCGCCAAGCACCTCCGTCTCGTTCGGATTGACCGGAATAATGCGGTAACCCTGCGATTGCATGTATTTCGAAACGCCAAAGCTGGCGCGCCACGGGCTGTTGGAGATGCCGACCACCGCGATCGTCCTGTACCGATCGAGCATTTCCCTGATGGTCATCTCACCGCGTCCAGCGCCTTCAAAAACTTCTCGTTCTGCTCGTGTGTTCCGATCGACACGCGGATCATCGTCGGGAATCCCCAGCCGGCCATGGGCCGGATGATGATCCCCTGACGCAACATCGCGGCATCGACGTCCTTCGACGGTTTTCCCAAATCCATGAAGATGAAGTTCGAACAGGTCGGCGCGAACCTCACTCCGCGATCGGCCAGCTCCTTTGAAAGAAACTCCGTCTCGCGCCGGTTGTTCTCCACCGTGCGGCGCACATGTTCCTGATCGTCGAGCGCGGCCATGGCGGCGACCTGGCCAAGGCTCCCCGTATTGAACGCCAGACGCACTTTTTGAAGCGTATCGATGATATCGGTCCGCGCGATTCCATAGCCGATGCGCAGACCGGCAAGACCGTAGGCCTTCGAGAACGTTCGAATCGTCAGGATGTTCTTTCCTTCACGGAAGTACTCGAACGAGTCCGGATACTCCGGATCGCCGACGAATTCGAAGTACGCCTCATCGAGAATGATCAGCGCATGTTCCGGGACCTTCTTCAGGAATTCGCTCAGCTCTTTTCTGCGGACAATCGTCCCCGTCGGATTGTTCGGATTCGCGATGAGCACGATCCGCGTCCGGGAATTGAGACGACCGGCCATCGCCTCCAGGTCAAACGTGAAGTCGCGCATGGGCGTTCGCACCATGGTGCAGCCTTTCATTTGGCCCAGCAGGTAGTAGACGATGAAAGATCCTTCGGACGTCAAAACCTCGGAATCCGGCGTGAGCATCGCGTGAAACGCCATCGCCAGAATGTCGCTCGAACCGGACCCCAGAATGATCTCGTCCATGCTCACGCCGAGGCGGGCGGCGAGTTTCTGTCGAAGGTGGAATCCGGTGTCGTCCGGGTACAGCTCGATGTGTCCCAGATAATGCCGGACCGCTTCGACCGCTTTAGGGGAAGGGCCAATGGGATTCTCGTTGGACGCCATCTTGATCGCTTTGATGCCCAGTTCGCGCTCGACTTCCTCGATCGGCTTCCCCGGCTTGTAGGGCTGGATCGCCTGAATGTTCTTCGGAACGGAATCCTGAAAACTCATGCCCGTCTCGATCCCCGCTTTTTTTCGAATTCGTGTTGAAACTGGGCGACTTCCTCATCCCGCAGATATCGCCACTGCCCGGCTTTCAGTTTCGGATCCGCAAGACACCCGATGCGCACGCGGCGCAGTTTCTCAACGGGGTGGCCGATCGACTGAAACATGTTTCGAATTTGCTGGTTGCGTCCCTGGTGAAGCGTGACCACGTACCACGGATTATCCCCGGGTTTCAGGAGTTCGATTCCGCAGGGCGCCAGACGTTCATTCGCGTAGAAAATGCCCCGGCGCAGCTTATCGAGGTCGCGTTCCTGCGGCTGTCCGGAAACTTTCACGTGATAGACCTTCTCGATGACGCCCGCCTTCGTCATTTTTTCGGTGAAGGTTCCGTCGTTCGTGAGAAGGATCAGTCCTTCGGAAGCGAAGTCCAGGCGGCCGACCGGATAGACGCGCTCCTTCACCCTTTCCTGGACGTACTCGATCACGGTGGGCCGGCCTTCCGGGTCGCTGGAGGTCGACATCACGTTCTTCGGTTTGTTCAAAAGGATGTAGATGGAGCGCGAAGGGACGCGGATCTTTTTGCCGTCCACTTTGATGACGTCTTCATGAATGTCCGCTTTCGTTCCCAGCTCGGACACGATGTGACCATTGACCGATACGCGTCCCTGCGCGATCAGTTCTTCGGCCTTTCGCCGGGAAGCGATGCCGGCATGGGCCAGTATTTTCTGTAATCGTTCCTGCATAGATTTTGGTGTCAGGCGCGCCTGACACCGGAATTACGAACTCTTGCGGCGGGCCACGCGTTTCTTGATGTATTCGGCCGCGTCGGGCGTCTTGCAGGCCGTATCCCCATGATCGACGCTCACTTTTCCGATCTTCTTTGCGACGGCCAGCGCCTTTCGGGTCAGGGCGGGGTTGCGCGCGCCGATTGCGATGAGAGCGGTGTTCATTGCCTGCCGGACGTAGTTCTGCCGCTGATGAATGTCCCGCCCGATCATGTCCAGATAGGCATCGAAGAACGCGTCCGGCAGATCGTTCGAATTCATCGCCAGATGCGCCAGAATCGACCAGCCCGCACGCCCGGTCCATTCTTTCTTTGAGCCGATCCATTTTTCCATCTTCGGACGGGCCAGCACACTCCGGCTGACCACGGATGCGAGACAATCCGCCTGTGCCTGGCAGTTCAGATCCTTCGTCCAGGCCTCGGCAATCTTGCCATCCATCTGCTCCGGATCCGCGATTTTCGCGGCGAGGGCCCGTGCATCGTGATTCCCGCTGGACCACAGTTCGAGCGCAAGAGGATGATTCGTTTTGATTCGCCCGGCGATCTTTTCGAGGTTGGCATAACTGACGCCGAATTGCGGACCGGTGACTCCATGCCTCCGGTAGGTTTTCCGGGTCTGTTCGCTTCCCAGGCTCTCCAGTTCCTTCAGTATCTCAGCGCCGTTCATGCTTCTTCTCCGAGCGGAAGTTCCGCCTGCGCCACATCCGCGATTTCCGCGGCTTCTTCGGAGGCGGCCTGTGTTTTGATCAGCTCATCGAACTCTTCCATGCTCGGAAGTTCGCCCAGATCCTTGAGACCGAAATGAATCAGGAACTCCTTCGTCGTCTTGTAAAGGATCGGCCGGCCGAGCACTTCCTTGCGGCCGGCGGTGGCGATGAACTTTTTGTCGAGGAGCGTTTTGATGACGCCGCTGGCCTGAACGCCGCGGATTTCCTGGATTTCAGGAACGGTGACGGGTTGCTTGTAGGCGATCACAGAGAGCGTTTCCAGCGCCGCCAGCGACAGGCGGGTGGGCGGAATCTGGCTTCTGATGAATGTCTTGAGGACTTCGTGGTGCTCGGGTTTGGTGGAGAACTTGAAGCCGTCCGCGACCTCGCGAATTTCGATGCCGTGTTCGGACGCCTTGAATTTCCCGATGAGCGCCTGAATGGTGTCGTCGATTTCCGCGTGAGGCACGCCGGGCAGCGCCTTGTAGATCACGCCGGCCGGAACCGGCTCCTTCGCGAGATAAATGATGGCCTCAAGCAGTGGTAAAAGATCTTGTGAGTTCATAGTTCGGGTTGGCCTGGGCCATGATTTCAGCGAATGGTTTGTCCTGCATCAGGTAGATCGCCTTCAAACGTGTGAGTTCCAGCAGGGCCAGGAAGGCGGTGATCAGCCCGCGTTTCGAAGAGACTCTGGGCTCGATGATTTCGGTCAGTCCGATCTTGCCGCGAGCGGCGACGATGTTTTCGAAGAGGAAGCCCATCATCTGTTCGATGGAGAACTCTTCGCGGGAGACGTCCATGATCGGCTTCTCTTCGTCGCGCTTCAGCACTTCGCGAAACGCGAGGATCAGGTCGTAAAGGCCGACCGTCGTTTCCGGTTCCAGGCCGGCGTCTTCGACCGGGAGCGGGCCGGGATTGGACCATGAGGCGTTTTCGACCATCTCGCGCTGATACAACATCTGCGCCGCATTCCTGAATTTCTCGTACTCGAGCAGCCGGCGAACCAGTTCGGCGCGCGGGTCTTCGGCCTCTTCGGGCGGCGCATCCGGATCGGGAGGCAGCAGCATGCGCGATTTGATATAGATCAACTGGGCCGCCATCAGCAGAAACTCGGAAGCGACGTCGACGTCCAGTTCCTGCATCAGGTGCAGGAAGCTGAGGTACTGTTCGGTGACCTTCGCGATCGGAATGTCATAGATGTCGATCTTCTGCCGGCGGATCATGTCGAGCAGGAGGTCGAGCGGCCCTTCGTACTGAGGGAGCGATATTTTGAGTTCTTCGATCATTAGATTCTCATTGCCTTTCGCACTTCGGCCATCGTTTCACCGGCCGCGGCTTTGGCTTTCCTTGCGCCCTCCTGCAGGATGTCCGAAACATCGTCTTTGTGCGACTCCAGTTCCTGTCTTCGGGCGGAAATGGGCTCCAACCGCTTCTGAAGGTTGTCGAACAGCTTCATTTTACATTCGATACAGCCTATTCCGGCCGAGCGACAACCTTGGTCCACCCAGGCCAAAGTTTCCGGACCCGAAAAAACTTTGTGATAGTCCCCGACCGGACAAACGTCCGGATTACCGGGGTCGTGGCGGCGAACGCGTGCCGGATCGGTGACCATGGTTTTAATGGTCTCCTTGATCTTTTCCGGCCTATCCCCTAGAGCGATTGCGTTGTTATAGCTCTTGCTCATCTTCCGTCCGTCGGTCCCCGGCAGCCGCGGCACTTTGGTCAACAGGGCCTGGGGCTCCTTGAGAACGGGGCCATAAAAGTGATTGAAACGCCGGGCGATCTCCCGGGTGAGTTCGATGTGTGCCACCTGGTCTTCGCCGACGGGGACCGCGGCCGCCTTATATATAAGGATGTCGGCCGCCTGGAGCAGGGGATAGCCGAGAAATCCGTAGGTATGCAGGTCGTGCCCCGTGATCTGTTCCATCTGTTCCTTATACGTCGGCACGCGCTCGAGCCAGCCAAGCGGCGCGATCATCGAGAGCAGAAGGTGCAGTTCCGCGTGCTCCACAACCCCGGACTGAATGAAGATTGCGGACCGTTTCGGATCCAGCCCGGCGGCAAGCCAATCGATGGCGTTGTCCAGGATGTAGCCCTGGATTTCGTGGGTGTCGTCGTAATGCGTGGTCAGGGCGTGCCAATCGACGATGCAGTAGAAACAGTCATATTGGTCCTGGAGGGGGACCCAGTTGTCCAGCGCTCCGACCAGATGCCCCAGATGGAGCTGGCCGGTGGGCCTCATGCCGCTCAGAATCCTCGGTTTATCCATAGCGGGTTCGATGTTAGCAAAGAATTCGGTGTCAGTGGTGCCTGACACCGATATAATCGCCGCCTATGTACGTGGTCCTGCTGAGGTTGGCGCTGGGCCTTTATTCCGTGGGCCTTCTGCATTCCGTTCTGACGGTCCTCAACAAAAAACACATGTTCTTCCGCCCGGCACTCGGCGCCGTGATCGCGGGATTCGTGTGTCATGTCCTGTCGATCGTTTTGCGGGGCATGGAGGCCCAGTATCTTCCGATCACGCAGAGGTACGAAGCCTTCTCCTTTTATGGCGCGCTGGTCGCCGCCGGATTCCTGATCGCGTATGCGAAATACCGGATTTCGCCGTTGAGCGTCTTCGTGTTCCCGCTGATCTTCGTCATGACGTTCATCGCGAACCTGTTTTACAACCCCCCGCCGCCGATCCCCGGCATCCTGCGCAGCAACTGGATTTACATTCATATTCCGCTGGTGTTTCTTGGATTCACGGCGCTCTTCATCGCGTTCACCGCCGCCGTGATGTATCTGCTGCAGGAACGCGAACTGAAGTCCAAGCATCCGACGATCTTTCATGACCGGCTTCCTTCGCTCGAACTCTCCGACGACCTCGCGTACAAGTCGCTCGCGATCGGCTTTCCGCTGATCACGCTCGGCATTATCTCGGGCGCGCTTTGGGCACAGGCGGTGGCGGGACTGTCGTGGGCGAAAGACATCAAGGTGCTGCTCTCGTTTTTCACCTGGTTCGTGTACCTGTTGTTGATTCATTACCGGTTGATCGCAGGATGGCGGGGCAAGAAAGCGGCGTACCTCGCGATCGTCGGTTTCATCGGCGTCTTGTTGACGTTCCTGGCTGCGAGCCCGTTGGGAAGCGGGTTCCATTCCTTCTACCAGTGATGCAGCTTGCAATCGTCGGACTCAGCCATAAGACCGCTCCCGTTGAAGTCCGGGAGAAGCTTGCCTTCAACGACGACGCCCTCCGCGCAGCTCTCATCACGCTCATCAAGAAGGAAAACATCACGGAAGCGATGATCCTTTCGACGTGCAACCGGGTTGAAGTCGTCGCGGAAGGATCGGATGACCGGCTGATTCAGGATTTTCTCTGCGAGTACCACCAGATTCCAAAGGACACCGTTGCCAAACACCTCTATAGCTTCAGGAACACCGAAGCCATCCGGCATGTGTTCCGCGTGACCTCCAGCCTGGACTCCATGATGATCGGCGAGCCGCAGATCCTGGGCCAGGTCAAGGAAGCCTACCGCATCGCCTCCGACGCCGGCACCGTCGGCATGCACTTGAGCGCCCTGATGAACCGGGCCTTCGCGGTTGCAAAGAAGGTGCGGTCCGAAACCGGGATTTCCAAGTCCGCGGTTTCGATCAGCTATGCGGCCGTCGAGCTCGCGAAGAAGATTTTCGGCACGCTCAACGGCAAGACCGTGATGATCATCGGCGCCAGCAAGATGGGAGAACTCGCCGCAAAACACTTAAAGAGTGCCGGCGTTTCGTCCGTGCTGGTCACCAATCGCACCTTCGAGCGAGCCGTCGAACTGGCCAAGGTGTTCGAAGGAGCCGCCGTGCCCTTCGAACACTTCACCGATCACATCGACCGCGCCGACATCGTGATCAGTTCGACCGGCGCGCCGCACTTCATCATCACGAAACCGATGGGCGAGGAGGTCATTCACCGCCGGAAGAACAAGCCGGTGTTTTTCATCGATATCGCGGTTCCGCGCGACATCGATCCCACGGTGAACCAGATCGACAACGCGTTTCTCTACGACATCGACGATCTTCAGCAGGTCGTCGACGCCAACCTGAAAGAACGCATGAGCGAGGCGAACCGGGCCGAAGAAATCATCGATCACGAAGTCCAGGCCTTCTGCACCAGGATGCAAAGCCGTGAAGTGGTGCCGACGATCGTCCAGCTGAAGGACTCGCTCGAGAAACTCCGGCGCGACGAGATCGAACGGCATCGCAAACTTCTCAAGGACCTTCCACCGGAACAGGCGATCGACCAGATCACCACGTCGCTCATCAACAAGATCCTCCATCAGCCGATCGCCGAACTGAAAGCGGCCGCCCACGATCCCCAAGGACCGGACATCGTCGAAATCGTCCGCAAGCTTTTCAATGTGAAACCTCAATGAAACTGGGAACTCGCGGAAGCGCACTGGCCCTGTGGCAGGCCAACTGGGTCAAAGCGGAAATCGAACGTCGCGCCGCGGGCCTTACCGTGGAACTGGTCCTGATCAAAACGACGGGCGACAAAATCCTCGACGTGCCCCTGGCGAAAATCGGCGGCAAGGGTCTTTTCACAAAAGAACTCGACGAGGCGCTGCTCGACGGACGCATCGACATGGCCGTGCACAGCCTGAAGGACGTGCCCTTCCAGCTTCCCGAAGGTATCGATCTCGCCGCCGTGCCCGAGCGCGAAGACGCCCGCGACGCCTTCCTCTCGAATGGCCCCATGCTGCATCAGTTGAAGGACGGGGCCACTGTCGGAACCAGCAGCCTGCGGCGCCAGGTCCAGTTGCGCCATCGCTTCCCTGCTTTGAATCTCACGATGCTTCGCGGCAACGTCGATACGCGGCTGCGCAAACTCTCCGACGGTGAATTCGACGGCATCGTTCTGGCGGCGGCGGGTTTGAAGCGACTCGGGCACGCATCGCGCATCACGCAGATTCTGGACGACGACACCATGCTTTCGGCCGTTGGACAGGGCGCCCTCGGCATTGTGTGCCGCTCCG
>JAHFTY010000325.1 GCA_023265365.1 Acidobacteriota bacterium
GCCGTCGTTGTTATTGTCCACATATCTCATCACCCCAGGTTGAGCAAGGCCGGCATATGGAGGGTCAGTCTCAGAATCAGCAATCCTTCGGATTTCGATGACGATGTCGTCAGTCGAACGAAGCGCAACATTTCTGCGGGGCGCTGGAGCATCGTCAGGAGAAGCGCGGCGCTTGCGGTTAAGTATTCCTATGCGCCACCGATCGATGGCGACAACAATCCTCAGGTCACCTTTTCGCCCCACCCCTCGGCGGCCTGTGACAAGAACGCTCGTCCTGGCTCGGCGGCAGGTTCTGCTGGCGGGTTACCGGCTGGCGAATCTTCTGAACAAGAATCTGAAGTAATCCCGGTCAGACTCCGACGAGTCTGGCCGGGATTACTTCTAGAATTTGAACTTCATCCCGAGCTGTGCCTGGAACGGATCGAAGGCGAGCTGCGGCTGTCCAAACAACACAGACCGCTGATTCCCGACGTAGCTGCCGAGGTTCACGGTGTTGAATACGTTGAACATTTCCCACAGCACTTCGATGCTCTTCTCCCTGACCTTGAAGATTTTCGAAGTTCGCAAATCCATCGTGGAGAACTGGTCCTCGCGCGCTCCGTTGAAGGCCATGCCGTCGGGCCGTTCGTTGTTGTCGCCGTCTCCGTTGACATCGCGCCCCAGCGTGACGTTGTAGGGCGGCGCCGTGTTGAACGTGTAGACGGCGCCCACCTGGAAGCCGAAGGGCAAAGCGTAGGTCAGGTTGCTCACGATCCGGTGTTTCACGTCATTGGACGTCGGTCCCCAATCCGCATCCATGTTGTACTTGTCGACCGGTGAGTTCGCAAACGAATAGGCGCTGCCGTTCGTGTAGCCGAGAAGGAAGGCGAGCCCCTTCGAAAACCGTTTTTCCAGGCGGATCTGGAGTTGACGAATCTTGATGATGTTCCCGTAGTCGGCGAGGATAAGGCGCGTTCCTGAAGCGATCACGGGAAACGGACCCGTCGGCCCTCCCATGCGGGCGTTGACGTTCCGGGTTCGCGGAAAGCGAAGGCCGAACATGTGGACGAAATCGCCGGTAATGGCGATGCTCGGCGTGATCTGCCGCTGAATGCCGATCGCGGCCTGTTGGGTATAGGGATGCCGTGTCGTCCGGGTCGGGAGGTTGAAAGTCGTGCTTCCTTCCTCGGGCAGCGTCTTCGGATCCGGAACATTGGGGAAGAACGAATTCGGTCTGCCGGTCAGACGGCTGTCATTCGCGACCGGAATCCAGAACAGGCCGGGATATCCAGCGACCGTCGTCCGAAGATCCGTCGTGGCAATCGTGTCGTAGTAGAACCCGTAGCCGCCCCGAACGACGGTCTTGCCGTTGTGGAACGGATCCCAGGAGAAACCGAATCGCGGCGATATGTTCGTCTTATCGGTCGGGAGTGGCTTGATGTTCTTGCCGCGAAGGTCGCCGTTCACCATCCGCTTCCAGAAATCGAACTCGTCCACATTGTTCGGAAACGGGGCGCCGTTCAGGTCCTGGCGGAGCCGGCGCAGATCGTAGCGGATGCCGAGGTTCAGCGTCAGGTTCTGGCTCACGCGGAACGTGTCGTTCACGAACGTCGAGTAAATCTGGATGGCCCGGAAGAAATGGCCGAACTCCTTGCACACTTCCGGCAGATTGCACGGATGCGCCAGGCCACGAATATCGATCCCTGCCCTGTAAAGATAGGGCAAAGACGCGTTGTTTCCCGCCACGACGGGCGCATCGTTCAGAAACGTGAACTGGCCCTGGGTCGGTCCGGTGTTGTTGCCGCTCTCCGACGGAATCTTCTGGGCCTCGAACCCGTACTTGAGATCATGCTGTCCGCCGAATCCGGTGATGTGCTGGCTGAACGTGTCCGTGAGGATGAGGTTGCGCTGGAACCGCCATTGAGGCGTGCCGCTCGACGACCCGAATCGAACCGTCGGAAAGATGATCTCCGGCTTGATTGGAAAGCCTTTCGGATAGTTCCGGTAAAGTTGCTGATTCCCCGCGCTGAGACGGAGTTCGTTGACTTTGTTCTGGCCGAACAGCGACGTCAGGTTCCCGACCACCATCCAACTCGAACGGTCGTCATCCGCGCCGTTGTCTCCGGCGTTGCCGGCGCCGACATTCTGTCCGTCGAGTTTCTGTTGATCGAACAGATAGGTCATCGTCAGGCTGTGGTGCGGACTGATCGTATAGGACAGCTTGCCGAGAATGTTGTTCACTCGCGAAACGATCGGGACATTGTTGCGGGTGTCATAGCCAAGCGACGCGACGTAGGTCTTGATCGCGGCCGGAATGTTCACTGTAGCGGAGCGGTCGGCCATGCGCCGTTCATAAGACAGGAAGTAATGCGTCTTGTCCTTCCGGATGGGTCCGCCGATCGTCGCGCCGAACTGCTGCGTCTCGAACGGCGGTTTGCACGCCGACGAGTTCGCATTGGCGGCACAGGCGTTCCGGGCAAAGTAATTCGGTCTTTCAAACGCGTCGTCACGGCGGAAGTAGAACGCGCTTCCGTGAACGATGTTGCCGCCGGACTTCGTCACCACGTTGATCGCACCCGAGGCCGAACGTCCAAACTCCGCGGAATAGGAATTCGCCATGACCTGGAATTCCTGGATGGCCTCCTGGCCGATCGCGGCGCGTGTTGCCGCCGAGCGCGAGGAGCCGCCGCGCGTGATCTCGTCGTTGAAGTCGACGCCTTCGAGCCAGATGGACTTATAGGCTTCGCTCATCCCGCCGAATGAGATGGAGTCGGACTGCGCCGCACGCGCCGATCCCTGATCGCTGACGACGCCGGGGGACAGGAGTGTGAGATCGAGAAAGTCTCGCGTCTTCAGTGGAAGTTCTTCGATCTTCCGGTTGTCGACGATCGTCTTCACGGCGTTCTCCGTCGTTTGGACAAGAACGGCTTCTTCGTTCACCGTGATCGTCTCGTTCGAGGCGGCAACTTCCAGCTTGAAGTCCACTTTCACTTCGGAAGCCACGTTCACCGTCACGTTCTGCGCCGACACGGTTTTGAAGCCGGGGAATTCCACGGTAAGGGTGTAGACCGCCGGGGGAAGCGCGTTGAACCGGTATGTTCCAAGCTCGTTGCTGATCAGCTCCCGGGTGGAACCGGTCTGCTGATTGACGAGCTTGATCTGCGCGGCGGGCAGCCGCCCCCCGGAAGTGTCGACGATGTCGCCCAGAATCGCGCCCGATGCGGATTGCGCGTGAGCGGAAACGGATCCGATTGAGAGCAGAAAACTAAAGAAGCAAGCCCAGATTAGTCTCATCCCAAACCTCCAAAAAATGAGGCACTGCTGTCGGAAAAGCGTTTTCCCCTCCTCGACGAGGAGGGGTGGCGCGAAGCGCCGGGGTGGTTCTGTTCACGAGATTGATTTTGTTGAACGAACCGCCCCGCCGCTTCGCGGCACCCCGCCTTGGCCGCCTTGGCCAAGGCGGGGAAGAGTCCTCGTCCTGCGACTCCATGGCTTCATGTCATAACCAGACCGCATCGCCCAACGTTTTTTCTCGCTTACG
>JAHFTY010000326.1 GCA_023265365.1 Acidobacteriota bacterium
GCCGTGAGCCGGCTTCAGCCGGCGCTGCGGGACGCGCTTTTCTTCAGCGGTCTTCCCGCGAGAGTGCCGTTGAATTTTCCGTCGTCGACGGCGACCTTTCCATTCACGACCACGTACTTCATTCCCACCGCCAGGATCTCGGGCTGCTCGTAGGTGGATTTTTCGGAAATGGTCTTTTCATCGAAAACGATCACGTCCGCGAAATACCCGGGCGTGAGGCGGCCACGGTCGGGAATGCGCAGGGTTTCGGCGGTGAGCGCGGTGCCGGCGCGAATGGCGAAGGGCATGGAGATGATCTTCCGGTTCAGAACGTACTCGCGGATCTTGCGCGTAGCTCTCGTCGCGCATATGGCTGTCGTAGATCCCGTCCTTTGCTGCCGCGATCTTCGCCAGTTCGATCACTTCCTCCGTCGTGGCGTAGTTGCCGGGCGCGTAGTACAACCCGGTCGACATACCGATCGCGCCGCCGTCCATCGCCTCGCCGACGATCGCTTTCATCCGGTCGAGCTGTTCTTTCGCAGGCGCTGCGTCGGACATCTTCATCACGGCCTGCCGCACCGTTCCCTGACCGACAAAAAGAGCGGCATTCGTTCCGATGCCCTGCCGCTGCCAGGTTTCGAAAGTCGCGGCCGCGGAAATGGGGCCCCCGCCGTCGTTGCCGGTAATCACGGTCGTCACGCCCTGCATCAGGTACGGGAGGTTCGCGTTGCGTGGCGGCGTGTTGAGATCGTCCAGTGTATGAGTGTGCGGATCGATGAAACCCGGAGCAACAATCAGCCCCGCAGCGTCCAGCGTCCTTGTCGCATTCAGACGGGCCGCGCGCGTCGCCGACAAATGCGATGCGATCGCCCCTGATGCCGACGTCGGCAATGACCGGCTCGGAACCTGTTCCATCGATCACCGTGCCGCCGCGAATCAAAAGATCCATGTTCGAGGTCTGAGGCAGGAGCCAGCCGATCGAAAACAGAACGGATGCGATGCCGGAAAGGAATCTCTTCATGGTTGCAAACTCCAGAGTGTTTGTGGATGCTCTCCTGTACTCCGCAACCAAGTCAAGCATGGAGGTCGTTATGAAGAAGACGCTTCTGGTCCTTTCATTGGCGTTGCTGCTCGCCGCGCCCATTGCGGACGCCCAGGAGAAGGTCGACGTCGCAATGATCGCAAAGATTCGCGCCGAGGGCCTCAACAACTCGCGCGTGATGGAGACGTTCGATCACCTCGTCAATGTGATCGGACCGCGGCTCACTGCGTCTCCCGCCTATCAGACCGCCGTGAAATGGAGTCAGGACAAGCTGGTCGGCATGGGCTTCGACAACGTCCATTCCGAGCCGTGGGAGTTCGGACGCGGCTGGCAGCTCGAACGCATCACCGTGGAAATGATCGAGCCGCGGTACCTGCCGATGATCGCGTACGCCAGGGGATGGTCGCCTTCGACCAACGGCCGGATCGCCGCGGCGCCGGTGTGGGCCGGCAATCCGGCGGCGCCGGTCGAATCCTTCAACGGAAAACTCGGCGGAGCGATCGTGATGACCGCGCCCATTCAGGAAGACTTCGTTCGAAACGATCGCGATCCGGCCGGCGGAGACTTCCGCCGCAAATCGCTTCTGCCGCAGAATGCCCAACAGGCCGCTCAGGCACGATCGACCGCCGCGGCCGGTCTCGCGCAGAAGGAGCGCGCGGCCGTCACGCTTGAACCCAATCTCGGAGAGCACGGCACCGTGTTCGTCACGGGCCGCGACCTCGGATCGAACGGAATCCCTTCCATCGTGCTCGGCGCCGAGCAGTACAACATCATTGCGAGGCTTCTTGCCGCGAACGTTCCCGTCAAACTGGCCGTGGATCTGCAGACGCGCTTCTTTGAACAGGACCGGAATGCCTACAACATCATCGCGGAAATTAAAGGTTCCGATCCTCGCATCGGCGATGACGTCGTCATGGTGGGAGCACATCTCGACTCATGGCATACCGGAACCGGAGCGACCGACAATGCGGACGGCATCGCCACGGAAATCGAGGCCCTTCGCATTCTGAAGGCGGCCGGCGCAAAACCGCGCCGCACCATCCGCATCGCACTGTGGGGCGGCGAAGAGCAGGGTCTGCTGGGATCGAAAGCCTACGTCGCCGCGCATCTCACCGGCGATGCCGGCAAGGCGGCGCGGGACAGGTTTTCGGTGTACTTCAACCTGGACAACGGAACGCCGCCGATCACGGGCTTCTACCTGGAAGGCAATCCGGAAATGCAGCCGATTATGGAAGCCTGGCTGAAACCGGTGAACGATCTCGGCGCCACGATCTCGACGCTGCAAAAGATCGGGTCCACGGACCATCTCTCGTTTATCGCCGTCGGCGTCCCCGGATTTCAGGCGGTTCAGGATTACAACAATTATGATGTCCGGACGCATCACACCAATGTCGATACCTATGAACGCGTGAGCGCCGCATCGCTGAAACAGGCCTCGGTTGTGATGGCCACGGTGCTGTACAACGCCGCCATGCGCGACGCGAAAGTCCCGCGCGCTCCGGTCAAGTAACCGCTGGGTGAAGGTGTGGTTTGAAGCAGTGGAGTCGCAGGACGAAGACTTTTCCCCGCCTTGGCCAAGGCGGGGTGCCGCGGAGCGGCGGGGCGGTTCGACCAACAGAATTCAATTCTTGAACAGCACCACCCCGGCGCTTCGCGCCACCCCTCCTCGTCGAGGAGGGGAAAACGCTTTTCCTCGATTTCGGCTTATTGGGACAGCAGTGCCTCGGTCGAGGAGGGGAAAACGCTTTTCCCTGATTTCGCCTTATTGGGACAGATCTCCTACCGGATCATCGCGTACTGGACCATGTCGATAACGCCGCCCGCCTTGACTGCGCTCTTCTGGAGCAGGCCTTCACGCACGTAGCCGGCTTTTTCGAGGACCCGCATGGATGAAACATTCCCATGGAAGACCTGGGCGTACAGGCGGCAGATTTCAGGATAGAGGTCGAAGATATAGGTTGTCATTCGAACCACGCACTCGGTGGCGACACCGCGTCCCCAGAACGCCTCGCCCAGCCAGTAACCGATCTCCGCGGAACGCGATGATGGCCCCTCCTTGAGAACGAAACCGATCCCGCCGACCGCTTCCTTACCGATATCGATCGCGAAAGCGGTTTCAGGAAATGCGCTGAGGGTATGGGCGAGCCAGCGTCGCGCATCGCGAATGGTGTACGGGGACGGGAATCCGTCGTGGAGGTTGGCCCAGATCTTGCGGTTGTTGGCGTGGCGCTGAAGGGGTTCGGCGTCGATCCATTCCCACGATCGAAGAACACACCGGTCGAGCTGGATTCTCGTCGCTTCCCGCGACAGTTTCTCCGGTTCGAGCAATCGATAGGCGGCCGACCGGAATGCCGGGAAGTCGTGGACAATGGTGAACCCTTCACCGGCAAGGTCGCCGATGGTCTTCCCGAGGATCAGGTCTTTGTCGCCCATAAACAGGAGGGCCGGCTTGCCGTAGCGTTT
>JAHFTY010000327.1 GCA_023265365.1 Acidobacteriota bacterium
TTCTATTGACCACGGCGAGTTCCCTAGCAGCTCAACAGCCAAACACCGGACAACGCCGCGGCGGTGGACCGGACATGAATGCGCCGCGGCCGATCGCTGCGGTGGATAGCGTCTGGATCGAAGAGTTGACGTGGATGGAAGTGCGCGATGCCATCAAGGCCGGCAAGACGACTGCGATTATTCCCGCCGGCAGCACCGAACAAAACGGTCCGTACGTTCCAACAGGGAAGCACGTGTACGTTCTGCGCCAGACCAGCGAGGCCGTCGCACGGAAACTGGGAAATGCGCTGATTGCCCCGACCGTTCCGTTCGAGCCGGGGAACTACTCTTCTTCGCCCGGCACCATTCAACTTCGCCAGGAGACCTTCGATAACTTTGTGGAAGACGAGGCTCGCAGCCTGAAGGCGAACGGATTCAAACACATCATCATGTTCGGCGACAGCGGCGGAGACCAGCGCGGCCTGGACAACGTCGCAAAGAAACTCGCTCCCGAGTTTGCGAAGGATGGCGTGACGATTCACTACATCAAGGAATACTACGACAGCTGGAATAAGGCGGATGCCTCATGGGCTGAACTCGGCGTGCCCGTGCCGAAGGACAAGGATGGAAAGCCGGTCAGCGACGGCATTCATGACGACTACAGCGTGAACTCGATCATCGCCACGCTGGATCCCGCGAAGATCCGGTACAAAGAACGCGTCGCCGCCAAAAAGGACACCATCAACGGCCAGCCGATCAGCCCGATCAAGAAGACGATCGTGAACGGGAAGAAACTGGTCGACCTGCGCGCTAATATCGCGGTCGAGGCCATCAGGAAGGCGCTCGGCACTCCAGCATCCAACTGACCGCGCTGAAAGCGCCGGCCTGGAGCGTGGCAGAGCAGCCCGACCCCGCTGCTGCCAGAGCCGGCGTTTACAGTTCTGTTCTGAGAATTTCTGCGATTGATGTCCCGTCCGGATGGCGAGTCTCGAACTCGATTGCGTCGCCCGCCTGGATGATCCCTTCTTTCACCACCGATAAATAGAACCCGGACCGGCCGCTTGCAGTGAAAGCCGGGATGATTGCATCATCCGCGAATTTTGCGGCCAGTTTGAAGCAGGGCTTGCGGGGCCTGGTGATCTGAAAGACGGCGGTACCGATGCGAAGCCGGTCGCCGGCATGGGCGGATGTCTCGTCGATGCCCGAGGTGGTCAGGTTTTCCCCGAGGGCTCCCCAGCCCAGGTTCAATTGAGGGTAACGTTCGCGCCAGAACGGATAGTGCTCGGACGGGTAAACGTATACCGCTTTGTTCCGGCCACCGTGAACCCGGAGGTCCGCCTGCCCGTCGCCGGCAAGGTTCATCTCCAGGACGGATACCGGTCCTTCGACCGGCGTCTTGAAAATGGCGGTGACGATGTCCCGGCCGTCGCGCGCGATCGTTTGTGGCCTGCCCACATTGACGGAAAGAAGTTTCATCATGAAGTTGTTTGGTTATAGCATCGCCTGACCGGAGCGAAGCATGAAAACACTGATCACAAACGGCCACATCGTCACCGCTGTTGATTCTTACGTCGCCGACGTCCTCATTGACGGACCCGTGATCGCCATGATCGGGAAAGATCTCGGTTCGATCACCGGACCGGTCGATCGTACCATCGATGCCGCCGGCAAACTCGTCATTCCGGGAGGCATCGATCCGCACACGCATATGGATCTGCCTTTCGGCGGAACCTCTTCATCCGACGACTTCGAAACCGGAACACGCGCCGCCGCGTTCGGAGGCACCACGACGATCATCGACTTCGCCGTACAGTCTCATGGCCAGGAACTGCATCAGGCGCTGGACGCCTGGTTTGCGAAGGCGGAAGGGAAGGCTGTGACGGACTATGGATTTCACCTGATCGTGACGGACCTTCCGGACAGCCGGCTTCCGGGCCTGAAGTCGATGATCGACCAGGGCGTGTCCAGCTTCAAACTGTTCATGGCTTATCCGGGCGTGTTTCTCGTCGACGATGGCACGATCTTTAAAGCCATGACCGCCGCGGGCGAGAACGGCGGCCTCGTCTGCATGCACGCGGAAAACGGCGTCGTCATTGACGTCCTGGTCAAGCGCGCCATCGCCGCCGGAAAGACCGCGCCGAAGTACCACGCACTCACCCGGCCGGCCCGCGCCGAGGCCGAAGGCGTCCACCGCGCCATCGCCATCGCCGAGATGGCCCACGCGCCTGTCTATATCGTCCATCTGAGCTGCTCCGACGCTTTGAAGGAAGTTCAGAACGCCCGCGACCTCGGGCTGCCGGCGTACGCGGAGACGTGTCCCCAGTATCTGTTCCTGGATTATTCATACTATGAGCAGGAAGGCTTCGAAGGCGCGAAGTACGTCATGACGCCGCCGCTCCGCGACAGGGCGAATCAGGACCAGCTCTGGAAGGGGCTGCGCATGAATGACCTCCAGGTGATCTCGACCGACCACTGTCCGTTCTGCTTCAAGGAGCAGAAAGAACTCGGCCGCGACGACTTCACGAAGATTCCGAACGGCGGCCCGGGCGTGGAGCACCGGATGAGTCTCGTGTTCGATGGCGGCGTGGCGCAGCGCCGGATCGGCCTGAACCGTTTCGTGGAGTTGACGTCGACCGCCGCCGCAAAAATTTTCGGACTTTTCCCGCGCAAAGGAACGATCGCCGCCGGTTCCGATGCGGACATTGTGATTTTCGATCCCGACAAAGAGCAGACGATCAGTGCTTCGACGCACCACATGCGCGTCGACTACAGCGCCTACGAAGGCCGGAAGGTGAAAGGCGTGAGCGAGATCGTCCTCTCGCGCGGCAACGTGATCGTCGAGAACGGAAAGTTCTTCGGCAAGGCCGGCGCCGGCAAGTTTCTGAAGCGGGGCGCCGCATTGGCAGGAGGGTAATTCATGGCACGCATTGTCCGGTGCGGCTTGATTCAGGCCGCGTGTACGACTCCGGTGGAGGAGTCGCTCGAGAAGATTCGCAAGGATGCCGTCGACAAGCATCTGAAGCTGATCGAGGAGGCTGCGCGCAGGGGCGTTCAGATTCTGTGCATGCAGGAAATCTTCACCGGCCCCTATTTCTGCGCCGAGCAGTCCACGCGCTGGTACGGCATGGTCGAAAAGATTCCCGACGGACCCACCGTCCAGTTCATGCGCGAGACCGCGAAGAAGCACGGCATGGCGATCGTCGTGCCGATCTACGAGGAAGACATCAAGGGTGTGTACTACAACACCGCCGCCGTCATCGACGCCGACGGATCGTACCTCGGCAAGTACCGCAAACATCACATCCCGCATTGCGCTCCGGGCTTCTGGGAGAAGTTTTATTTCAAGCCGGGCAATCTCGGCTACCCCGTCTTCAAAACGAAGTTCGCGGACGTCGGCGTTTATATCTGCTACGACCGCCACTTCCCCGAGGGCGCACGCGCGCTCGGCCTGAACGGCGCCGAAATCGTCTTCAATCCTTCGGCAACCGTTGCGGG
>JAHFTY010000177.1 GCA_023265365.1 Acidobacteriota bacterium
GAGTCGCCGGACGAGGATTTTTCCCCGCCTTGGCGGCTTTGCACTGCTGTCCCAATGCGAAATCGAGAAAAAGCGTTTTCCCCTCCTCGACGAGGAGGGGTGGCGCGAAGCGCCGGGGTGGTGCTGTTCAATGATTCTTGTTGAACGAAACGCCCCGCCGCTCCGCGGCACCACGCCTTGGCCGCCTTGGCCAAGGCGTGGAAAAGTCCTCGTCCTGCGACGGCTTCATGAAATAACCAGACCGCATCGCCCAACGTTTTTTTTCGCTTAGGGAATGTTGGATCCAAACCGACTCTTTGCGCAAAGCCGCCACCGGATCGCCTAAAAAACGTGAAGCCAAACTGGGATTACAGTCCGGTGCCTGTCCAGGCCGGAGGATCACTGGCCGGGAAGGATTCTTCCGACGCGAGTTCGACCGATTCGGAACTCTTCATGAAAGCAGTTTCTCCCGCTTCCATGAGTTGCTTAAAGCGCCGCAGCGCCTCCTCAACTTCAGCGCCCGGACGTTTCCCAAAGATGGTGGCGACCGCCGCGCCGGCCTTGCCGGCAGGCGGAACGACCTGCATCGCCACTCGAACAAGAGTGCCGCGAGCGCCGGTGGCGCACTCGAATCGGACGTACCCCTTCGTGTCCACCTTCGATCCCGGCAGCGAGCGCCAGCCAATCATCTCGTTTGGACGATCGACGGTGATCTCCGCATCCCACGTGATCGGCAACCCGCCGGGCCCGGCAACGGTCCAGCGGGATCGCCGTTCGTCGAGAACCTCCACGCACTTCAGTTCGTCCAGGAACCGAGGAAAGTTCTCGAAGTTTCGCCAGAATCGATAGAGTTCTTCCGGCGAACGGTCGACGACGATGCATTTCTTTAATTTGTTTCCGGCGTACCGGGATGTCCGATAAACCAGGAAAGCCGCGGCTGCTGCTCCAACAAAAGGAATTATTTTGATCTTGTTCATTTGGTTCACCATCCTTATGCGGCACGGTCAGATCTGTCGGACCGGTCGGCGTTCGAATCAGACCCTGGCTCGACGGCGACCCCATGCCTGTACACGAGGCTGCCGCCGAGCCATCCGGAGATCGCGAGGAGGACCATCGCGATCGCCGAAATCGTGACGCCGGATTTGTTTCCATTGACGGGGCGGTTCATGCGAAGCCCGAGATTGAAAACGTAGAGGGCAACAACGGTCAGGTTGAGCAACATGTGAGAAGTGGCGATGCGCTTCACCCGCGGGTTGCGAAGGCCAAGGTAGTCCAGGAATCCGGGCACCGCCGCTCCCAGGGCCCCGATGATGCCGCCGGCCATCGTATAGAACGCCATGTCGCCCCAGAAGGACGCATTGGCGCTCCGCATTGCGACGAGGTCGCACACGAATGAGAAGACCCAGAGGCCGATCGGAAAAACGACCAGCATCGGATGAATGGGATGACTGTGGATTTGCGCTCGGCTTCGCATCAGAATCTCCCCAACAACATCATCAGTACGAGAACGATCAAAAGCGTCCCCGCCAAACCGGATGGGTAGTATCCCCAGCTCCGGCTGTGGGGCCACGCGGGCAGCCCTCCGATGATCATCAGGACCAGCAGAACAATTAGTACGGTTCCAATCATTTTCTCCTCCCTCTCCGATTACGCGGCGCGTTGCAGAATGCGAATGCGGTCATAGGCATCTTTGATGTCCATGTACTGGCGTTTGACCACATATTGGACATCCAGCGGCAGATCGGCCTTCAGGGCTTCCTGATAGTGATGCAGCGTCTCCTCTTCTCTCCGCTGACAGTCCAGGATGATCGCGGGTTCATCGGCAGGCCGGTCCCCCGACTCCAGGCCGGACCGTTCGCCATGGCGACTGCTCCAATGGTCTTCCCTGGCAGCCGGTGGACCGCCAAGACGATGAACCTCGGCCTGAAGCTCCGTTTCGAATTGAGCGCGTTGCTGCGAAAAAATATTGAAGAGCCGGCGGAACTCGCTGTTGGAAATCTCCTCAGCAGCGCTGCGATAGCTCTCCTGCCTCTGCCTGCACGCTTCTATCAGGTCGTTCAGTATTGCGATCACTTTGTTATTGCTCATAAGTGCACCCACCGGTTCCTCTACCCGGTAAAGGGGCAATCGCAGTGCCACCTTGTGAACCGGAGGTATCGCTATGTGCGCAATCGAGGTAAAGGCGTCGGTGATCCACGGATTCCACCGGCGGGGGGATTTTTTTCCGAAAAGCGCAGCTGTTTGGTCAGCACCAGACCCACGACGGTGAGCGGAGCCGCCAGCGCGATGCCCAACCCGCCAACCGCCACTCCCATCAACGCCTGCACCATGATGGTCAGGGCCGGCGGAAGCTGGACCGCGCGATGCTGGATCATCGGCGTCAGGAAATACGCTTCGAAGGACTGGATCACCAGGAACAGCGCGAGGACGTACAGGGCCGTCCATCCGCTGACCGTCAATCCAAGAACGGCGGCGAATCCGGCCGAACTGATGGCGCCGATGTTCGGAATGAAATTCAGGACGGCCGTCAGGAAACCCAGCGTGAACGGAAGAGGGACGCCCAGAGCCCACAATCCGAACATCGTGGTAATTCCGACGACGCTCATCGAAATCATCTGGCCCAGCAGCCACCACCGCAGCGCATTGCCGGTCTGGACGAGCGTCTCGGCCACGCGGGCCCGTCTCCCCGGCGGGAATAACGCGACGAATCCACTGACATAAAGCGAGGGGGCGGCCGCCGTGTACAACGCCACGACGATCATCAACGCCATCGCCGCGATGAAATGGATCATGCCTGATATCGCGCTCGTTGCGCCCGACATCATCTTGTTTCCGTCGGTACCCACCGAGATCACACGCCGGCCCCACTCATACTTCTCGATCCAGCCTGCGGCCGCCGCCTTTCCGTTCTCTGCTGCGGCGCTAAGTTCATCGATCTGGGCAGCCACGTTCATGCCGAACAGCCAAATGTTGGCGGCAAAGATTCCTACAAGCACGATGACGACGGTGAAGAGGCAGAGTCCGCAACCCATGCTTGTTTTCGCATGGATCCAGTCCGCCGCTGTCCGAAGAAGAATGCCGAGGAGTAGACCTGCGAAACCGATGAGGATCACGTTGATGGAATAAGCGGCCAGCACGATGCCCGCGATAATAAGGACGCTGGTGACAACCGTTCTCACGCCGCCAACCGGCGTCCGAGCGCTTTCTTTCTTTCTTCGATGTCCGTGGCCATCTCGACGAGTTGTTCTGCCGGAAAACTCTCCTTCGCGAATTGGAAGACCGGACCTTCTTCTTCGTCGATGTGGTGCTCGACATCCTCCATCAGCGCGGCAAAACGGTCGCCGAACTGCGGAACCTCAACCTTGAGATGAGCCGTTCGACGCAGCAGTTCGTCGATCTCGCGATGCTCTCTTGAAGCTTCACTCACCAGCTTTCGGCCCGGCCCGCTCCGAGCCTTTATCGCAGCATAGAAGATCTCTTCCTCCGCCCTGGAATGGACGAAGAGGTCCCTCCGAATCTGCTCAAACAATTCCCGCTTCATCTGATGCGCGTTCTTTCCGGCGCTCTCGAACTTCGCGAAGAGGCTCTTGACCGTGTCGTGGTCCTTTTTGAGAAGACTCAGAACATCCATAAGACACCCCCGTAAGGCGATACCGGTTCATTCCTGTTGGTCGCGGCAACACCCGGATATCCACAAGGCTGCAAGTGCAGGACCCAATCCGATGTGGAGTGGCTCGTGCAGAACATTTCCTTAATGTCCACTGCGGTTCAAAGACGGCTGCCGGTTGGCGCGGAGGTCTGTCCGGGCGGCGGGACTCACTTCCGGCTTTGGGCCCCACGGCATCAGCAAGTTGAAGTGGTGCTTGAGAGATCAGGCTCGTTTCCGATGCTGCCGGAAGATGACGGCTATTTTTCCTGTTTCGTCTCAGGCGCGGAAGCGGGCGCCCGCTATCAGTTCCGGCTGGGTCCTGGAAGCCGGCTATTCCCGGATCCGGCCTCACGACGGCAGCCGGATGGACCAAATGGTCCGTCGGAAGTGGTCGATTCCGCGACCTTCCGGTGGACCGACTGGAACTGGCGAGGCGTCCTTCTGGAAGGGCAGGTCGTGTATGAAATGCACATCGGCACATTCACCTGCGAGGGTACCTGGGCCGCGGCTCAGATGCATTTGCCGGCCCTGGTGGAAACGGGAATCACATTGCTCGAAATCATGCCCGTCGCCGAGTTCCCGGGGAAATTCGGGTGGGGCTATGACGGCGTGGACCTGTTTGCGCCTTCCACCCTCTATGGGACGCCCGATGACTTTCGCGGCTTCGTCGATCGCGCGCATGCCCTCGGCCTCGGAGTGATTCTGGATGTGGTCTACAACCATCTGGGGCCCGACGGCAATTACCTCAGGGAGTTTTCGGACGGTTACTTCACCGGCAGGTATGACAACGAATGGGGTGAGGCCCTCAACTTCGACGGTCCCGGCGCGGCGGGCGTGCGCGAGTACTTCGTGTCGAATGCGCGTTACTGGATCGAGGAATTCCATCTGGATGGACTGCGTCTCGACGCCACGCAGCAAATCTTCGATCACTCGCCGGTTCACATCCTGAAAGACATCGCACGCGAAGCCCGGCGCGCCGCGGGCCGGAAACCGATCGTCGTGATCGGGGAGAATGAACCGCAACATGCGGCGCTCATTCGAGACCATGGACTGGATGCGCTTTGGAACGACGACTTTCATCACACGGCCCGCGTCGCGATGACGGGACGAAATGAGGCTTACTATTCGGATTACCGGGGCACGCCGCAGGAATTCATTTCCTCTTTCCGGTGGGGATTCCTCTATCAAGGTCAGCGCTACCACTGGCAAAACAAACGGCGGGGAGAGCCGGCCTTCGATCTGAAACCCGCGTCTTTTGTGACTTACATTCAGAATCACGATCAGATTGCCAATTCCGTGTCGGGCGAGCGGATTCACCGCCTGACCAGTCCGGGACGGTATCGGGCCATCACGGCGATTCTGCTTCTCGGTCCCGGAACCCCGATGCTTTTTCAAGGTCAGGAATTCGGCGCATCCACGCCATTCCTGTATTTTGCGGATCACCGGCGGGAGCTTGCGTTACAGGTTCAGCAAGGGCGCGAGGCGTTCCTGCGCCAGTTTCCCGGCATTGCCGCGTCCAACGCGTTGATTCCGCCTGCGTGCGAACGGGGAACATTCGAGGCATCCCGACTCGACCATAAGGAACGCGAAACGAATATCGCAGCCGTGGCATTACATCGCGATCTGCTGAAGCTTCGCCGTGAAGATCCCGTGTTTCGTTCCCAGCGTTCGGATTGGATCCACGGCGCCGTGCTGGGACCGCATGCTTTTGCGCTGCGATTCCTCGGAGGAGATTTCGGGGATCGTCTGATCGTGGTGAATCTTGGAAGGGACTTGCCGCTGACCCCCGTACCCGAACCACTGATGGCGGGTGAATGGAGTCTGGTCTGGTCGAGCGAATCGCCGAAATACGGCGGGCACGGCGTCCCTCCGGTGGATGCAAACGGAGTCTGGTCGATCGCGGGCGAAAGCGCCGCGGTGATGACGTTGGAAAGTGGCCGATGAAAGAACATGTAACCGATGAACTGATTCTGAATCGCATGCCCTGGAGCCGCGAGCACGCCAATCCCGATCCGGTCCTCCTGCTGACGCGGGAGTGGCTCGTGACCAACGGCCTCGGCGGATTCGCGTCGTCTTCGGTGTCGGGGGCCTGCACCCGGCGATACCACGGACTGCTGGTGGCGAACCTTCCTCCGCCGCTTGGCCGCTTCGTCATGTTGAGTCATTTCCGTGAGGAGTTGGAACTTCCCGATGAAACGCTGATCGACTTCAGCGGCGAGGAAATCAGCGAAGATCACCTGGACCTTCGAGTCTCTCAATATCTCACCGAATTCCGGCTCGAGTCCGGCCTTCCGGTCTGGCGCTACGACATCGACGGGTTCATCATCGAAAAACGACTGGTCATGCCGCACCTGCAAAACTCGACCTACCTTTCCTACACGCTGTTGAGCGGGCATGGTCCGGTACGATTGCGGCTCCGGCCATCGATGCATTTCCGTCCCCACGAATCCCCGGTGAACGAGCCGTTGACTCACCCCTACCGGATCACGGCCGATGGCGACCGCTATGAAGTCTGCTGCCCGGACGACAACAGGATTCCCTCTTTGAAGTTTGCCCTGCGCGGACCGAAAACCGGATTCGTCCTGGACGGGGGCCGGTTCAAATCCATCCTCTACCGAGTCGAGCAAAGCCGCGGATACGAATCGCGCGGACCCTTGTGGAGTCCGGGATATCTTCGATCCACGCTGCGGACCGGCGAGACCTTTCACGTCGTCGTATCGACGGAACACTGGGAATCCATCCACGCTCTCGAACCCGAAGAAGCGGCCCGCCGTGAACTCGAAAGACGCAGGAAACTCGTGGACTGCGCGGACCCGGAACTCCGGAAAGGATGGCTCGCGGAGCTGGTGCTTGCTGCGGACCAATTCATCGTCACGCCGAACACACGAATCGCCGACGTGGCGCGCGCGCATGCCTCAGGTGACGAAGTGCGGACGATCTTTGCCGGCTATCATTGGTTTACAGACTGGGGCCGCGACACGATGATCAGTCTCGAAGGGCTGACCCTGAATACGGGACGCCACATCGAAGCGGGCTATATCCTTCGAACGTTCGGTCACTACATCTGCGATGGCCTGTTGCCGAACCTTTTTCCGGAACGCGAGAACAAAGGCCTCTACCACACGGCCGATGCGACGATGTGGTACTTCCACGCCATCGAACGTTACCTCGAAAGAACGGGAGACAGGGCCACGCTCCGCCTTCTGCTGCCCAAACTTCAGGCCATCATCGATCATCATCTCCGCGGCACACGATTCGGAATCGCAGTCGATCCCGCGGACGGCCTGCTCCGTCAGGGCGAGCAGGGTTATCAGCTCACCTGGATGGATGCCAAGGTCGGTGACTGGGTCGTCACACCCCGGCGGGGAAAAGCGGTGGAGATCAACGCACTCTGGTACAACGCCCTGATGCTCATGTCGAGATGGAGCCGCGAAGAGGCCGGCGACAACGAGGCCGATCGGATGCTGGAACTCGCAGATCGAACACGCGAGTCTTTCAACGAACGATTCTGGTTCGAATCGGGCGGCTCTCTTTATGACGTGGTGGACGGTGAAAACGGCGACGATCCTTCGCTCAGGCCCAACCAGATCTTTTCATTTTCGCTCAGCCACCCGGTCCTGGACCGAAGCCGATGGAAATCCGTGCTGGACGTGGTCGAACGACATCTGCTCACACCTTTCGGCCTGCGATCGCTCGGCCCGGCCCACCTCGATTACAAGAAACAGTATTACGGCGATCTTCGGGCGCGCGATGCCGCGTATCACCAGGGAACGGTATGGGGATGGCTGATCGGCCCATTCATTGACGCGTGGCTGCGCGTTCACAACGATCGCGATCAGGCTCGGCGTTTTCTGAGGGGATTCGCCGCGCACATGGGCGACGCCTGCATCGGCTCAATCAGCGAAGTGTTCGACGCGGAGGAACCGTTTGTCCCCCGCGGTTGCGTGGCTCAGGCATGGAGCGTGGCGGAACTCCTTCGATGCTGGGTAAAGACCGGGAAGGAGTGACTTCGAAGTTGGGATAACCGAAATCTCAGGACGCTGCGCTTGAACTCAGGCGGCGATCTGGGTGAGGATGCTCTTCCGCATCTCCATATCGAGACCGAGTTCCTCCAGCTTCTGTTCTGAAAAGTAACTGCGTGCTTCGGCGAAGATCTCCGCTTCCTCAACCGCAACGTGGCGATCGACGTCTTCCATCAGCCGGGTCATCTTCGCCTGAAACCGGGGGTCGTCCGCGCTGAGGGAGGAGATCTCCTCCAACTGCTTGTCCACGCTCTGATGCTCGCCCATCGCGTCCGCGACGAGTTCTGCGCCGCGGTCCGACGAGCTGTTCTGAATCTCGGGATAAAACAGTTCGGTTTCGATGCTCGAGTGGATGGTGATTTCCTTTCGGATCTGCTCGAACACCGCGTGACGAACGGTCGGTTTGCTCGCCCGAAATTTGTCAAACAAGCCGCGCAGTTTCTCGTGATCTTTCTGCAGTAATAGGGTCGCCTTCATGGATGTTCGCCTCTCCTATCCGTTCACGATTTCGCCGTTCGAGCCGGCCCGCCATCTCCGGTTGATAGTCAAGCACCTCGCGGGCCAACGGTATGCCCGCAAAGCAATGACGGGGATCATGCGCGCGGATATTCGCCCGCCCTGCCGCCCCAATGAAACGAAATCGAGGAGAAGCGTTTTCCCCTCCTCGACGAGGAGGGGTGGCGCGAAGCGCCGGGGTGGTGCTGTTCAATAAATCGATTTTGTTGGTCGAACCACCCCGGCGCTTCGCGCCACCCCGCCTTAGCCGCCTTAGCCAAAGCGGGGATAAGTCTTCGTCCTGCGACTCCACGGTTCCGGTTAAAACACACCTTGAGACAGGTCGTGCATTTCCGGCAGAACCGAAACTGCAATTCAGACAGTTCTGCTTCCGGCGCCGGGGACGCATCCGCGCCTTCACCGTCCGCAACGTGCGATCCAATGAAACCCGCGCCACCCGCAATAAGGACCGTCTTATTCATGAGGTGAATCGCTTTGCACTCGCAATGCCAACTGTATTGGAACCAGGCCGGCTCTCTGGTGCTGGACTTATGCCGGCGCTACGGATTCTTTGTGAGACGCGTGGCGCTTGTGATGCCACACCAATGGAACGGGTGGTTCAGATCTGGCACTCTTCGTGGTCACTTACACGACCGCTCTCGGATTCCGCGTGGAGCTGAAACCCGCATACATGACCGCAAATCGGAGCCCGATTCCTGCAAGCGTTCCGAGAACGCCCGCGGTCTTTGTCTTCTTCGATGAGCCGGGAATCAGGCTGACCGCGAGACTCGCCGCCGTCAGAATCCTGGACGCCGTCCACAACGCTCCCGGCAGACCCGAACGCAACGGGCGCACAACCTCGTCGCGGGCGGACAATTCCCCTTCCATGGAAGCCATGCACGCCAGTTCCGCCGTCTTTCCGATGAGTCCGAAACGATGCACGACTCTGGCTTCACGCGGCGAAAGATCCATCAATTCGAACAACGATGCGCAACTGGCCACCGCCGACGCCATGAACAGCGCGGTAAGCGTCCGGCCTGCGCCGGCCCACACCGGAACGGCGGTGTTGCTCAGAAGGACGCCCGTGTAGCCCGCGAGCGGGACGCCCAGCAGGCCGGCGCCGAAACCGGCAACGTTCGCAAGCGAGCGCGGAAGCACGATCGAGGCGCCCGAGAGCGCGCCTCCCCCGGCAAGAATCCACGAACCAATACTCAGCGGCGACTTCCGGTTGAACACGCGGAGCATGTGGATAAAGCGTTCGGGCCTCCCAAGGTCGACGATAAGAAAGACAGAACCCAGAAAGTGTCCGGCGAAACCGATCCGTCGCGCTGCCCGAACCAGCGGCCGTAATTCTTCATCACCGGTGAGTTGCGCGGCCGCGCCCAGAACCAGCGCGGCACCGGCAACTCCGCCGGCATAGAAATAAGCCGGCACCGTCCAGATCCAGACGGGCTCCTTCAGGAGCGGCCGATCATAGTAGGTGGCCAGAGCTGTTTCTTCACGCAGCTTCACATCGTTGGTCATTTGCGCGTACTCCAGATCGCGGCTGCGATCATGCCCAGGCCGGCCGTTGCAAGCGACAACCACGCCGGAGCGGCAAGTCTGGAAGGAGCGGCCGGATCGGCAGGAAGGTTGTAGACCTCCGGCTTATCGAGCAGA
>JAHFTY010000178.1 GCA_023265365.1 Acidobacteriota bacterium
TCCGGGCATTCGCGAGGGACGGGAAGTTGCGCCGACGCGGCTCGAAGATTTCCAGTTCCTGCCAGGCATCCACGATCTCGTCAAGGTGTTGCGCCGCGAAGGATTCAGGCTGATCGTCGTCACCAACCAGCCTGACGTGGTCTATGGCCGGTCCGGCGTGGAGACGGTTGAAGGCATGCATCGGCTCGTTCGAAGCGAACTGGAAGTCGACGCCATTTACGTGTGTTTTCACGTGGACGCGGACGCCTGTGACTGCCGGAAACCGAAGCCGGGCTTGCTTTTGAGGGCCGCCAAAGAGTTCGACATCGACCTCGCGCGATCCTTTATAATCGGCGATACGTGGCGCGACATGGGCGCCGGCCGGGCCGCCGGGTGCACGACCGTTCTTCTCACCGGCAACTCGAATAATGCCGCCGCCGGTCAAGCCGACTGCATCGTCCGATCGCATCGTGAAGCTGGGGAACTGATTCTTGCAGGAAGTCGACAAACTTAAAATCAAGGTCTTCGCCGACGGCGCCGAAGTGCCGGTCATCGCGGAAATGGCGAAAAATCCCTTGATCCGGGGATTCACGACAAACCCGACATTGATGCGAAAGGCGAACGTCACCGACTACCGTGGTTTCGCGCGCGATGTGTTGAAAGTGGTTCCGTCCCACCCTGTTTCCTTTGAAGTCTTTTCCGACGATTTCGCCGAGATGGAGTTGCAGGCGCGAGAGATCGCGTCGTGGGGTTCGAACGTCTTCGTCAAGATCCCGGTAACGAATACCCTTGGCGAATTCTCCGGCCCGTTGATCGAGCGCCTGTCGCGTGACAACGTGCAGCTCAACGTGACCGCCGTCATGACCGGGAGCCAGGTCAGGCGCGTCGCGGATCATTTGTCGGATACCACGCCCAGTAACATTTCGATTTTTGCGGGCCGCATTGCCGACAGCGGCAGGGATCCCGTCCCGCTCGTGCGGCAGTGCGTCGAATTCCTGAGCGGCAGGCCGAACATCGAAATCATCTGGGCCAGCCCCAGGGAGCTTTTGAACCTGTTTCACGCAGACGGCGCCGGTTGTCACATCATCACGGTCACCAACGATTTGCTTGCCAAGCTTCCGCTGATCGGGAAGAGCCTTGAACAGTTTTCGGTCGAGACCGTGCAGATGTTTCGCCAGGATGCCCTTAAGGCCGGGTTCACGATTGACGTGTGCCGGCCGGCCGCTTCGTCCGCTAAATCCAAATTCGACTGATCCCAACGGAACTTCAGGCAAAGATGAGCAAAAACCCAAGGAAAGTACTGGTCACCGGCGGCGCCGGATACGTCGGATGCGTGCTGGTCCCCAAACTTCTGGCTGCTGGGCACAGCGTGGCGGTCTTTGACCTGATGCTGTTCGGCTCCGCAGGTCTCCCCGAACACGATCGACTGATCGTTGTCGAAGGCGACTTGAGGGATGCCGCCCATTTCCGCCAAGCCGTGCGCGGATGCGACAGCGTGATTCACCTCGCGTGCATTTCGAACGATCCGAGTTTTGAGTTGAACCCGGACCTCAGCAAGTCGGTCAACTATGACTGTTTCGAACCGATGGTGGCCGCCGCGAAGGAAGAGGGCGTCCGGCGATTCATCTACGCATCCACGAGTTCGGTTTATGGTGTGAGCGACGCTCCGGAAGTCACCGAGGAACATCCGCTCGTGCCGCTGACGGATTACAACAAGTACAAGGGACTCTGCGAACCCATATTGTTGCGGTACCAGTCTCCCGATTTCACGACAGTCATCGTTCGTCCCGCCACGGTATGCGGCTATTCACCGCGAATGCGTCTGGATCTGACCGTGAATATTTTTACGAACCAGGCGGTGAACAACCGGAAGTTGACGATTTTTGGAGGCACTCAAAAGCGTCCGAACATCCACATCGATGATATTTGCGACCTGTATGTCGAACTTCTCGACCTGCCGGATCTCTTGATTGCCGGAGAGACTTTCAACGCCGGCTATCAGAATCACACCGTCGCCGAGCTTGCCCAGATCGTCAAGAAGGTCGTCGAGCAGGAGATGCCGGAAAAAGCGCCGATCACCGTGGAAACCACGAGCAGCAACGACCTGCGTTCCTATCATGTGTCTTCAAAGAAAATCGCCGCCAGACTCGGATACGTTCCGAAGCGGACGATCGAGGACGCCGTGCGGGACATTTGCCGCGCGTTTGCTGCCGGGAAACTCGCCAATAGCCTGACCGGCGACCAGTACTTCAACGTGCGTGTCGTGAAAAAGGCCGGCATTCAATGACACCCCGGACCGCGATCATCACGGGAGCGGCCGGCTTCATCGGAAGCCACATGGTCGATCTGCTTCTGGAGCGGGAGTATGTTGTTCGGGGAATCGACAACCTTGCCGGCGGCCGCATTCAGAATCTCGATCGCCACAAGAGCGATCCCGGGTTTTCGCTGGAGATCGCGGATCTGCGGGCCCTCTCACCGGATCATGCCGTGTTCAGGGACGCCGACATCGTGATTCACTTCGCGGGCATCGGCGACATCGTTCCATCGATCGAGCGGCCGATCGATTACATGTCGGCGAACGTCATGGGTACGGTTCACGCGCTCGAAGGCGCGCGCGCGGCAGGCGCGAAGAAATTTGTGTATGCGGCCTCGTCCTCTTGCTACGGAATTGCGGCCGGGTTGCCGACGACCGAGAACGCGGCGATTCAACCCGAATATCCATACGCATTGAGCAAGTACCTTGGCGAGCAGTCCGTTCTGCACTGGGGGCGCGTCTACAAGATCCCCGTGACGTCCATACGGATTTTCAACGCATATGGTCCCAGGTCACGCACCAGCGGAGCCTACGGCGCCGTGTTCGGGGTGTTCCTGGCACAAAAACTTGCAGGCCGGCCCTTTACCGTTGTCGGCGATGGAACGCAGCGGCGCGATTTCGTTTTCGTGACCGACGTGGCGCGCGCGTTTCTGATGGCCGCGGAATCGGACCGCAACGGCGACATCTACAATTTGGGAGCCAACAATCCCCAGTCGGTCAACCGGTTGGTGGAACTGCTGGAAGGCGAAGTCGTCCACATACCTCGCAGACCCGGCGAGCCCGATTGCACATGGGCCGATATATCGAAAATCCGCCGCGACCTGGGCTGGGAGCCGCTGGTGTCTTTCGAGGAAGGCGTTCGCGCCATGCTTGCGAATATCCAGTATTGGCGCAACGCTCCGGTGTGGGACGAAGAATCCATAAAGGCCGCGACCGGGAGTTGGTTTGCAGCCCTTTCCGAATCGAATCGATGAGCGATACGAACAACCCGAGAGATTTCAAGCGCAAGATCAAGACCCGCGAGGAACTGCTGAAGATCATCGGCTCCAGGCCACGCGAAAAGAAGATCATCATGTGCCACGGCGTGTTCGACCTCGTGCATCCGGGACATGTCCAGCACCTGATGTATGCCAAGAGCAAAGCCGATCTTCTGGTCGCCAGCCTGACCAGTGACGCCCACGTGAGCAAGGCGAATTTTCGTCCGTACGTGCCTCAGGACCTCCGGGCAATGAATCTGGCTGCCCTCGAAGCGATTGACTACGTGATCATCGATGAGAATCCCAATCCCATCGAGAACATCAAGTACCTCCAGCCGGATTACTTTGCGAAAGGCTACGAATACACGGATGGAGGAGTGCATCCGAAAACGCGCGAGGAAATGACGGCGCTTGAGAGTTACGGCGGCGAAGTCATTTTCACGCCCGGCGATGTGGTCTTTTCCTCGTCGGCCTTCATCGAGATGGGGCCTCCGAAGATTTCCGCGGAGAAGCTGGTCACCCTCATGCAGTCGGAAGGGGTCACGTTTCAGGCGCTGCGCGACGCTCTGAGAAAGTGTGAAGGCGTTCGCGTGCATGTGGTCGGCGACACGATTGTGGATTCGTACACGTATTGCCACCTCATCGGCGGAACCGCAAAGACGCCGACCTTCAGCGTCAAGTATGACCGCGAGGTCGACTTTACCGGCGGCGCGGCGGTGGTGGCCAAACATCTGCGGAAGACGGGCGCAGGCGTCCGGTTCTCCACGGTTCTTGGCGACGATGAACTGGGCCGCTTCGTGCGGGACGATCTCGAAAAACACGGCGTCGAATGCCGCGCGGCCGTCGACCACACCCGGCCCACGACGAATAAGAATGTGTTCATTGCGGGCGGTTATCGGATGCTCAAGGTGGACCGCGTCGACAATCGGCCCGTATCGGACCGGATTCTGGATCACCTGAAGGACTCTCTTCGTGAAACGAGCGCGGATGCGGTCGTTTTCAGCGACTTTCGGCACGGCGTATTCGGCAGGCACAGCATTCCTGAACTGACTCAATGTATTCCTTCGGGCGCCTTGAAAGTCGCGGACAGCCAGGTTGCGAACCGCTGGGGAAACATTCTCGACTTCCAGGGTTTCGACCTGATTACTCCCAACGAACGCGAAGCGCGCTTTGCCCTGGGCGATCAGGACTCGGTCATTCGTCCGCTCGCCCTCGACCTGTATAAGAAGGCAAATTGTCGAACGCTCATCCTGAAGGTCGGAGAACAGGGAGTCCTCGCTTACCGCGCGCCGAGCGGCGACGTGCGGTCGTTCTTCACGGTCGACAGTTTCGTCACCAATCTGGTCGACGCCGTCGGCGCGGGGGACGCTCTTCTGGCCTACGCGACCCTCGCGACGGTTGCAACGAAGTCGCCGGTTATCGCCTCGATACTGGGTTCGATCGCGGCGGCGATCGCCTGCGAACACGAGGGCAACAACCCGGTTGCTCCCGATGACGTTTCGGAGAAGATCGACGCGCTCGAGAGACGCACGGAACACCTGTGAAAGTCGCGGTCGTCGGGTTCGGCATACAGGGCAGGAAGCGGGCCGCGGTTGCGGGAGACGACGTCGCCTGCATTGTTGACCCCATCGCTCCCCAGGCGACCTGCAAATCCATCGAAGACGTGCCGCTGAATTCCTACGAGGGCGCGCTGGTTTGTACACCTGATGATGCGAAGTTTGGAATCCTGTCGTTCCTGCTCTCCCACGGAAAGCACGTGCTCGTCGAGAAACCCCTGCTGGAAGATCGCAGCCGCATTCTGACGCTGAAAAGTCTCGCTGCGGAGAATCGGGTCACCTGTTACACCGCTTACAACCACCGTTTCGAACCGAATCTTGTCCGACTCAGACAGTTGTTGGCCGAAGGAAAAATCGGGGAGGTCTACCAGGCTCGCTTCTTCTACGGGAACGGCACCGCGATGGACGTGAAACGTTCCGCGTGGCGCGACAAGGGGATGGGCGTCCTGCCCGACCTCGGTTCACATCTGCTCGATACCTGTCTCTTTCTGTTCGGCAGTTTCGATCACGATTTCCGTCCATGGGCTTTTAATCGATTTGAGAACAACGCGTACGATCGCTTCGTTTGCGGCTCGACGGGCTCGCCGGCAATCGAGCTGGAAATGTCGCTGTTGTCCTGGCGAAACACATTCACCGTCGACATTCACGGCGAACTCGGCAGCCTGCACGTTCACGGGCTGTGCAAATGGGGACCGAGCATCCTGACGATCAGAGAGCGCGTCATGCCGAGCGGACGCCCCCCGGAAAAGACCTTCCAGATTGAATCGCCGGATCCGACCTGGGAGGCCGAGTACCGGCACTTTCTCTCGGCCAGCCAAAGGGGCGAATCCAACCTCGACAATGATCTGTGGATCCATTCCGTCCTGACGCGCCTGGAGCAATGGATCCCGGCGGGTGTTCGCGCGTGATCGGTTTTGCCGGCCTGTCGCATCTGGGAATCGTGTCCAGCGTCGCGGCTGCGGCACGCGGGCAGCAGGTGGTGGCGTACGACGCCGATCGAATCCTGGTGGAACGGATCGAGGCCGGCCGGTTTCCCGTTCTCGAGCCGGGTCTTTCCGAGTTGTTCCGTGAGCGCCGTTCGAGCATTCGGCTGTCCTCGGACATCGATTCACTGGCGGAGTGCCATACGATTGTTTTTTCGCTGGATGTTCCAACGGACTCCGGGAATCGAAGCGATCTGGAACCGCTCCGGGAACTCATCCGGAATGTCTCGGCGCGCACATCCGCCGAGACGGCATTCGTTGTCCTCAGTCAGGTTCCACCGGGCTTCACTCGAGCGCTCAATCGCGGCCGGCTCTTTTACCAGGTGGAAACGCTGGTGTTCGGGTCCGCCGTGGAAAGAGCGCTGAACCCCGAGCGATTCATTGTCGGATGCGACAAACCGGAGGAGCCGTTTCCGGAGACTTTCCGCGACTACTTGAACGCGTTTTCGTGTCCGATATTGAAGATGCGGTATGAGAGCGCCGAGCTTGCCAAAATCGCGATCAACATGTTTCTCATCGCAAGCGTATCGATGACGAATACATTGGCAGAGTTATGCGAACGCATCGGAGCGGAATGGAGCGAAGTCGCTCCGGCGCTCCGTCTGGACCGGCGGATCGGACCGCATGCTTATCTCACGCCGGGACTGGGAATCTCGGGCGGCAACCTTGAGCGCGACATCGTGACGATTCAGGAACTGTCTCGATCGGCGGGGACCGACGCCAATGTGCCGGAAGCATGTCTGGACAACAGCCGCTACCGGAAGAACTGGGTGTTCCGGGCGCTGCATCGCGAGGTTCTCTCGAAATCGGCGGACCCGGTGGTCGGCGTTCTCGGCCTCTCCTATAAGCCCGACACCGCATCGACGAAGAATTCGCCCGCGCTGGAGTTGATCCAGGCCCTCTCCGAATTTCAAGTCAAGGCCTACGATCCGGAAGCAGCGGTCACGGCGTTTGCCGGGGCTCGCGTTTTGCGGGTCTCTTCTGCGCTGGAAGCGTGTGAGGACGCGGATGCGGTGGTCATTGCAACAGCCTGGCGCGAATTTGGATCGCTGGAATTGACGGCGGTCCGGGACGCGATGAAAGGCCGGGTGTTGATCGATCCGTTCAAGGTCGTCGACACGGCCAGGGCTTCTCTCATTTGTCTTTGGGGTCTCCGGAATGACGGCATCGAGAATCCTGATTCTGGGCAATTCCGGATTCGTCGGGAATCGCCTCGGCGCCACTCTCGCGGCCGGAGGCATGGACGTCCGGGGGTTTTCTTCGAAAGAACTGAATCTCCTTGGAGCAGAGGCCGTGCTGCAACTCAGGGAAGCCGTTCGGCCGGAAGACACGCTCGTTGTGATTTCTGCCCTGACACCGGATCGCGGGCGTGACTTCGCCACGCTCATCGCGAATATCAGGATGGTCGAAAGCGTCTGCAACGCGCTGAAGGATCAACCCTGCGCCCATCTGGTTTATGTGAGTTCGGACGCCGTTTATTCCGACAATGCCCATCCCGTTCGCGAGAGCTCATGTTGCGATCCAACGAGTTTTCACGGATTGATGCATCTCGTTCGCGAGCGCGCGCTCGAAGCCGCCGCCAGGGCGAAAGGGATTCCCGCCGTCATGATCCGGCCAACGGGCATCTATGGCCGGGGTGACACACACAATAGTTACGGTCCAAACCGGTTCGTTCGAACCGCTTTGAAGGAACGGTCGATTCAACTGTTCGGCAAAGGAGAAGAACAGCGCGACCATGTGCATATTGAAGACGTGGTGAACGTCATACGGCTGTGTATCGAACGGAGAACCGAAGGTTTGTTGAATGTTGCGACGGGTCAGTCCGTATCGTTTTTTCAGGTGGCGGAAATCGTATCCGGACTGGCGGCTGGGCCGGTGAAGGTGCTGACAGCGCCCCGGCAAAGCCCAATCACGCATCGGCATTTCGACATGACGCACTTGCTTCGGGTCTTTCCAACGCTTCAGTTCAAGTCTCTGCATGCCGGCCTGGCAGAAATGATGAAAACGTGAATCCAGAAGTTTCCCGTAAGCGGTGTTTGCGAATGCGCCGGCGAATCCTGGAGATCTCGCAGACCGTCAGCGCGCTCCACATTGCGCCCGCATTTTCGTGTCTTGAGATCGTCGAGACCATCTATTCCAGCCTGATGCGGCATAAGAACGAAACCAGTCATCCGGACACTTTCATTCTTTCCAAAGGTCATGGATCGATGGCGCAGTATGCCATGCTCGAGGAGATGGGAGTCCTCAGCGCGGAAGAAATGCTGAAGTACTGCAAGCCCGGTGGAATCCTCGGGACGCATCCGGACTATGGCATTCCGGGCATCGAGGCCGCCACGGGTTCTCTGGGACATGGGCTTGGGATTGCGGTCGGGATGGCGCTCGCGGACAAGGGCATGGGATTGAATCGAACCGTTTACGTTGTCATGAGCGACGGCGAGCTTCAGGAAGGTTCCGTTTGGGAAGTCATGCTCCTGGCGCCCACGTTAGGCTTGAAGAACATTGTGGCGGTGGTCGATCTGAATGATTTTCAATCCCTCGGACGCACCAGCGAAATTCATCCGAATTTCTATCCTGTCGTCGACAAGGTCCGCGCCTTCGGTTGGGAAGCCGCGGCCGTTGATGGACACAACCGGCAGGAGATATACGATGCCGTCAAATCGCGGTCAGGCGCCGCGCCGCTGATGGTGGTTGCGAAGACGACGAAGGGAAAAGGCGTCAGCTACATGGAAAACGTCCCCATATGGCACTATCGCTCTCCCAATCCGGACGAGTATCGGCTCGCGTTGAGCGAGCTCGAGGAGAAGTAGGACGTGAGAGATACATTCGCCCGGACGCTTTATCAGGTCGCCTGTCAACAACCCAACGTTTACATCGTCGTCGCAGACATCTCTCCGGCGGGAAGCATGGCGCAGTTCCGGCAGGAGTTCCCGGACCGCTTTGTGAATGTGGGCGTCGCGGAACAGAGCATGATCGGGATCTGTGCGGGTCTGGCGCTTCGAGGCTGCAAGGCGTTCGCCTACACGATTTCGACCTTCGCGATCTATCGGCCGTTCGAGCAGGTGCGGGTGGACCTCTGCTACCAGAATTTACCCGTGACGGTCGTCGGCATCGGCGGCGGAGTGTCGTATTCGACGCTGGGCGGAACGCATCACGCTCAGGAAGATATCGCGGTGATCGGATCCATTCCCAATATGTCGATCCTCGCCCCTTGCGACCCGCAGGAAACGGAGGCCGCCACGTGGGCTTGCGCAGCCCACAACGGACCGGTGTACCTGAGACTCGGCAAGGCCGGCGAGCCTGATCTGACGTCCGGAGCGCCGGAGCCCTTCGAGTTCCGGAAGATCCGGAAGATCAGAAACGGCTCGGGCGCGTGCATTATTTCGTACGGGCCGATCATGAAGATGGCGCTGGAAACCGCGGCTCGAATGGAATCCGAGCTGGGTGGAAACGTTGCCGTCTATTCTGCCCACACCCTTAAGCCTTTGGATCGTGAAGGACTCGCCAGGATCATGTCGAGTCACAACACGGTCGTCATCATCGAAGAGCACTCCGAACGGGCCGGACTCGCGGCACAGGCAAAGCAGGTTGGGTGGGACTACGGCGTTCGAACGAAGCTCCACACGTTCTCATTAAAGGACGAGTTCATTCATCTCTATGGCCCCAACGCCGATCTTCTCGCCGCGCACGGTTTGAGCGCGGATGCCATCTTCAAAGCCGTGGCTCGCGATTGAGTCAAGCGCCTTGCCCTGGAATAACCTCCTCATCGTCGGCGACACCAGCTACATCGGCAGCTATATCGCCAGGCTTTCCGAACGGGCCGGCGCACGCGTCATCGGGGTATCGCGCCAGGTTTGCGATTTGCTGGATGCGGAACAATGCGCGCATTTTTTTGCCGGCCTGCCGCCGGAGAAGTGGACGGTCGTGTTTCTTTCGGTTATCAACAAGACGGCCGGGAATGACTT
>JAHFTY010000328.1 GCA_023265365.1 Acidobacteriota bacterium
AGGAAGAAGGTCCGGTAAGTGATCCGTGGCCGCCACCACGACGCCTTCACACGGACTGATGACCTCTGCGCCGAAAACGAAGTATTTCTGCAAAGCGATCGGATACACACCTTCAGCCCGCCAAGGCGATAATCGTCATGACAAAAAGGCCAGCGCTCAGCGCCACACACATCAACCGCAGTTCCGCTGCCTGCGGGGACGTGTTGATCGCCAGGATCCGGGGCCGTGTCACGAACGCCGCGGCGAGCATCGCGAGCGGAAGCGCCTTCTGCGCATAAACGCCGAACCAGCTCCACGCGCCGGCCATCGATAGAAATGCCAGGTAGGCCACGGACGCTATCATCAACATCAGCCATGTCGAGGAGTCCTCCCGTCCCGCGGTCGCCATCAACACAATGAACCAGACCGGCAGCATCAGGTGCATCACGAGTATCCGGAGCACGCGGAGCCGGCGTTTTGCAAAGCCCTTCATCGTGAGAAGACTATCCTAAAACCAGAGGCTGAAATAGCCACGATACGGTGTGGATGGAAGATCTCACGATGCTGGAAATCCGCGATCTCCTGAAGTCCGGAAAGGTGACCACTGCCCTGATCCTGACCGGCGGCGTCGAAGAGAACGGGCCATACCTCACGACCGGAAAACACAACAATGTTCTTCGCGTCATGGGACCGGCGATTGCCAGAAAGCGGCGATCATCTTTATCGGCGATAATGGCGGGAATTCCCGCGGCATGACGGCCGCAACAAAGAACTTCAACGACCGCTGGAAAGGCGAAGGCGGCGTGATGGCGTATCACATCCCCGAGTACTACAGCTACACCGAGGACGCGGCGCCCGGCTTCAGCGTCCAGGGGTATGAAGAAAAAGTCCTCGGAATCCACGAAAAAATCGGGCTCGAAAACGGCGGCGACGGCTTTCACGATGACTACTACATCTCAGCCTTCGTGATTTTTCAGTCAGGCCGGGATACTTTCTTTTTCCACTCGTCGTACTTCTTCCGCAGCTCAGTCACAGGATTCTGTGCGAATCGGGGCAACACCACTGAAATGTCGAGCCAGGGCGCATCCGGCTTTCCCGCATCGGTAAAACCCAGGTCCAGCGCTGCATAGGGCCTGCCGCCGCCGCGTGCGACAAGGATGAAAGCGGCCGACGCCGTTTGTCTTACCTGACGGTTGTTGCAGCGCACATCGCCTCCCGACCGGGAACCCGCCTCAAGCGCCCGCATCAGCCCATCCCACAGCGTCCGTTCCGACTTGAAGGCTTTCAGCGCCCCGCTCACCACGGACGGACCGGCGAGAATGTTTCCCTGGACCGTCACGCCGCGAGATACGTCGCGTTGCGAACCCGCCCAATCGAACGCGTCCTTTCCCGTGAAGTTCTCCACCCGGACACCGTTCCCGCCCATCGTCACGATGCCGTACTGCCGGTCCTGAGCGCCGGAGTCGGCAGCCGCATCCGTCATCCTGCGGATAATCGCATCGGCCGATTCGCCCGCCTGCAGCAGTTTGAAAACCCGGTTCCGGTTTTCAAGATCCCACAACGCCTGCACCACCGCGACGCCTTTCCCCGGCACCAGGGCCGCGATCGCATCCGCGTTCGCATCCACACAGGACGCTCCGGCCACACCCACGTCACCGGTCTTCGGATCGAGCGCCGCAATCGTCCATGTGCTCATCGGCACCTGGTACCGCATCGCCATCGCAAGGAGGATCAGCAGGAGGTTCACCGAGCCGCCTCAGTCATATGGAACGAATCGCATCGGAAGTCACGCCGGGCGGCGGCTCCGCTGCTTTGCCGAAATCGATTTGATGATGAGACGGATGGGAGCTTTCCTGTTAAACGGACTGTCGGCCTGTTTGACGGCATACCGGATCAGCGTGTGAACGGCGGGCTTGTCAAGAGTGGAGATGTCCTCCAGCAGGATGCGGCGAACCCTCGTTCCGCTCCCTTTGAGAAGGCCTTCAGGGTCAGGCAGGCCAACGCCATCGAGAAAGTACAGGTTGATCCAGCGAGGATACAGAGCAATCGACAGGATCGCCTCCGGCACGCGTTCCGTCGGGCCGTAACCGATCACCAGCGCATTGTAGTTGTCGTAAACCATCTCGATGGCGCCGGGCAGAAGCGCCCTCAGTCTCTCTCTGGCCTGTTCCGCCAGGACGCGAATGGCCGGATCGTACTTCGAAAGAAAACCGTCCAGTTGTGACTCGGGCTGCTTCTCAGGTTTGGGTCTGCTCATCGATTGATCACCTCAACGCTCCGGATATTAACCCTTCGGGAAATCCTAGCGCTGAATTATGATCCCGAAACCACTTTCACGGAGGATCGACATGCGTTCGAGAGTTTTCTCTTTTACCACAGTGACACTCATCGCACTCCTGGCTTCACCTGCGTTCGCCCAGCGCGGAGCGGCGCCGGCAGCGGTCCCGGACGACCCGATCAAAACGATGGTGGGCCGTCTCGACCTGGAAAAGTACAAAGCGACCGTCAAAGGTCTGACGCAATTCGGCGATCGCCGTCAGGGGACGGACCGGAATCGCGCGGCGATCGACTGGATCGAAGCACAGCTGAAAGGCTATGGCTGCACGAATACCGAACGGATCAGGTACGCCTACGAGCCTGCGCCGCCCGCGGCTCCGAACGCGAATGCCGGCGCCCGCGGAGCCCGCGGCGCCACGCCGCCTTTTGAACCTCGTATCGCGAGTGGCGAAAACGCGCCGGGCCCTCGGGGAAGCGGCAGCCGGCTGTTCGGCATCCGGGCGCGAACCGGCGTGAACACCGATCCGATGAAACAGCCGGACGAAAAAACCCGGCAGATCAACATGCAGCCCACCACGCCCGGGCCCCGCGAAGAGGTGTATTGCACGAAGGTCGGCACGACGCATCCGGAAGAAATGTACATCGTTGGGGGCCACATGGACGGCCACGGCTGGGGAGAGGCCGCAAACGACGACGGCTCCGGCACCGCCCTCGTCATGGAACTCGCTCGCGTCTTCAGCAATCCCGATGTGCAGACCGACCGCTCGATCCGTTTCGCGCTCTGGAACAACGAAGAGACAGGCCTCGATGGGGCGCGAGCCTACGTCACGCAGCGCCAGCCTCTTCAAGGCAAGGAAGATCCTCCGGGTTCGGGCCGGTATCCGGAACCGAAGTGGCTGGGAATGATTCAACACGACATGATGATGTGGGATCACGGCATGCCCCGCGAGGACGGCACCGTCAGCAAAGAGCAGCGTCCCGAAGCCGACGTGAACATCGAATTTCAAATCTCCTCCAGGAAGAGCAAGGAAGCCATGGAACTCGCCTTCTTCTTCAAGGAAGCGAACAACAAATACGCCACCGACTATCCGGCCAATGCCGGCCCGTACATGACCAACACGGACTCCGGCCCTTTCATGGATATCGTCCCCGCCATCAGCCTTCGCGAAAACGAACGCGGACGCGACA
>JAHFTY010000031.1 GCA_023265365.1 Acidobacteriota bacterium
GCTGTCCATCGTCAGGCGGGTCGCCTGTTCAGCCGATTCGGAGGTCTCCAGGCGGGTGGCCAGGCCGAAGTCGAGTATCTTCACCCTGCTGCGGCCGGTGAGCATGATGTTGGATGGTTTGAGGTCGCGGTGAACGATGCCTTTGGTGTGGGCTTCCTCCAAAGCGTCGAAGAGCTGAATGGCGATATCGATGACCGCGGCAGGCTCGATCGGTTCGCGCTGAATACGGTGATGGAGCGGTTCGCCGTCGACGAACTCCATCGCAATAAACCTTACCGCGTCTTCTTCGCCGATCTCGAAAATCTGGGCGATGTTCGGGTGAGACAACGCCGATGCGAGTCGGGCCTCCTGGAGGAAACGCCGCTGCCGGCCGTCGTCGGCAACTGCATCGTTGGACGACATCATCACCTTGAGCGCGACGCGGCGCCCAAGGCTCTGATCTTCGGCCAAAAACACTTCGCCCATCCCTCCGGCACCGAGCCGGGAAATGATGCGATAACGGCCGATCGATTCCGGCATCATGCGAGTGGCACGCAGGGGCGCACTATTTTCCGGTGGAAGGCCGTGGATCGTCCTTGGGATCCACGTAATTGATGACGAACGGACCTATTCCATAGACGAGTACAATCGCCGGCGTCCTGGCCCGCGCAAAATGTCGCATCTGAGCGGGAAGGTGAACGACAGAGCCGGGATTCAACGCATGGAGCCTGGATTCATCAAACTTGGTTCCGTCGCCAATTTCAAACGTGCCTCGAAGCGGCACGACGTTTTCCTCTCCCGGATGCCAGTGCGGGGCAATCAACTGGGCCTCCTTTTGGCGTGCTCTCTGATGAAAAGCCCGGGCACACCAGGTTCGAGAAAGTAGCCCTCGCTGGGTTACAAGTCAAGTGGAGTGCCTACGGAACCGACGGAAGCGAAAACCGCCGATTTCACGGACGCCTGTCGAGCAAGAAGAGGGATCTAACTCACTGCCGAAGGAATACGTTCATGAAACGTTGTCACGGATTGATAGACGTGGGCAAGCCGAAGCAGCAACAGTTCATCGAGTGGTTTCGCATGAAGCATCATGGAGACCGGTAATGCCGGCTCATTGTCCGTGAAGCCGCACGGGATGGCGATTGCCGGGACTCCCGTAAGATTGGCCAGCGTCGTCAGCGTCGGGCCGCGATCGGGATCGCCCCCACGGAGGTCGAGCTTGTACGCAGGAATCGTCATCGTCGGGCAAAGGATGACGTCGCAGCCGGAGAATGCGGATTCCATTTCCTGCTGAATCATCCGGCGCACGCGTTGCGCTTTGATGTAGTCGGTGGCCGGGGTATGCATCGCCGCTTCCAGACGAACTCTCAGGAACGGATCGATGAGGTCCGCACTATTCCTGATCCGGTTTTCGTGAAAGCACGCCGCCTCGGCCGTCATGATCGTGAGGGCGGCCGGCTGGACATGAGAGAGATGTTGGATTTCGACGGGATGGGTTTTTACCCCAAGCTTTTCGAATTCGGAGATCGCCGCTTGAACGTTTTTTTCGACCGCCGGGTGCAGTTTTTCGAAAAACTGTCTCAGGATGCCGATCCGCAGGCCTTTGAGCGGCGCATCTCTCATTAGCGACGAATACGGAGGCACCCGGTCTGAGACGGCGGAGGGATCGAGACGATCCGGACCGGCGATCACTTCAAGCATCGCGGCGGCGTCCAGCGCGGTCCGCGCGATGGGGCCGGCGTGATCTTCGGTCCAACTCAGAGTCGTCACCCCATGACGGCTGACTCGTCCATACGTCGGTTTGAGTCCCACCACGCCGCAGAATGAAGAAGGAAGACGGATCGATCCTCCGGTGTCCGTTCCCAGCGCGAGCGGAACGAGACGCGCCGCGACCGCCACGCCGGAACCATTCGAAGAGCCCGCCGCCGAGTAGTCCGTGTGCCACGGGTTGCGCGGCGGCCCAAAGCCGGACAGCACGGCATCTCCACCATAGGCGAACTCCGCCATGTTCAGCTTGCCGACCAGGATGGCGCCGGCCTGATTAAGACGAAGCGTTGCGGTGGACTCAAAATCGGGGATCCGGTCCCGGGTGACCTTCGATCCGTTCGTGGTGCGAATCCCCCGGGTCGCGAACAGATCTTTGGCTCCGTACGGCACGCCATGCAGCGGTCCGAGGTGCTTGCCGGCGCGAATCTCGCGCTCCGCCTGCCGGGCGCGGTTCATCGCGTGTTCCCGCGTGATCGTGATGAACGCGTTGAGCTTCGGGTTTAAAGACTCGATGCGATCCAGAAATGCGGCGACCACTTCCACCGGGGAAACCGTTTTCTTTTTCATCAGCGCTGCCAGTTCGGCGGCGGTCTTGAACGTGAGCTCCGTTTGGACTGACACTTCCGGTACTCCTTGAGAATGGCGCTTCGAGATTGTACCAATCTAACGCACGCCTGACCGGCGTCCATCGACGAAATGATCTGAACACGTTGTGGTATGGTGTGGGCGCAAAAAGCGCGTTTCACTCCTGCAAAAAAGGCGACAACGGTTTGCGCGTGCGGATCACCACCATCTTGCTGCTTTTGACTCTGATTGTCCTTTCCGGACCCATGAGTTCGGCGGCCAGGGCGTTTCTCTCGATAAACCTTTTTGCAAGAAACGGCAAGGAACAGAACTCTTGAAACGACACACACTACCGGCACTCGCGATCGCTCTGCTGGTCGTATCCGCTTGCCGGAATCTGCCGCCGAGATCCGAAGGTCCCGTCGTTGGCAGCAACGGACTCTCGGCTGAAGCGCGGCAGGCGTTTTATCACACGCCGGAAGGCAGCGAGCTGGTCCCGGCAAGTTGGGTTTTCGCGTTGCAGCAGCCCGGCACGGGCAAGCCGTTTCTGGAAAACATCGAGCGATTCGGACTCCTTCGCGACGAGGATCCCCTAAACCGGTCCGGATTGCCGATCGGCCTCACCACCGGCGAAAGGCGCGGTATCGGCGTGCAGATGCTTGGCATCAATTGCGCGGCATGCCACGTGAACGAAATCGAATACAAGGGAACGCGCATCCGAATCGACGGGGCGCCGAACATGTTCGACATTGCGGGCTTCTATGCCGAGCTGCGAGCCGCCATCGAAGAAATCGCCAAACCGGTACAAGGTCTGAAGTTCATCGCACGGCTGAAACTTCACCCCGAGGGACTCCGCATCGATGGCATTCAGGAGTCGAGCGTCGACGCTGTGGAGAATCGCAGTCCGATTCCCGCCGGCAGGCCGAGCGCGCTGAGCGAGGTGGAATACCTCGCGAAGCATCCGGCGCTCGTAAAGAGTTATCTCACCATGCTGGTCCGACTGAGTTCGGCACGCATCAACCCTTCGCTCGGCGACACGCCTCCCGGATTCGGGAGGGCCGACGCGTTCGGCACCGCGCGCGTCTTGCTGTTTGGACTGGACCAGCGGATCGCGCTGGACGCGCCGGCGAGTTTTCCGCATCTCTGGGGATTGGACCAGTCGCGCTGGATCCACTGGATCGCCAACAGCAATTCCGTCATGCAGCGCAACATCGGCGAAGCGCTCGGCCTCGGCGCTTCGGCGGATCCGAAGACCGGGGAATCCACGATTCGTCTCGATAATCTCCATCAACTGGAAACGCTGGTTTACAGCCTCAAATCTCCCACATGGCCCGAAGCCGTGATGGGCGCGATTCAACAGGATCGCGCGGCCCGCGGAAAGACGCTGTACGACGCGCACTGCTGGGAATGCCACGACAACTCCGGCGACCCGGATGCCGCAGGACGTTTCGCCTATCGGCTCTTCCGGCCCGGCACTGCGGATGGATCGTCGCGAACCACGCCGTCCGTCGTCGCCACGGATCCCGGCGAAGCGCAGAACTTCTCGCGACGCATCGGTGAATTGTCCTTTGCCCGCGCGCAGACCGGCATTCTGAGCGCCATTGAGAAGTGGTACTACGAAAAGAACAACGTCCCGCTTTCGACGCAGCGCGAGTGGAACCGGGGCCGTGAACCGGCGGTGTGGCGCGACATAAACGACATGGATGGGAATGCCTACACGGCAAAGCCGCTGGCGGGCATCTGGGCAACCGCACCCTACCTGCACAACGGTTCGGTTCCGACCGTCGACGACCTGTTGTCGCCCGCCGACAAGCGGCCCGTCACCTTTTCGGTCGGTCAGCGTGAATACGATCCGGAGAAACTCGGTTATCTCCAGACCGCGAAAGGACCGTTCACTTTCGACACGAGGCAGAAGGGCAACCGTAATTTCGGTCACGAAATCCCCGGAACGCTGAACTGGACCGGCGCAGAGAAACGGGACCTGCTCGAGTTCCTGAAGACGGTCACTGCACGCGTGGAGAAGGGTCCGTACGCCACCCCTCGTTGAGGGCGCTCGTGACCCTGTCCGGATTGCGGCTTCGGTTCTGCCGGAAGGTGTGGGTTTTGCATGAAACCGTGGAGTCGCAGGACGAAGCTCAAAAATATGGTGCACGGGTGGCTGACACAGGATTATCTTTTTGCACATCGTTACCGATTTCAAAAACCAGGGTTCAAAACGGGAGGTCAGAAATGTCGACAACGCGTCGGGAGTTTATCGGCCGGACCGCGGGTTCCATGTTACTGGGCGGTCTTTCAGCGATGGCTTTGCCCGGTCAGTCAGCGCCGCAGGTGGACATGTCGTGGGTGAAGAAGTTGACCGGAAGCCACAAGGCCTTACTGGACGTTCCTGAAGTGGATTCCGGGTTCGGCGTGTTCCGTGCCAGTATCTGGCAGCGGCAATACGCAGAGACCCTCGGCATTGCGCCGAAGGACATCAATAGTGTTCTGGTCCTTCGTCACAACGGGATTGCCCTGGCGATGCAGCAGAAGTTCTGGGATGAATATGAGGTGGGCAAGGTCCATCACGCCGTCCACCCTGCCACGCAAAAGCCGACCGGCCGCAACCCGGCGTTGCTCTCTTCCTCGCGCCCCGGCGACGAAGCGCCGCCTCAGTTCGATTCGCTCGCGCTGGATAAGTTCATCGCGGCCGGCGGGATCGCGCTGGGTTGTTCGATGGCGCTGGACCTGATTTGCGTCCCGATGGTGGCCGGGAAGGACAAGATTTCAGAAGACGCCGCCCGGAAGAAAGCGCTGTCCATGCTGGTGCCGGGGGTCATCATGCAACCGTCCGGGATCTTTGCGGCGATCCGCGCGCAGGAAGCAGGCTGCGTTTACGTTCGGGCCAGTTGAGCCGGTTCGTTCCACACCGAACCCCGGAATCAGTCGTTAATCGATTGAGGTGAGCCCGCGCTCGAACCGCTCGAGAAAGCGGGCGACGTCCAGTCCGTCGACGAGCGCGTGGTGCACTTCAATCGACACCGGCAGCCGCACCCGGCTGCCCTCTGTCGAAGCGCGGCCGAACACGATGCGGGGAATGCAGTCACCCTGTCCCACCGGGTTGGAGAACGCCGTGAAACGGATCCATGGAATCGTCGAGTGATAGATCAGATCGTCCTGGCCTTCCCGTGGAGTCCGCAGCTCGGGCCGGTTCTTCGCGATGTCGAGTTCAACGCGCGCCGCACTTTCGAAGTCGGCCAGGCTGTTCGCCATCGGCAGGAGTGCGAACGCGAACGTGTCGTCCGCTCGCAGAACGGTCGTGCTCATCGCGACCTCGTCATGCAGCCACACCTGATCGGCCCGAAGCCGAAGCCGGAACGATTCGGTCTCCTGGACGGCCACGAGAGCCAGGTAGATGGCGCCCAGCGAAAACGACGGACCGGTCGTGCCGCGCGACCGTTCCCAGAGACGGGTGACGTCGACTTCGGTGCAGATACCCCAGAACGGCTGCGCCAGCGCGTTGTAGATCTTGAAATGTTCGCGGCGCTTCCAGGTGTCCAGATCGATGAATCGGCCCACCGCGCCATTATGCGGGTCCTTGCCGGCCCGCGCAACGCCATGGGACGGAACCGCTCTGCATCTGAAAAGAGGATCCTTTGCACACCTCGTTGAGGCACCGCTGTTCCAATGAAGCGAAATCGAGGAAAAGCGTTTTCCCCTCCTCGACGAGGGGTGGCGCGAAGCGCCGGGTGGTGCTGTTCAAGAAATCGATTTTGCTGAACGAACCGCCCCGCCGCTTCGCGGCACCCCTCCTGGCCAAGGCGGGGAAAAGTCCTCGTCCTGCGACTCCATGGCTTCATGTCATAACCAGACCGCATCGCCCAACGTTTTTTCTCGCGTAGGGTGTTGGATCCGAACCGACTTTTTGTGCAAAGCCTCGCGAGGAGGGGAAAACGCTTCTCCTCGATCACACCTTGGAAGCGGAAGCTTATTTTTTCGTGCCGTTGGGACGAATCTTCGAGTAGCAGTGGGTGTGGTACGCCTTCCCCGAGGCGACGGTGCGCCGCTCGTTGGGCGCGATTCGGATATAGCACCGATCGCACCAGACGGGCTCACCCGTCCCCTTGGAGAATTCGACCTTCACGGGTTTTGCGGGCATGAGAATTCCTTCGCCTAGACCTTGCCGCTCGCTGCGCGGTTTTCTTCGCTCTTCTGGAAGCGAGAGACCTTTGCGCCGCTGTAGTCGGCTTGATGCCGGCACTTCACCGAGGAACAGGTGAGCACCAGCTTGGCAGGGGGAACATAGCTGCTCTCTCCCTGCGTTCGATCCAGGGCAAAAAGGATCGGTGTTTTGCATTTTGTACAGCGCACACCGAGATACGATCGGACGTCGGATTTGGGCCAGTTTGAAATATGCATTTCTATTTGTGATCTAAAGGACGTTTGGGCTTGCGAGAAAGCTATCGAGTCTATCAGGCAATTGGCCGAGGTTCCTTGAGATGAATCTTTCTGCTCTGAGATCATACGCAAGACATGCGTCTCTTGCCACTGCTGTTTACCGGAAACCTGGAATTTCGGAGGCGGACCCCACATTATCAGTGGTTTAGTGAATAACCGCAAAGACCCGCGACGGTGGAACTTTCAGGGAGAACCCTCCGTAAGTGCCTGAGGCCGGAAGAAATTCAACGTCAACGAGAGGGGGGGTGGATGCGCGATATGCTGGATGACATTCGGTTTACCTGGCGTTCAGTGCGGCGGAGGCCGGCGTTTGCCTTTACCGCCATTGTGACGCTCGCCCTCGCCATCGGCGTCAACACGGGCGTCTTTACTCTCGTCAACACCTTGTTACTAAAGCCTTTACCTGTGAGTCGGCCCGAACGGCTGGCGGAGTTTTATACGAGCCGTGACGATCGAGTGGGTGGGGTGACTTCTTATCCGGATCTCAAGGACCTGCAACACAATAACACCTCGTTCAGCGGTCTTGCCGGCCACAGTTTCCTTTTCGCCAGCTTGTCCTGGAAAGGCCGGTCTGAAGTACTGGTGGGCGAGTTCGCGACTTCGAACTATGCGGAGGTTCTCGGAATCCGGCCCCGGGTGGGGCGGTTTTTCACGCCCCAGGAAGAACAGGTTGAGGGCGCGGGCACCGTCGCGGTCATCGGGAATCGCTTTTGGGAAAGCCGTTACGGTTCGGACCCTGGAGCCCTGGGGCAAACCCTTCAACTGAACGGCAGAAAGTACACCATCGTGGGCGTGATGCCCGCCGGATTCGAGGGAACGTTTCCCGGAATCGCCCCCGAAGTCTGGATCCCGGTAATGATGGCCGACTCGCTCGACTCCTTCGGCCAGATCGACACCGTCCCTTCACCCGGTAAAACCAAAATCGAACGGCGAGGCTTCCGATGGCTCTGGGTGACGGGCCGCCTGAAGGATGGCGTTTCCCTGTCCCAGGCGCGTTCCGAAATGCAGTCGTTGATGGCCGCGCTGGCGGCGGAGTATCCGCAATCCAACAAAGATGCCAAAGCGACCCTCAAGGCGAGCCGGGAAGTCCGGCTGAATCCCGAGCTCGACGGTCCGCTCACCGCGGCCTCGGCCTTCCTGCTGGTTGCCGCGGGAATCGTTCTGCTGGTGGCCTGCACGAACGTCGCCGGATTGTTTCTGGCGAGATCCACGTCGAGGCGGCGCGAGATTGCGGTACGGCTTGCGCTCGGTACGGGCCGGGCGCGACTGATCCAGCAGTTGTTGATCGAAAGTATATCGATCGGAATGATCGGCGGCGCGACCGGCCTGCTACTGTCCGTTCTGGGAGGCCGGCTCCTGATGTCCATCCCGCTTCCGATACCGATCACGATCCATTGGAATCTCGAGCCGGACTGGCGCGTGTTTCTCTTCAACTTCGGCGTTTCATTGATTGCCGGAGTCTCGTTCGGTTTGATGCCGGCCATTCAGGCCACGCGAAGAGATCTGATGACGGACCTTCGAGGAAGCGAGGACGGCCGGTCGTCGCGCCGCATGATCTTCAGAAGCGGCCTGGTGGCGACGCAGATTGCGCTTTCACTGGTTCTGCTGGTCGGCGCCGGACTGCTGATCCGCAGCCTGGACTCGGCTGCGAAGATCGATCTGGGTTTTGCGCCGGAACACTACGCTCTTGTTTCTCTGAACCTCGGAATGTTCGGCTATGCCGACGGCCGGTCCGAAACGTTCTACGCGGATTTGCAGCAGCGGTTCCGCGGCGTGCCGAATGTGGAGGCGGTATCGATCTCGACGCGCACACCTCTTTCGATCAACATCAATACGACGTCGCTCTATCCCACGGCCACGCCGGATCCGGGTTCGGCGCCGGTGGGATGCGACAGCGCGGACGTGGATCCGGGATACTTCGAAACGCTGCGCATCGCCATTCTTGAAGGACGGGCCATCGACTCTGGCGACAAACCCGGATCCCCCGTCGTTGCTGTTGTCAGCCAGGCGATGGCGAAGCAGGTGTGGCCGGGACAGTCCGCCATCGGAAAACAGATGCGCTCGTTGAGCGGCCGGACGATCGAGATTGTGGGCGTGTCGAAAGACTACAAGGTTCGGTCGGTCGGGGAGTCGCCGCGACCAATGATCCACTTTGCCAGGCAACAGTCGCCGAACCCGTCCAGCGCTCTGGTGGTCCGCACGGCCGGCCGTGCGGCGACCGTGCTGGCACTGTTGCGCGAACAGATCGCCGCGATCGATCCCGACGTGGTGCCCTTCCAGTTGACGACGCTGGAAGAAGAAACATCCCACTCGCTGTTCCCTGTCCGGACGGGGGCCGCCGTACTGGCCGGATTGGGCGCATTCACGGTGTTTCTCGCCGGTGTCGGGTTGTACGGATTGATCGCCTGCTCCGTCAGCCGAAGAACCAGGGAGATCGGAACGCGGATCGCGTTGGGCGCGACTCGTATCGGCATCGTCAGGCAGGTTATCCTCGAAGGTTCCATGCTCGTCGTCATCGGAGGCCTGGCCGGACTGGCGGGCGCCGCAGTGGTCGGCCGGTTGATGCGGTCGCTGCTTTATGGGATCAGCAGCATCGATTGGGCGGCGTTTCTGGTGGGCACGCTGGTCCTGGCGGCGATCACACTGCTGGCCAACGCCATCCCCGCGATCGCGGCGTCCCGGGTGGATCCAATCCGGGCGCTCAGAATGGACTGACGAGATCGCGGTCTCGAACGGCCCGGCCTAATGGATGCGGTACGACGGATTCACCTTTGACGTGGACAGGTTCGTGACAACGTCGATCCGATGGAGCAGGTGGCTCGCCAGTTCCTCGAAGTTCTCGACCTCGCAGATGCGGTCCATTTCATCGATGATCTTGTTCAGGACCGACTCGATTTCTTCGTAAGTCTTTTCTGCGAAGAAGGGACGCTGGCATTCCAGGCGGCCTTTGTGACGGAGGAATTCTTCCCGGTAAAACGCTGAAATATGTTTCTTTTTCGTCGCTTCAGCTTCCATAAAAGTGGGCACTATATATCCAAGAATTATCGGCCCGCAAGTTTCTTTCGAAGCGCGTCATCCACCTTCGAAGGGTCCGCGCGGCCGCCGGAAAGCTCCATCACCCGGCCGACGAAAAACCCGAAGGCGCCGGTCTTTCCGGCGCGATATTGCTCCACGGTTTTGGCATTTTCCGCCGTGACCCGATCCACCAGGCGCTCGATCTCGTCCGGGTCGGAGATCCGGAAGAGTCCTTTTTCCTCGACGATCGCCGCCGGCGGCTTGCCGGTCCGGGTCATCTCGTCGAAAACCGTCTTCGCGGTTTTTCCGGAGATGGCGCCCGTCTCGACAAGCCGGATCAATTCACCCAGCATCGCGGGCGAAACTGCCGATCTGGAAAGGTCCTTCAGGTCCTGGCCCGAATCTTTACAGGAGCGCAGCAGGTCGCCCATGATCCAGTTCGCCGCAAGCTTGGGTTGCCCGCTCGACCGCACGGTCTCTTCAAAAAAGTCCGACAGCGCGCGGGTCGCGGTGAGCACCTGAGCGTCGTACCCGGAGAGCGCATAGTCCCGCACAAAGCGCTCGCGGCGCGCTTCCGGCATTTCGGTGATGGAGCGTTGCGCATTCTTGACGGTGTCGTCGTCGATGAGGAGAGGGGGGAGATCCGGTTCCGGAAAGTATCGATAGTCGTGGGCCTCCTCTTTGCCGCGCATGGAAACGGTTCGTTCTGTATTGCTGTTCCACAAACGCGTTTCCTGAACGACGCGTTCTCCGCTCTCGATCGCTTCGATCTGCCGGTGCACTTCGAAATCGATTGCTTTCCGGACGAATCGAAACGAGTTGATGTTCTTGACCTCCGTGCGCGTTCCGAACTTCGCCTCGCCGGCCGGACGCACCGATACGTTGGCGTCGCACCGCAGGCTTCCCTCCTCCATGTTTCCGTCGCAAACGTCGAGATATTCGAGAATCTCTTTGAGCCTGGCAAGGCAGTCGACGGCTTCATCCGAACTTCGGATGTCCGGACAACTCACGATTTCGATGAGCGGAACGCCGCTGCGGTTGAAATCGAGGAAGGTGTACTTGTCCGAATCCGGAAATCCTTCGTGCAACGACCTGCCGGCATCTTCTTCAATATGAATGCGCTCGACGCGCACTTTTCCAATCGAACCGTCTACGGCGAGCGGACGATCGTATTGAGTAATCTGGTAGCCCTTCGGAAGGTCCGGATAAAAGTAGTGCTTGCGCGCCCACTGCGACAGCGCGTTCACTTTGCAGTTCAAACCGAGAGCGGCCTTGACGGCCAACGCCACCGCCGAACGATTCAACACGGGTAGCGCACCGGGCAATCCGAGACACACCGGGCAGGTGTTCATGTTCGGCGGATCGCCAAAACGGGTGGAACAGGAACAGAAGAGTTTGGAATGCGTGAGAAGTTGGGCGTGGCATTCGAGCCCGATGACGGCCTCGTACCTGGTCATGCGAGCTACGACTCTAGCACACTCCGAACGACGGCCGGATTCGACAGGAAGTGCAGATGCACCTGGCAGCCCGTGGCAGAAGTGGGTCAGACACCTCGGCGCCCATTTTCACAATTCGGGGTCAGACCCAAAGAACTGATAAAGCAAGGGTCTGACCCCACCGAAAATGGGCGCCGAGGTGTCTGACCCAGAATTACCGTCTTCTGCCACGGGCTGCTGGGACGCGAGCCTGTTCGGAAGCACCCATCCTTCATAACGGGTCGTTCTTCTTGAGCCGCCGAACGATGGAATTCAGGCCGGCCTGGACCAGGCCTATTGCGGACACGTCACTCCACCACTGGTCATCCGGAGCCGGGCCGAATATGTGTTCGACTTCGCGTTTGGCCATCGCCAGCTTTAAAGAAAGGTGGGGATCGACGGGTTGCGGTTCGGCAGCCCGCCTGAGTTGCTCCAGCATCCGCTCCGGCTGCTTCATATCCAGAATCGACAGCGGAGAACCGCAGTGCGCACACACCGCCCCGGCCGTCAGGCTGACCGGCGCGCCGCAGTTCGAACAATTGACCGTCTGAAGGCTTTTCCGGAGCTGGACAATCTCCTGCGGCGTCAGCGCACGAATGAACTTTTTTTCTTTCAGGAAGTCGAAAAACCGGATGAAACGTCCATGTTCGCTCACACAACGGAAGTAGGTGAAATGTGTGCTTCCCTGCAGATCGTTCGTGTAACGCAACGGATCCCAACACCGTGGGCATCGCAAAATGCCGGACTCCGGAAGCTGCTCTTTCGTTGAATGCTCGCCGATCAGCTTCATCAACTCGAGCGTGGACCCGGCCGACAATTTCAGGCTTTCGTACTTATCGAACCAGAACGCCTGACATGGCGTACATACATCGATCGCGACCGCGGTTCCCAGATGGGATTCGAGGGCCAGTTCTTTCATTTCCCTGGCGCATTTGGGACAGTCCATGGAGAGAAGATATCCTCTCTTTCAGGAGGAGACGTTGCAGTTTTTTCGACACACTCACGCTTTGGACAATGGAGATCCTATGCTTCATTCGAGAGTAATCCGATTCGTTCTGTTGCTCATGGTTTTTTCGAACGCCGCATTTGCTCAGCAACCTGCGCCCACAACGACGCCGCACAAGTATCGGACGATACTGGCCATTGCCGGTGCGGGAGGCGGATTCGCGCTCGGCGCGTTCGCCGGCCTAAATGCTTTTGATGACGCAGTGAACTCCGACCGGAAGGTCCTCACCACTGCCGTGGTTGGCGCGGCAGGCGGCGCCGCAGGCGGTTATTTCGCCGGCAGGGCGATCGATAACCGAAAGCGCAGAACCGCGTTCTTGATGAATCCGGTGATCACAAAAAAACAGAAAGGGCTCCAGATCTCTTTTACCTTCTGACCGGCCATGAATTGAACGGCACCACCCCGGCGCTTCGCGCCACCCCTCGTCGAGGAGGGGAAAACGCTTTTCCGGTGATTCCGCCTTATTGGGACGGCAGTGCCTCGCGAAGCGTTTGGACGGTGCTGCCCCAGCAACTGCAGACTCTTCAAACAGCAATTCCGATCGCCGAAAACCCGTTCCGCTTGGGGTATATTGGCGCCATGGCAAAAACCGCCGCGCTCTGTTTCGCCCTCCTGCCGATCCTTCTAAGCTCCCCCGGTTCAGCGCAAGGTCCGGCGCCAACCGGAGTTTTGAAAACGAGTGTCGATCTTGTGGAAGTCCCGGTCATCGTGCAGCGGTCGGGCAAGCATGTGGCTGGATTGCAGAAGGACAACTTCGTTGTTCAACAGGATGGCAAACCTCAGCCGATCGTCGCCTTCGAGGAGGTTCATTCCGGTCGTGGCGCCACCCCAACGGGAGCGACTGAAGAAAACGGTGACCGCCAGGTCCCCAGCCAGGTCACGATCGTCGCTCTCGATCTGGTCAACACGCCGAATCTGGATCGCGCCTATTTTGAAAAGGAGTTCATCAAGTATCTTTCCGCCGCCGGAAGCATGAGCGGGCCGATGGGTCTGGTTGCGGTCGAGAGGAGCGGGATCCGGCTTCTGCGAGGCTTGAGCACGGACCCCAGGGGTCTCGTGGCGGCGGTTCAACGGCAGGGGACAACTCCGCCGTCGAAGAACAACGATTCCTCCGCACTCATTCAACAGCTTTCCAGGGAATCCCTCTCCCGTGACGTCGACACCACTGTTGCGACGGGGGCGCTGCGCGCCGCCGATGAAAACATGGTTCGTTTCCAGAACCGTGCTGCAAAGACCGATTCGCTGCTCGCGATTCAACAACTGGCTCAGGCGCTGAAGGGAATACCGGGCCGCAAGACGCTCATCCTTGTGGGCTCCGGATTCAATGTCCTGGAAACGGTCGTCAAGCGGAGCCAGACGGGCTTTGGCCTGGATTACTCTCTCCACACTCCCGGTCAAGCGCTGGATCAGGCCGCATATACATGGAAGGTGTTGAATGACGCAAACGTCGCGGTCTATCCCATCGACACGCGTCGAACCGTGAACACGGCTTATCAGGCCATCGATACCGCGAACCCGGATGCACCCGCCGCCGCGACTTCCGAGCAGATCCGCCAGTCCGACCTGGATATCATCAACGGGTTCAAGACCATTGCTGCGCAGACCGGAGGCCGACCCTGTTTCTATCGAACGGATCTCGGCAACTGCGTGCGCGAGGCCGTCGACGACGACCACGATTACTACCTGCTGGGATTCAATGCGGACAAGAGCAGCGTCCAACCGGGCTGGCACAGGATCACCGTCGTCTCGACCGAAAACGCGACACTCCGGTATCGTCAGGGATTCATCATCGCGGAGTTCACCGCGGAACAGGTGCGGATGACGGACGTTCAACTCGCCCTCAATTCCGCACTGCCATACACCGGACTCTCGTTCACCGGCGAGTTCACCGCCTTCTCCGACCGGAACGGAAAGAAATCCGGCGCCTTCTCCCTCGCCATTCCTCCCGGAGTTTTGAGCGTTGATGAGTTCTCCGGACACGTGGATTTCGATGTCGTCGCCATCGCCCGCGCCGAAGGCGGCAAGGAAGTCGCGCGGATCGCCCAGCGGATCGACCGGAAGTTTCCGCCCGAAAATGTTGCGGAAATCAGGCGAGTCGGCATTAACTACAGCAACAAACTCGAACTCGCGCCCGGAGAATACGGCATCTGGTTCGTCATGCGTGACAATCAGAACGGCCGGACGGGGAGTATCGTCGTCGCGTTGAAGGTTCCTCAGTAGGCCGCACGTGCCGATGAATTATCGAACGTGGCGCTGGGATCTCGATAAAAGCGGCGGCGCTGTTCCTTTTCGGCGAAGCGAGTTCAGCCGCCGCTTGTTAACCCCCGCTCCCGTTTGTCGTTTTTACGGGCATATATGTTCATGAACGATCTGCGTTATGCGCTTCGGGTCTTCGGACGAAGCCCGGGGCTTGCCGCACTGGCAATCCTGACGCTCGGTCTGGGCATTGGCGCCGGCACGGCGATGTTCTCCGTCATCAGCGGCGTCCTGCTCGAACCGTTCGCGTACAAGGACTCCGGCCGGTTGGTGGTCATCACCGAGAGGGACGAGAAACATAACCAGGTTCAGCCTTACAGCCTCTCTTACCTGAACTTTCAAGACTGGCGCGCCGCCCAAAACAGTTTCGAAGAGCTGGCGCTTTTCCGCGCACCGGGCCTCTACAAGATTGGCGGCCGCGACCGGAGCACGCTCAGCGCCCGGATGGTGTCCTCCAACTTCCTGGCGCTGCTCGGCGCGACTCCGATTATCGGACGCGGCTTTTCGGCGGAAGACGATCGGGCGGACGCCGCGCCGGCTGTTGTGTTGAGCTACTCGGGATGGCAGCGGCTTTTCGGCGCTCGGCGCGTCGGCCAGATTACGGTGGCGATGTCGACGAGCCTTCTTGGTGAAAAGCTCGAATTCAATGGAACCGTCTACAACGTGATCGGCATCCTGCCGCGCGATTTCTCATTCTATACGGCGGATTCCAACCAGAATGCGGATGCCTACATCGTGATCGGGCCGGAAACCTCGAAGTGGACGGAACGATTCCGGCGTCCGGGGATATCGGCGATGGGACGGCTCCGGCCGGGCATCACGAAGGCCGCCGCGTTCGCGGAACTCAACAACATTGCGCACCAGTTGAGAACGCTCTATCCGGACGCGAATGAGAATCGAGGCGCCGCGGTCGAATCGATTCTGGATTCGGTCATCAATGAAGATCTTCGCAAGACCCTGTCGCTGCTGACGGTCGCGGTCGCCCTGGTTCTGCTGATCGCCTGCGCGAACGTGACCAACCTCCTGCTGGCCCGCGCGACCACGCGACAGAAGGAGATCGCTGTTCGTTTCGCGCTGGGGGGGCGGTGGCAGGTGATTCGTCAGCTCCTGGCGGAAAGCCTGTTCCTGGGTTTCGCCGGCGGTGTGGCGGGCGTGGTGGTCGCCATTGTCGCGATCGATCTGCTGGTCATCAGCGCGCCCGTCGGATTGCCGCGGATCGCCGGCGTCGGCATGAACTGGACGGTTCTCGCGTTTTCTTTTTTCATTTCGATCCTCACCGGCCTTGCCTTCGGTGTCGCACCGGCTCTTCAGGCGCTGCGCGCCGGCATTTTGAGCGAATTGAAGGATGGAGCCACCAGTTCGCCCGCTTCGAGAAACATTCCTCAAAAGCTGATCATTGCCGGTGAGGTCGCGCTGGCCATGGTCCTTCTGCTCAGCGCCGGCCTCGTGTTGCGAAGCACTCAGAACGCCCTGAACGGAGATCCCGGATTCGATACAAGAAACATCTGGAGCTTTGCGGTTCTTGTCTCGCCCCAGGACCTTCCGACGGCATTCGAACGCCGGAAACTGATGCGCGACCTTTCGGCAAAATTCTCCGGGATGGCCGACGTCCGGGCGGTCAGCGCCGTTGTCGGAGGAGTTCCCAAACCCGTGGCGGTCGATTCGACCTATCTGCGACTGATGGGAATCCGTCTGGTCAAGGGGCGATTCTTCGACGAAACCGATGCGGCGACCTCGCCTCCGGTCATCGTGATTGACGAAACCCTGGCACGCGCCAGATTCCGCGACGAGGATCCGATCGGAAAACCGTTCGTCATCGATCTTCCGGGCGTGCGCGCACTCCAACTCGACCGGCCGCGCGAAGTCATCGGCGTGGTGAGTCATATCAAACGGCTCGGTATCGAAACCGACGACGAGACGGTGATTCAAAGCCAGTTCTACCTGGCTGCCGATCAACTTCCCGACGAGCTCATGGAAACGGTTTCGCCGCGCATTCTGTTGAAAGCGCCGTGGAAGGAAGAAGGCAGGTTTCCCGATGCGGAACTGGTGCGGATCCTGACGGAGCGGATGTCCGGGACCGTTCGTGGGGTCAACTCCGGCCTCGAGGTAACCCCTCCGCTGAAGATGCAGGATGCCGTTGAACGGGTGCTCCGGCCCCGCCGCTACGTCTCCAGACTTTTCGGGATATTTGGCGTCGTGGCATTCGTGCTCGCCGGAATGGGCATTTTCGGGTTGATGAACTACTCGGTCTCGCAGCGGACCCAGGAAATCGGCGTTCGAATGGCGCTGGGCGCGGACTCGCGTCACGTCGTGCGGATGGTTGTTTTCGAAGCGGCGGGTGTGACGGCGGCGGGTATTGCGTTGGGGGTGGTGGCTTCGTTCTGGCTCAGGCAGTTTGTGGAGGGCTATCTCTTCGACGTCAGCGCAACGGACCCTCTGACTTATGGCGCCGCCACTGTCCTTCTGCTGGGAGTCAGCCTGACCGCTGCCTATGTGCCTGCCCGGCGTGCGTCGCGTCTCGAACCCATGGTTGCGCTCCGTGGCAAACGCGACATGCTGTCGGTCGCGGAAAAAAGCCGGCGCGGGGGCGCGTCCGTGGTCCGCACCACCCGCGAGCCCTGTATTGAAGTCTCCAATCTCGGGAAGACTTACTCGACGTTTCGAGGCAAGCCGGCGCCCGCCCTCGCCGGAGTCAGCTTCGAGATTGAGCCCGGCACGATCTTCGGATTGATCGGCGCCAACGGCGCCGGCAAAACGACTCTCGTGAAGATCCTGATGGGACTGGCAACGCCGACCACCGGCTCCGCCAGACTGCTGGGCTGTTTTCCGGGCGATCCCGTCGCCAAACGCCGGATCGGTTACCTGCCGGAGAGCATGAAGATTCCCGAGCATTTCGGACCGGAAAATTTTCTTCGCTACATGGGCAAGCTCAACGACGTCGACCCGGAAATGCTCGAGACGCGTATACCGATGCTGCTCGAAAAGGTCGGACTGGGCGGCGTCCACAAACCGGTGAAGAGTTTTTCGAAAGGAATGCAGCAGCGTCTGGGCCTTGCGCAGGCGCTCCTGAACGATCCCGAGCTGTTGTTCCTCGACGAACCGACCGACGGTTTGGATCCGCTGGGTCGCATTTTCGTTCGTGACCTGCTGGTCCAGTTGCGCGCGGCGGGTAAGACAGTGTTTCTGAACTCTCACCTTCTCTCCGAGATCGAACTCGTTTGCGACCATATCGTGATTCTGGACAAGGGCGCCGTCGCCTGTACGACGACGCCATCGGAATTCACGACAGGCGCCGGCGAGTACGTCATCCGCGTCGGCGTTCTTGAACCTGAGTTTGCGGAACTGGCCCGCCAGGTTGCCGCGGGCGTCATCGCGACGGCCGCGTGGCGGGACAGCACGATCCGCTTCCGGCCGCAGGACACGGATCAGTTGAACGAACTTCTCGATGCCTTGCGCGGCATTCGCGTTCCGATCGTGGCCGTCGAACCCATCAAGCTTTCGCTGGAACAGTTCTTCATTCAGGTTGTGGGCGAGAAGGAGTCGTAGAGAAATGTGGGCCGCATTCTGGGACGCTCTCGTCGAAGTCGGTGGCCGGAAAATCGTCGTGGCTTTGCTTCTGCTCGCCCTGGGCGTCGGCTTTCTCTTCAACCGCGGGGTGAAGTTCGAAACGCTGGCGGGCGTGAAGGTCATCTATTTCGGGCCGGTCAGCATGGGCCCGTGGGCTTTCGGTGTGCCTCAGGTGCTCGCACAGGCCACCGTCGTTTCCACAACCATCTGGGTCATGCTGATGATCTTTGCGGGCGCTCCGCAGTTCGTTGTCATGCTGGAGAAGGGCTGGCGCGAGCTGACGTTTTCGAAGGGCACGCCGCGATGGCAGCTTCTGCTGGCCCGATTCACTTCCCTGACGTTGCTTTTTGCCGCCCTGTGCCTGACCACGTGCCTCCCGATCGCGTTGCGAACCTGGTGGCAGACCGGGATCTCACCACTCAGCATTTTCGGGGGCGTCGCGATCGGTTCCTTCATCTTCGCCTCGCTCCTTTCCACCAGCGCCCTGGCCAGCATGGCGGGAACAGGCGGAGTCGCATTACCGATGATGGCGCCCATCGCCGGGTTTGTTCTGTCGCAGTTTCTTCTCGACCGCCAACGCGAGGTCTTCCCCTACATCACATCCGAATTCTGGCGGGGCGTCATCGACTGGCTCTACTACATCTTCCCGAAATGCACGGAACTGCAGAATGCGGCCTCTGCATTCGTGCAGTCCTCGACGTTGCCGACATCGTGGCCGGTCTGGACCACGGGATTATTCACGTTGGCCACGATGGTGACCACACTGTGGATTCTGGAGCGGAAGTCGTTCTAACCAGCCGGGGGCTGCGCCCTCGATCTCCCGGCTTGCCTGAGGATTCGGCTGGGCGCAGCCCTGATAAATAGAACTCTCCCGCGCCACCCTTCCTCGTCGAGGACAGAGCTGTCCAAATTGTGTTTCGGTTCTGCCTGCAGTGCACGATGGTCTTGGATTCCAGCAATGTGGCCTGTCGGAAGGTCTGGTTATTACATGAAGCCATGAAGTCGCAGGATAAGTGCTTTTCCGCGAAGCGCCGGGGTGGTGTTCCCATTACGTTTCGGGATTTGCCGGGATGGACTCCAACTGGGTAGCCCAGCCGATCGACATGCGGAATGCGGCGATCACCTTATCGTTGTTGAGATTGAGTTGCCGGCACAGAGTGTCGGCGTCCTGCCATCGCGCTTCCTCCAGATACTGCGTCAACTGAAGCAACGGCAGGTATTCGTTGTTGGGTTCGCGGACGAGAGCGGATTTCATTTTGCGGTCCAGCGGGAGGTGGCTGACGATCTCCTGCATTGGCATCAGGAGCAGCGCATCCAGCAGCGAGAAGAGGCCGAGCAGGTGCAGGCTTTCCGGATCGAATCCCCAGAAATCGTGTTCGCGAGAGACCAATTCCAGAAACATCCCACGCTGGGCGGACAGCAGAACAAGTTCATGAGCGTCCCTGGTTTGACCGACGTCACTCAGCAGTACGACTCGTAACCATCCTCTGACGGTCGTCCAGCCGAGCAGCATGATGGCCTGGCGGATGGACGCAATTTTCTGGTTGAAGGAGAACGCGGCCGAATTGAGATAGGCGAGCAGACGAAACCCGATCGTAGCGTCGGCCTGAATGTTTTCCGCGAGATGGATCAAATCCGGCTCGTCTTTTTCGATGGTCCGCAGCATTTCGAGCCGTAGCGTCTGGTTCGAGGATAGCTTCCGCACTGTCAGCGTTTCGGGCGACTTGAAAATGCGCCGTGAAACAGGGAAAAACCCAGCGCCTTGCAGAGCCCGTACAACGCGCGATCCGAAACCAGATCGGCCAGCAACAATCCGCCGAACGGTTGAGCGGCTGCGATTTGGCGGTTAAGGACATCGCGCCCTTTGCCGCGCGTGTCGATGGCGATGATGTCGGCCAGCCGGTAAAGAGCCTCGCACGCGGGATCGCCGCTGAAGCCGCCGGCCGCGATGAGGTACCCTTCATCCTTCAGCCGGCTTAACGCCTCCATCACGTCCGGTTGCCGGCCCGCCGATTCCTCCACTTTGATGGCAGCAAGCGAGGGTGGCAGCGCGTTGGGGGCGCGATCGAGAATGTTCTTTTCGTTGAAATCGACAACGATCTTCTTCCTGCTGTCGAGAATCTGCTGAATCGAGATGTACGCGCTGGATTCAATATCGATGGCAGCGTTGGCTCCGGGGTCCCCGACGCAGAAAAGCGTGTAACCCCACAGCCGGCCCCTGTCGTCGAAAACGGGCTGGCGGCCAATGGATATCGATGTCGAAGCCCGATCGCCGATAGTCTTCAAGAGGTCTCCATCGGTTGCGCGTTCCAGATTCCGGAAGCGTATTCCATGACCGCGCGATCGCTCGAAAACCGGCCCATCCGCGCACAGTTGAGAATCGATTGCCGGGCCCAGGCGCCCGTGTTCTGGAACGCACGGCCGGCCGCATCCTGCGCGGCGATGTAGGAACGGTAGTCCGCAAGCACCAGGTAGTGATCGCCGTGATCGAGCAACGAGTCGACGATTGGGGAGAACAGGTGAGGCTCGCCGGGCGAGAAGAAGCCGGAGCCGATCATGTCGATGGCCTGCCGGAGTTCGGCGTCTTCCCGATAGTGATGGCGGGGATCGTACGTCCCGTTACGCAGGGCAGCGACCTCGCCGGCGTTCAATCCGAAAATGAAAATATTCTCGGGTCCCACGGCCTCTAGAATTTCAATGTTGGCGCCGTCAAGCGTTCCAATAGTGATCGCTCCGTTGAGCGCCATTTTCATGTTTCCGGTGCCGGACGCCTCCATGCCCGCCGTCGAAATCTGCTCCGAAAGATCCGCGGCCGGGACAATTTTCTCCGCCTGCGACACGCAGTAGTTCGGCAGCATGACGACCCGGAGCAAACCGCGCGCTCCCGCGTCATGATTGATCGTGTCGGCGACGGAGTTGATGAGCTTGATGATTCTCTTGGCCTGGTGATACGCGGGAGCCGCCTTTCCGGAAAACAGCACCGTCCGGGGAACGACCGCGTCCTCGACACCGCTCCGGATTCGGTTATAAAGGGTCACCACGTGAAGGATGTTCAGGAGCTGGCGCTTGTATTCGTGCATGCGCTTGACGTGAACATCGAACAGCGTATTGGGACTCACCCCGATGCCGGCTCTTCGCAGTATGTATCGGGCAAGACGCGTTTTGTTTTCAGTCCTCGTGCGCAGCCAGGCCGCCCGGAATTCGGAATCGTCCGCGTGAGGTTCGAGTTTTGCCAGCTCATCGAGGTCTTGCACCCAGCGCGACCCGATAACCGACGTGATCAACTTTGCGAGTTGAGGGTTCGCCTGGTGAAGCCATCTGCGCGGAGTGACGCCGTTGGTGACGTTCCGGAACCGGCCCGGCCACATGCGGTCGAAATCTCTGAACAGCTCGTCTTTCAAAATCTCACTGTGGAGTCCGGCGACGCCGTTCACCGAGTGGCTTCCCACAATCGCGAGGTTCGCCATGCGCACGCGCTTCACCGGACCTTCCTGGATCAGTGACACTCGGGCGGGCAACTCCGGCTCATCGGGATGGCGCCCCCGGACCTGGTCGAGGAAACGCCGGTTGATCTCAAAAAGGATGTCGAGATGCCGGGGAAGCAAACGGCCGATCAGGTCCACCGGCCACGTTTCGAGCGCTTCCGGAAGAACCGTGTGGTTCGTATAGCCGAAAGTGTTTTCGCAGATTATCCAGGCTTCGTCCCATTCCAGATCTTCTTCGTCCACAAGAAGCCGCATCAGTTCGGCGATGGCGATTGACGGATGGGTGTCGTTCAACTGAATCGCGACGGCGCCGGGAAGGTTGTCGAACGACTGATGGTGGGTCTTATACCAATGCAGGATGTCGCTCAGCGTGGCAGCGACGAAGAAGTACTGTTGTTTGAGCCGCAGTTCCTTTCCCTGCTCGATTTCATCGCTCGGATAAAGAACTTTCGAAATGTTTTCGCTCCGCACCTTGGCTTCAACGGCCCCGACGTAGTCGCCCTGGTTGAATTGCTGGAGATTGAAATCGCTGCCGGACTGCGCGATCCAGAGTCTCATATTGGTGACGAAGCCGTTTTGATAACCGGGAACCAGGATGTCGCAGGCCATCGCCAGGACAATTTCCCCGTCGACCCAGCGGAAACGGACCCGTCCTTCCCGGCCGGTCCAGGATTCGCTGCGCCCGTAGAAGCGGACCGGCGCCAGGCGTTCACGCCGCTGGATTCCCCAGGGGTTTCCGCGCCGAAGCCAGTTGTCGCTTTGCTCGCGCTGGTAGCCGTTCTCGAAGCTCTGATGGAAGATCCCGTAATCGTAGAGAATGCCGTACCCGTACGCAGGAAGCTTCAGACACGCGAACGAATCCATATAGCAGGAGGCCAGTCTGCCCAGTCCACCGTTGCCCAGTCCCGCGTCCCATTCCTCCTCTTCCAATTCCTCCAGATCGAACTCCATTTCCTCCAGAGCCCCGCGAGCTTCCGCCACCATGTCCAGACTATGGAGATAGTTCATCAGAAACCGGCCGGGCAGGAACTCCAGCGAGAGAAAGAAGACGCGTTTCGCCATGGTGTCGTCCAGGTCGCGCTGGGTGTGAACCCAACGTTCGACCAGCCGATCTCGAATGCTGTAGGCGAGACCCATAAAGCACGAGTACCGGTCAGGCCTTCCGGGATCCTGCCCGAGAGTGAACTGGATGTGACGCAGAATGTCGTCTTTGAGAAATCGAGAATGCACGCCCGATTATGGACTTGAACAACCCGCGAATCCAGACGGAGCAGTCCCTGAACCGGTGACGTGGATCACAGCTGCATGAGACATGCATTCCTCCAATTCTGGGATCAGGGTGATAGCCTTCACACGGTTTAGCCGTCCGTGTACCACCCCGGCGCTTCGCGCCACACCTCCCCGTTGAGGAGGGGAAACCGGATCCGCAACGAGGAGAGGTGGCGCGAAGCGCTGTGGTGTTGTTCACCGCACGAATCAAAAATGTCTTCCAAGCCAGCAGGAGTAAAACTCATGTCAGCCGCTAACAGGAAAGTAAACTTAGGCATTGCTCTGCTGCTCGTGATCGCCGTCGCGATACCAATCACCGGTCAACAGCAAAAGAAGTCGGACAATCCGTTTGAGCAGAACAAAGCCGGCAACCTCGTCAAGGAGCTGGGTGTTCTCGACAGCGGCTACCGGACGGGCAAGATCGCCGAGAGCAAAGGCAACTTCGACCATTACTATTTCGATGCGCCGGAATCCGAGTGGATTCCCGATGAATTCATGTCGAACCCGGACAACAAAATCGACTTTTGGCACCTCAAGGGGTATCACCTCCCGCCGCGCATCAAGGAAGTCAAGATTGTGGGACCCCGGAACTACAAAGCCGGCGACACGGTGAAGTTTGAATGCGTTGTCTTCAACAAGTACAAGGTCAACGCGTTTCAGCTGAATTACCACGGACCCAACGGCCGGCGCACGGAGTCCTACGCCGAGTTTCGCGGGCAGCCGAAAGAAACCTGGAAAGAAGGCGACATGCTGTATCAGCGTTTTGAAGGCACGCTGAGAATCGGCAAGTGGGCCGAGCCGGGTACGTACCTGGCGCTGGCGATTCAGAATCTGAACAACGAACTCGGGCACGGCAAGTCCTACCGTTCCGATTATCTGCCGGAAATGGATCGGTCGGCTCTGGCGTTTGACGTCGCCGACAACCCGAATATCGACGTCGTCCCGCCGGTGCTGAAGAACCTGGTTCTGGGATCTCTGGATGGAACCGCTCCGAAGCAACCCTACAGCGCGAAAATCACCGATCTGATTCCGGTTTATGTCGAGGCCGACGACAACGTCAGCGGCGTTGATGAAGTTGTGGTCACCTTGGCCTCTCCGACGCGCCGCTACAGCGACGTCACGCTGCAGCCGATGCTGGATAAGCCCAACGTCTATGTGGGCTATTTCCGGGTCAACCGGTGGTACGAGGGCGGCGAATACTGGATCTCTCGCGTCCAGCTCAAGGATGCGGCGGGCAACGAACGATTCTCGTTTCCGCAAAGCACGCCGTTCCTGTTGAACGCCAAGGTCGCGCTCGTCCAGGGCGATGCGGATTTGACTGCCCCGAAACTGATTACGCTCAACCTGGACAAAGAGAATGCCAAACCGGGAGATCTCGTCAAGGTCTCCGCGATCGTGGTGGATGACAAGGCGGGAGTCGGCGAAGTCGTCGCAACCATTCACAGCCCATCGGCCATCGACAAGAAACGCGTCGTGCTGCGACCCAAGAGCAAGCCGCCGATCATGATCAAGCCGGCCTATGACGTCCAGGAAAACATCCTTGAAGGCACGTTCACCATCGGCGCCGACGATGAGCCCGGTCACTGGACCGTCAAGCGCGTGGTCGCCCGCGACATGGCGAACAACTATCTCGATATGGTTTCCACGGCGTACCCTCAGCTTGAAAAACTGACGGTGACTTTTGCGGAAGTCAAAGCGGGCTCGGCCCCCGCCGTGACCGGCAATTCCGCTTACAGCGATGCGCCCAAGCCCGCGGATCCCGCACCGGCTTCGGGCCAGCCCGCAAAAGTCAGGCGGGTGGACATGACGCCGCCGCATCCGCCGCGCGGGCCGTGTTTGAATTGTCACGAACCATAGGTTCTTGAAGGAAATGTTGTGGACTGCCGGATTGTTTTCGCATTCTTAAATCGTTAAGGAGAGACCATGAACAGACGTGATTTCCTGAAGAGCGCCGGTGCCGGCGCGGGGATTCTGGCGCTCGGCTCCAACACGGAAGCCCTCGCCGCGGCAACGAATCACAACCTGAAGACCAAGCACATCATCGTGATCATGAACGGTAACGGTGCGCGAAAGATGGAATACTTCGAGCGGCCGGACACTGCTTCCGAGTTCCTGCGGATCGCGAAAGAAGGCACGGTTTTCACGGAAGACCACGGTAATCACGTATCCAACCACGGATACATGTATACCGAGTACCTGACCGGAAATGACCTCTCGTCCGACCAGCCGATGCTGCCGACCTTCGCCCATTACGGTCGAAAAGCGAACGGCGACGAAGCCACGAAATACTGGTACGTCAATCCTGTCGCTTATTACCGGCAATGGCGGTTCAACAACAAGTACTTCACCTCGCATCCGGACTTCGGAATCGACTCCCGCGGCGCCAGCATCAATATTTCCAGCATCTTCTACGAAGGAAATAAGAAGTCGCCGGCCGAGATCGTCGCGAAAGAGTTCCCGCAGGATATGGGCCTGACCGCAAAGGAACGAAAGCAGGTTGAAGAATTTGTCGGCGGCATTCTGAAAAACGGCAGCTACATGCCGGCCGGCCTCAAGCACCCCTTGCCGCCGCGCACGCCTCTGATGGAAGAGGGACCCACGCTGGAACTGGTTCCGAAAATCCTCCAGGAGTTCAAGCCGCGGTTAATCGTCGTGCAACAGATCGCGCACGATACCGGCCACGGGGCCGGGGGCTATCTGCGCGACGAAACGGGCTACCTGGAGTATGTGAAAGTCGCGACGACAACGAATGAACTGATGGGCCGGATTTTCGACTTTGTGAAGAAGGATCCTTACTTTTCACAGAACACGTCCATCATCGTCCGGCCCGAGACCGGCCGTGATGACGAAATCAATCTGTACGGCGAAATCAACCACTCCGACGGTTACTACTACGCTCACCGGACCGCCAGCATCTGGTGGGGCCCGGACTTCAAGAAGGGCCAGGTGGTCAAGGATGTCGTCAGCCGGATGGATATGTGCCCAACGCTGGCGTTCATGATGGGCGCGGACAAGACACTGGCCAAAGGCTCAGTCCGTCCTCACATGTTCGAGAGCCATGTCACGGGCCTCACTCCTTACCGCGAGGTCGCCGTTTACTAACGGATCGTCCGATCCAGAAAAGCCGGAGCTGTGGCTCCGGCTTTTTTTTGCCCGGCCTTATTCACCCGGCACTCTCGACGAGGAGGGGCGCAAAGCGCCGGGGTGGTGCTGTTCAAGAAATCGATCTTATTGAACGAACCGCCCCGCCGCTCCGCGGCACCCCGCCTTGGCCAAGGCGGGGAAAAGTCTTCGTCGAACGACCCACGCAACGCCTTACGCCAGTCTCACTTCGCTGGAATCCAAGACCTTCGAGATCTGCGGCAACGAGGGAAACAAGGGAGGGGGCCGCGCGCGGTTCGGCGCGGATTGGCGCGTTTCGGGTAGAATCACTTGTTTATGATCAAAACGATCGAGTGGACAGGGGACGGCGTTTGCATGATCGATCAGCGCAAGCTGCCGACGATCGAGGAGTATCCGGTTTTCAAAACCTACCAGGAGGTCGCCGAGGCCATCCGTGTGATGGTGATCCGC
>JAHFTY010000179.1 GCA_023265365.1 Acidobacteriota bacterium
TCATGACCTCCTGGAAGCGTTGCTGCCGGAATACATCGTCAACATTAAACCAGCCCGCCGCAACCGGAAAACAGGACTCTGCGCGGGAGCCAGTGGAGCCGGCAATCGGGATCGGAATATCAAAGTCTTTTTCGGAATGGCGACCAGACCGGCGATCGCCGGCCTGGTCCCCGATTTCCGCGGGCGGAAGGGGAGCGAGGTTTCTGCGAGAACGAAGGCACGGGGCTCAGCTCATGCCTGAGTGTAGGAGCGATACGGGGGCAATTGGCTCGCGATGTCCTCCTTGAACGCGGGCGTGAGGACCCGGCCGTTGGCATGCACCGCGTCGACGCCGAAGATTTTCGTAATGGTCGGCACCGCATCCAGCCGGTTGACGAGCATGTCCGACTTTCCGACTTTGAAGTCGGGTCCCCACCACATGCTTGCGCTGCGAGCGCAATAGTAGTAACCGCTGGAGTGGTGGACCTCCCCGTAGAGATTGACCTCGTCATCGCGTCCGAATTCCGGCCGAACCACGATCGCCGTGTTCTTGCTGAAATAGGGATCGTTCTTGATAAAACGGACGATGCTGCCGATCTGTTCATCCGTGGCCCGGGCCACTTTTTCATACTCCGGGTAGCCGGTCTGCTGCCGCAGGTATCCGCCCGCTCCATGTCCGGTGTCGTGACCGACCTGTTGAAAGATCAGCATCCTTGGTTTGAACGCCGTCAGGATGTGCGGAATGATCTGAAGTCCGAACGCATCCCCGAGAAACGGATCGCGGGGGATGACTTTGTTCTTGAGACCGGTGATGTCGTAGAGCTGCCGCTTGAAGCAGTCTTCAATGAACTCTTCCATCATTTTCTTCTCAGCGGCGGTCATCCCCATGTCCGGCATCTCCTGGGCGACGACCTGCGCGGGACTGCGGCGCTGATTGAAGTGCGCGTTGAAGACATGCGTGGCCGTCAGACTGACCGGCCGGTAGGCCTCGGCGTTGTAATCCGGATGGTAGCTGAAGTATTTTTCGCTGAATCTCCACTGACGGTAGTAACTGACGCCGTTCACCCACCAGTAATTCGTCGACTTGTCGCCGGACGCTTTCCGGATGTACGCGGGAGGCGTCGGATTCAACGGCACGCCGGACTGGTTCTCGTTTCCGGTGATCAGTTCAGTCCACGAATTGCCGTGCTCGGAAACCGTGTAGTTGTGATCCTCCTCAAACACGAAGGACTCTTTTCCGAGCGCCACAGTGTTCGGGCATATCTCCGGGTTCTCGTAATACTCCTTCTTGCGGCAGCCGTTTCCATTGATGATCCAGATCAGGTGCTTGGTCTTGAAGTCCGGACCCGGCGCCGGTTCAGCCAACGAACTTCCGCCGGCGGCAATGGAGGCCGCCGTCGCCGCCGAACTCAGAGTCTTCAAAAAATTCCTTCTATCCATTTCCTTCCTCCTTAAACGTCCAGAACTCGTTCGATATCGAATTCGAGAATTCAGATCAGGGTTCGTGGCAGTTGAGGCACGCTCCGCGAGGCGGGTGAGGCGGAATCATGTCCACCCTTCGTATCCTGTTTCCGCTGGCGTCGGTCTGTGGAGTGCCCGGCTGTACGGGCCGGACACCCTGCGCACCGGTCGCGGCCGGCGCGAGTGCCGCGGCCGGTGCCGAAGCGGCAGGCGAAGAAACCCCAGGCACCATTGTGGTGGAGGCAACGGCGCCGCCGCGTTTTGCCGCAAGTAACTTTTCGCGAATCCTCAAGCCGCCACCGTAATTAATGGCGACGCTTTTGAATTCGGGATGTTCCGACGCCAGCATATCCAGATAGTTGTCCGCATTATCCCGGGCGACGAAACGCAGGAGTTCCCAGCGTCCGGGCTCCTGGTAGATGGAAGTCGTCAACTGGCCCTGGTACATGCTGGTGTTGGTGTTGAAGCCGGACTTCTGGATGACATCCGACTGAGGGATCGGCCTCAGGATCACCCGCGCATTATTGATGTAGCTCGGAACCGCCTGGAAGACAGCCGAAACCGTTCCGACCCCGGATTTGTCGTCCAGGACAATCGCATTGACCGTGACAGGTTCCCCGAGTGTGCCATTCGGATTGTCGATCCACACCGATACCAGTTTCGGAGACGTCTTATCCACTTTGGCCGGATCTTGAACGACGTTGAACTTTGCTTTTTTGATCCACGGGTTCGTGCTGAAATACAGCTCGACCTCCTGACTGTTCTTGTCTTCAAGCCTCACGGTTGTTAACTGGTATTCCCCGCCTTCGTAGTGGTCCGGGAGCCGAAGGGATCCGACATAGACGTCCGGCTGTCCCATGAGCGGTTTCAAATCGAGTTCCTGGAAAATATTGGTCCCGATTTTGCCGTCGGAGCGGACCTTGTTGAAACGCAGGTTCACGCGGCTGACGCCCGCCTTGTTGTCGGTCACTTTCGCAAAGACGCCGACAGACTCTGAAATCGGAACGGTGTGGATGCGGTCGTCCGGCGGATTCATCGATCCGACGTACAGCCACTCGAGCCGGGGCGGCATCACATCGAAGTTTTCGTGGGGGAGCACCGTGATATCGAGGGGCTGGCCTCGCATGGCCGGATGGTAGTCGGAGAAGTACGCTTTCGAACTTCGAACCTCATTCGTCATCCCAAAACGAACCGGCCGGTAGTTGCCCGGCTCGGCCATGCGGGGGATGGTCAGGATGGCCCGCAGGGTTCCGGAGCCTTGAGAGATCGGACGGAAGTTGAACGTGATGGTGCTGCGGCGTCCGTTGGGGTTGTGATAGTAGCTCAGCGATGCGCCGCTCAGCGTTCCGGTGGGATCGGACATTTCGGCTTCCAATGTCACCGTGTCGCCGGGTTTCACGACGCGGTTTCCGATCAGTTTGACACTCTTCAGAATCGGCGCCACATGCCAGGCCTTGAGTTCATGCCAGTCGAATTCGCTGTCGGGATTGGATATGAATTCGTCCGGGATCATGTCCTCGACATCTTTGTCGAGATAGTAGGTATCCGTGGTCGGCGCTCCGGCCCAGCCGAGAGACAACGGCGCTGCGACAGGTACCTTCCCGATCGGTCCCAGGAAATCCATCATTGCCGCTGAAGTGGGAGGCGTGACACCGCCGGCCGGAGGGTTCGCGGCCGCTGGTTGCGCTCCGCCGCGGTTCCCCTGGACCGCGGCGCCGCCCGGAGGCGCGCCGCGTTGGGCCGGCGCTCCCGCACTCCAGCCGGTGAGGATTAGACCGAGACTCAGAGTCGCGCATATCGAGAAGATCAGCTTCTTTGGCATGATGCCTCCAACGGCGTTGACCCGTGTTGAGCCAGCGCTGAACGTCTGTGCACTACCCAGCGCGCTCCAACACGGCCGCCTCGGGGTCACCAGTTTGTTCCGGTGTGCCAGTTCGCGCGAAATGTTGTCCTGCTAGAACGCGCCCCTTATGTCATCAATCCGCAGGAGGACAATAGGAGTTCAATTACGTGATTGTGTGATCCAAAGGTGGAACAACGGATAACCGACCGCCGCATCTGCACTAGAAAATTAGAGCGAAAGCTGCATTTACATGGCGGGCGATTGACCTTATTCTCGTAGGCATGTCGCAACCGAAGTCCAAAGTCGTTCTATTCGTTGCCGTGGTTTTTCAGACTTTGATCGCTGCGGCACTTGTCTCGATGCTTCTCCCGTATTACATCTGGGGGCCAGCGCCGACCGAAGGGTTGGCGATGGAGACGTACTCCGGCAACGCCGAGGGGATCGTCAGGCTGGTCGCCGTGATCTGGGCGGGCGTTGTGTGCGTCGCGTACTACACCTTCTTCATGCGTAAAGATTCCGGCGTTCGAAAGCAGTAGCACTCCGCGAGTAAATTGTGGACACCACCCCGGCGCTTCGCGCCACCCCTCCTCGTCGAGGAGGGGAAAACCTTTCGCCTAACGACAATTCGGGGACTCACCATTTAACGGCCTGAGGATTCCGGCGCGGACGCCTTCCTTGAAAGCGTTTTCCATTCTTTGTCCAGATGCCGTTCAATCTCGGTGAGCTGGTTGGGTTGGATATGCCGGTAGCGCCCCTGGATCCTGAAGTACTCCTGCAGGTCCGCGGGTTCAGGATCGACGGTGATTTGCCAGGACTCCCCATCGAGGATCTCGTAAAGCGGGAAGGCCCGCGTCTGGACGGCAAGCCGGGCCAGCCCGATCATGTCCCGCGAATCCGCTTTCCATCCCGTGGGGCAGGAACAGTGATAGTGGATCATTCGGAAACCGGACATCGCTTTGGCTTTCTCGAATTTTGCGAGCATGTCCTCGGGATAGGCCATGCTGGTCGTGGCGAAATAGGGGATGCGGTGCCCGGCCATGATGGTGCCGATGTCCTTCTTGGATTCCGCTTTCGGAGCTTGTTCCGGCGTGGTCGTCGTCCAGGCCCCCAGCGGCGTGGCCGAGGACCGCTGGATCCCGGTGTTCATGTAGGCTTCGTTGTCGTAGCAGACATAGACGATGTTTTCGTTGCGCTCGGCCGCGCCGGACAGCGCCTGAAATCCGATGTCGAACGTTCCACCGTCGCCCGCCAGCACGATCACGTTGACGTCGGGGATACCTCGCATGTCGAAAGCGGCGCGAACGCCCGCAGCGGAGGCTGCCGCCGTTTCAAACGCGCAGTGCATGAACGGCACACCGATGGCGGAATACGGGAAAGGACCGTCGACCACGGCATAACAACACGCGGGCGTGACGACGACCGTTCGCCGGCCGAACACTTTCAAAAGAAGCCGCAGCATCGGGATGATGCCGCACCCCGCGCACGCCAGGTGGCCCGGACCCATAATGTCGTCGCGGTGCATGACCGACTCGGTCGTCGTTCCAAATGTATTGTTGGTCATGATCTTTCAGCTCAACCGATCCACACGCTGCGTTCCTCGGCAGCATGGTTCAGTGCGTGTTCGACCATTGATTCAATTCGAGCCGGAGTGAGGTCGCGGCCCCCAAGACCCGAAATGTACCCGTGCACCTGGGGCCGTTCGGCTTCGGGCAGGCCATACAGGGCACCCTTGATTTCGGTGAACAGAATCCCATTGCTGCCGTAGGAGCAATTGCGATCCAGGACAATGAGGTGCCGCTTGCCGCGCAAACGCTCGCGTAGCAATTCGTCCGGGAACGGACGAAACATGCGCAACTTCAGGCGCCCGATTCCCACACCTCTTTCGCGAAAGGAGTCCACGACGAGCCTCGCCGTACTGGATGCGGTGGCGACGGTCATCAGCACGATGTCGGCATCCCCGCAACGGTACTCCTCGATCGTTCCGTAACTCCTGCCCGTCAACTCCTTCCATGCGAGATCCACGCCTTCGACCCTTGTCGCCGCGGCGTGCAGCGCCTCGTGCAGATCGCCGCGCATCTCCTGGTAATGGTCGATTCCAAGCAGTCCTCCGAAAGCGGCCGGGTTGTCCACGTCGAGAAGAAACTCCGGAGACCAGGGCGGAAGGAAGCAGTCCACGAGATCCTGTGAAGGCATCTCCACCGGCTCTGCGGTATGGGATAAAAAGAATGCATCCAGAATCACCATGGAGGGTACCCGCAACTCTTCGGACAGCCGGTACGACTGGATGACGGTGTCGAGGACTTCCTGCGCGCTTTCGCAATAGAACTGAATCCATCCGGTGTCCCGTTGAGACATCGAATCGTTCTGATCGGTCCAGATGTTCCAGCCCGGCGCCGTGGCCCGGTTGACATTCACCAGAACGATCGGCAGACGCGCGCCGGAAGCCCAGTGAAGCAGTTCGTGCATCAGCAGCAGGCCCTGCGAACTCGTGGCGGTGAACGCCCGTGCACCCGCGGTCGCGGCGGCAATGCAGGCCGCCATGGCCGAGTGTTCGGATTCGACATTGATGAAGCGGCATCGTCCCGGGGCTTTTGCGGTCAGGCTGGCCAGCGTTTCGATGAGCGACGTCTGTGGGGTGATGGGGTAGGAGGCAATCACCTGGCTGCGGGCCAGGAATGCGGCCCAGGCCGCCGCTTCGTTTCCGGTGATGACCCGGACGGCCGTTTTTTCTTCAACGCGCATCATCGTGTCTCCACACTCACGCCTGCCCTGCGCGAATGGATCGCTGCCCGTGGACATTCTTCGACACAGACCATGCAGCCTTTGCAGTATTGCTGTCGAATCTCGTATCGGCTTCCATCCGTCGCGAGCACGATCGAGTTGTCCGGACAGAACAGTTCGCAGTTGCCGCAAAGCGTACACGTGCCGCATTTGAAACAACGAGATCCCTCGCGGCGGATCGCCGGTTCCGAGAGAGTCAAACGAACATCATCGAAATCCCGCAGCCGTTCGCCGCGATCGCGCCACATCCGGGACGGCCCCGGATCGATTCGAAAATAAGCCTCGTTGAAGTCTTTGAACTTTGCGATCTCTTCGCCGACGCCGCGAAGCTCAACCGGTGTCATCGCTGGCTGAGCAGCGCCGGACAGGTGTGCGTGAATCTCGGCCGCGACTTTACGTCCGTTCGAAACGGCGCTGCCCAGAGAGGCGGAATCCAGGCTGTCCGGGCACTCGAAAACCGGTGCGAGCCCGGTCGAGGCATCTACAAACGGACTCCCGTTCTTCGGTGACGGCAACGACGTCACAAGGTGATCCACCTCGAACGTGAACTCCGTTCCCACGATCCGGATGGGAGCCCGTCCATAAACGGGGCCTGCGACATTCCGCGTCCGCGCACAGATCAAACCTTGCAGGCGATCACCGTCGAAAAGGATTCGGCAGACCGCGGTAAGGAACTCGACGCGGACACCCTCTTCCGCGGCCAGTGCCAGGTCTTCTTTGGAGAACGAGGCGTCGGCTTTCGCATCGCGGCAGAACACGGTCACTTCGTGGCCCTCGCGTACCAGGCTGCGCGCCAGATCCAGGGCGTCATTCCGGCTTCCGGCAATCGCGAGGCGGCGGCCGGAAGGCAGCCCGGATCCGTGGCGGGTCATGTCCAACAGGCGGACCAGATCGAGGACCGCCGGATGATGGAGACCTTCAATGGCCTCGGTTTCCGGTTCCGCGAGGTTCGCCACCAGACCGGCGCTGTGTCCATTCAGCGAGAAGGGCGCACGTGGCGCATCGGGTCCGGACTCCTCGAACTTGATGCCGATCCGGCGCAATCGATCGTATTCCGCTTCAACAATCCGGCGCGGCAGTCGAAACGCCGGAATCGAGAGCAGCCCGGTCTGGGGTCCGGCCGGTCGATCCAGAACGGTAACGTCGTATCCGCGCAGCCGCAGAAAGTATGCCGCCGAGAGCGCGGCCGGTCCCGCCCCGGCGATCACGACCCGTCCGCTGCCACTTGTTTCGAGTTCCGGCATCACGTCGTGCTCGATGGCATATTCACCCAGGAAGCGTTCGACGGATTGAATCGCAATCGCGCCACCGAGAGCTTTCCGATTACAGGGTGTCTCGCAAGGATGGGGGCAAACGCAACCGAGCGTGGCGGGGAAGGGGTTGAAGTTCAGAAGGGACCGGGCCGCTTCCTGATACCGGCCCTCTTCGACGAATCGAAGCCAAGTGACGATATCGTTACCCGCCGGACAGGCGTGCGAACACGGCGCGAACCAGTCCTCATAAAAGGGCTCGAGATACTTCCATGAGCCGGTGGGATTCCAGTCCATCGAAGCGACGGATTTGACGACGCCGCTGTCTTGAAAAGCTCCTTTTCCGGCAACTGGCTTTGGGCTTGTCATTGTCGTATTCCCGTTTCCGCTTCCACGGGTGGCCGCGAAGGTCCGGCGCACACCTGATAGGCTTCACTGGCCGCCGCGATATTGAGCGCCGCTGCGGGTCCCTGGATCGTTTCGCGAATCCCGGCAGCCACAGATTCCATCGAGAACAATCCTGAAACTCCGGCGAAGGCCCCGACCATCGTTGTGTTGACGATGGGAGCGGTGGCGGTTCCGATCTTGTACTTGGCGGCGATGCCGGTCGCATCGATGGTGGCCGGCCGGAAGCGCTCCAGATTCCGGATCGCTTCCGGGGGACTGGAGGTATTCACAAGGATCCAGCCGTTGTCCTTCAAGCCGGCGGTGACATCGATCGACTCCTTCAGACCCGGGTCGAACACAATGACGTGATCCGGCTCATAGACTTTGGAGCGGAGATATATCGGTTGCCGGTCCAGCCGCGCAAACGCCGTGACCGGGGCGCCGCGGCGCTCCACGCCGAATTCCGGAAAGACCTGGACTTCCCAGCCCTGGTGGTGTGCAGCCCGGGCAAGGATCAGTGAGGCCACAACCGCTCCCTGCCCCCCCCGACCGTGGATTCGAATCTCGATCAAGCGTTAGCTCCTCTCGAGCTATGTCTTCCGGGTCAGCGTAACATTCTCGGAACCACGGTTCTCCGACGCAGGTCACAGGACACTCTAACGCCGGTCACAGGCATTGACGCCCGAAACAGATTAGAATTCCCGGCATGCTGGTCTGGATCTGGTTGTTGATTTCAGCGCTGTGGTTTGGCGGTAACGCTTATGTGATCCGGCCCTACGATTTCAACTTCTGGTTTGTCGCGAGCCTGCCGTTTTTCATTGGCCTTCTCTATTTCGTCGCCGCTCGTCTCATGATGAAGAGTTGGAAAAAACCTCCGGGCTTCCCAGACTACTGATCGTTACACATCAAGTCCGGTGTTCCTGACACACGCAGAGGGCTTCGCAGATGGTCGGACGCGTTTCGGAAGCGTCGGATTCGCGTCTCTGACTTGAGGATGTGTCCATGACTTACCTGTTTCTGATGCTTCTACTCGGGCTGAGCACCACCGATATCAATTACGAGACCGCTCACTTCGAGCGCCGTCTCAAGGCCCTCAAGGTTTCGCAGGAAATACGGATCGATGGAAAGCTGAACGAACCGGCATGGAAAGCGGCATCGATGGCTTCCGACTTCATTCAGTCGGAACCGAAAGAGGGGCAGTCGTCGGTGGAGCAAACCGAGGTGCGCGTTCTGTACGACCGGGACAACCTGTATTTCGGAGTGGATGCGCGTGATTCGAAGGTCGGGAACCTCGTCATCAGCGACCTGAAAAAAGACTTCGGCACGGAATCGAACGACGTGTTTGAGGTTGTGCTGGACACATTCCGGGATCAGCGCAACGGGTATCTGTTCTCCATCAATGCCGCCGGGGCCAAGAGAGACGCCCAGATGATCAATGAGGGCCGCGAAGTGAACGCGAATTGGGATGGCGTCTGGTATGTCAAGACCAGTGTGACGGAGGATGGATGGGCCGCCGAAATTGCGATTCCTTTCAAGACTCTCAAATTCCGTCAGAGCGACCTGCAAACCTGGGGCATCAATTTCCACCGCGGCCTGCGCAGCAACGTACGCAATGAAGACAGCTACTGGTCGCCGCTTCCGCGCATTTACAATCTGCAACGTGTTTCACTGGCTGGAACTTTGGAAGATCTCGAAGGGATCCGGCCGGGCGTCAACATTCGGTTCAAGCCCTATGTCAATTCCAGCGTTTCGCAAAACGGCATCTCGAAGATCACCAGGAGCGATGCAGACGTCGGATTCGACGCGAAGTATGGCGTCACTTCAGCGCTCACTTTGGATTTCACGTACAACACGGATTTCTCACAGGTCGAGGCGGACGAGCAGCAAATCAACCTGACGCGCTTCAGCCTTTTCTTTCCGGAGAAGCGGGAGTTCTTCCTCGAGAACTCCGGCATCTTTAAGTTCGGCGGAGGCGAAATCGGAGGAGGCGGAGGCGGCGCAACCGCGGGCCGCTTGAACGGGCTCGGCTCAAATGTCCTTTTTTTCAG
>JAHFTY010000180.1 GCA_023265365.1 Acidobacteriota bacterium
GGGCTTCCCCGGCGGCCGCCGATGGATGGATGACACGACCGCGCTTGTAATACGGCTTAAGGACGGCATTCTCCAGCTTACCAAGGTAGAGCGCCCCAGTCGTGCCGGCTCTGAGTTCGGCGGCGACAACCGTGCTGAGGTACAAGCCTGGGGCGGCCATTTGGACGAATGTTTCGTAGCTAGCCCGGGGCTAGTTTCGCTTTCCGGTGAACGTCCCGTCGCCGAGACCTGTGAAAGTGACGGTCCCCTTGATGGCGTCTTTTCCTTCGAGGGTTCCGGTGTAGGTGGCGTGGAGGTCGAGCCCCTGCACGTTCGTGCTGAACGAAAACGTGATCGCCTTGCCCTTCACGGTTCCCGTGAAATCCGCTTCGCCGATCTGGCCCGAGTAGTGCCCGCTCAACTTTTCGCCTTCCTGCTTGAAGACCACCGTAGGGCTTCCGGCCCCGGCCGTCGTTTCGACCTGAAACGTCCACTTGCCGGTAACATCGATCGCCGTATCCTGAGAAAGCCCGGACGCGGCCAACACCAATCCCAACGTGATCAAAGAAAACATTCTCATCGTCTCCTCCTCATTCATTTGCGACGGATATTGATGATCTTGACCGGCGGCTTCAAGTTTACCGGATCCGCGGGCCGATTATCCGGCGTCACCGTTCGCGAAAAACTCGCGCCGGCGAAGAAGCCGCCATCCACATACTTCAGAAATGCGGATTCGGCGCGAGGGCGGAAAGCGCCGGCAGAAGCATCAGGAACAGACGCTTCATTTCTTGTAACCCGGGCCGCGGATGATCATGCCCGGCCGGGCGCCCGTGTGTTTGCCGCCATCGACAACGGTCTGGCCGTTGACGAGAACGTACTGAACGCCAGCGGCGTACTGGTGCGGTTTCTCGAACGTGGACATGTCCTTGATCCGATCCGGATCGAACGCCACGACGTCCGCGCGGAAACCCTCCCGCAGCAGGCCGCGGTCGCGAATGCCCAGCCGCTGGGCGGTCAGGCTGGTCATTTTGCGGATTGCCTCTTCCAGCGTGATGACGTGTTTCTCGCGCACGTAGACGCCGAGAACTCGAGCAAACGTTCCGTATTGCCGCGGGTGAGGAACGCCGGTCGCGGTTTCCAGACTGGCGACGCCTCCATCCGACCCGATGGCGGTCCATGGATGTTTCATGACCCGCTCGACATCGTCTTCCGAGATGGCGTGGAAGATCGCCGCGGCGCCGCCCCCGGCAACGATGTCCATCGTCACTTCGGCGGCATTTTCGGCGGTTGGCGTCATGCCACGCTCCTGCGTGATCTGCGCGAGGTTTTTCCCGTTCAGGGAAGGATCGAAACGGCATTGCGAGATGAACACGTTTTTCGGATCGCCGCCGCCGCGCACATGGATGATGTTGTACACGATATCCGTCTTGATCCTGGCGCGAGTAGCCGGATCGCGGAGACGCCTGAGCTTGTCGTCGCCGGTTCCTTCGCTGGCCCACTGAGGCACAAGGCCGCCTTCGAGACTCGTTGCCGACGCGGTATAGGGATACTGATCCATCGTGACGTCCACGCCCGCCGCCCGCGCCTCATCCACCATCTTGAGCGTTTGGACGGTCTGCCCCCAGGCGTCTTTGCCGGACGCCTTGTGATGGGTCATCTGGACCGGCAATCCGGCTTCGCGCCCGATGCGAATCGTCTCGGCGACGGATTCCGTCACGCCTTCGGCTTCGTTCCGCATATGGGAGATGTACATCCCTTTGTATTTCGCCGCGACCTTCGAAAGCTCGATCACCTCGTCGGTCTTCGCGAAATTGCCAGGGACGTAAAAGAGTCCCGTCGATAAACCGAGGGCGCCGTCTTCCATGCCCTGGGCAACCATCTGCTTCATTTTTTCCAGCTCGTCGGCCGTCGGCGCGCGGTTGACGTTGCCCATCACACGCTCCCGGATCGTGCCGTGGCCCACGTAGAGGGCCCAGTTGGCGCTGATCTTCAGTTTCTCGATCTCGGCCAGGGAGGCGGCGATGGGAAAGGGACTGCTGCCGTCATTGCCTTCCGTCAGTGTCGTCACGCCTTGAAGCAGCGCCGATTCCGCCGTGGGCGCCGCCTGAATCCCGCCGAGCGCGTGCGTGTGCGGATCGATAAAACCGGGCGCAACCACCAGGTTCTTCGCATCGATCACGCGCGGCGCCCGGACCCCCGAAAGATCGCCGATACGGACGATGCGGTCGGCGCGGATGCCGACGTCGGCATAGATCCACGGATTTCCGCTCCCGTCGATGATTCTGCCGTTCCGGATGATGACGTCGTACGACTCCTGGGCAGCGCCGGTAACCGCAAACATTAAAAGTAAAACCAGGGCCCGGCGAAAACAGGAGATGACCGGTCTGACCTGGATTTTCCCTTTCATTTGACGCCTCCGGGCCGCAGCGTGATCTTCTGGACCCTCCAGTTACTGAGTTCGCCGATATACAGCTCGTTCTCGTTCCGGCAATCGATCGAATGGACCAGGCCGAATTCCTTCGGAAGCTTGCCGGCCTTCCCGAACTTCCCGACGATCTTTCCATCGAGTTCCAGCTTGTAGATCGCGGCGTCGTCCATGCCGTACGGATCCCCCGTGTGCGCCGAGTACAGATATTGATGCGGACCGCGCGTGATGCAGACCGCGGTGGGCGTCCCGATATTGGCAATCTGGGTTTTGTACTTCCCGTCGTTGTCGAAAACCTGAATGCGCTTGTTTCCCTGGTCGGCGACATAAACATTGCCCTGCGCATCGAGCGCGATGGAATGGGGCGTGTCGAACTGGCCGTTTTCGGTTCCACGCTGGCCCCAGGAAGAAATGAATCGGCCGTTCTTGTCGAACTTCGCAATTCGGGCGTTGCCATGACCGTCCGCCACGAAAATGTTCCCCGCGGCGTCCCACGCCACGTCGGCCGGACGATTGAACGCGTCTCCCGCGCCTCCCGCACCCGGGGCGCCTCGCTGGCCCGCACCGCCGCGGGCTCCGCCGGCGGGCGGTCCGCCGGCAGGAGGAGGCTGCGCGACGCGGACATTGATGGCTTCCGGTTTCCGGCCCATGACCATCAGCACGCGTCCTTCGGGGCTGAATTTAGCGATCTGGTTGGCGGCTTCGTCGATGGTCCAGATATTGTCCTGCGCATCCACGCGAACGCCGTGCGCCTGCAAAAACCCGTAGATGCCCTGGCCGATCTCGCGAACGAAGTTGCCGTTCGCATCGAACGCGAACAGACGCGATCCGCCATGCGTGATGATGCGTGACGCGCCCATCATCGCGGTTGGATTGCCGGTGCGCGTATAGACATAAAGATTGCCCCGGGAATTGGTCGCCACACCGGCCGCTTCGCCGAGGTGGGTGTCGGCCGGCAATTTCAGATTGGAAGCGGCGTCGTAGGCAATTTCGGGAACCGATTGGGCCGCCAGGTGAGTTGCGAGTGCAAGGAGCAGAAGTGCTCGTTTCATGGCTTTTTCCCCAGAAGGATTTTCTGAATGCGAAATGCGGTGATCTCCGCCACGAAGAGTTCATCCGGATTGCGGCAATCGATTTCGTGCACCGTGCTGAACTCCTTCAGTTGTTTGCCCGCCTTGCCGAACTTGCCGACGATGGCGCCGTCCAGTTCCATTTTGTAGATCTCGCCGGTGATGTCGCGGAACTGGGAAAGACCGTTGTCCGGAAGAGAGTTCGATACAAACAGGTACTGGTGCGGCCCGGGCGAGATGCAAATCGCCCAGGGGTTGCCCACGTTGTCGTAAATCGCTTTGGGATTCAGATCGTTGTCGAACACCTGGACGCGGGTGTTGCTGCGGTCGTCCACGTAAACATTGCCCGCCGCATCCATCGCCATGTTGTGCGGAAGGTTCAGTTGCCCCGGTTGTGAGCCGCGCGTGCCGACTTGTTTGAGAAAGCGTCCGTTCTTGTCGAACTTCACCACGCGGCTGTTGCCGTACCCATCGGTGACGAAGATGTTTCCCGCCGCATCCCAGCCCACATCGGTCGGACGGTTGAAGACGTAGGGTTGGGCTTCAAGCGCCGGAGGCGGCGCCACAAAGCCGTCGACCATCTCGGGGCGGCGGCCGAGCACCATCGCGACGCGGCCCTCGGGATTAAACTTGATGACCATATTCGATCCCTCGTCGACGGCCCAGATGTTGTCCTGCGCATCGACGCGGACCGCATGCGCAAACTCGAAGCCGTAGAGCCCCTGGCCGATCTCCCGGACGTAGTTGCCGTTTTGATCGAACTCGAACAGCCGCGTATCGCCGCTCCGGGTGTAGACGAAGACATGCCCTTTCGAATTGGTGGCGACCCCGATTCCCTCTCCCAGATACAACCCATCGGGAAGCTTGAGAAAGTTCGAAACCGAGTCGTAGGGAATTTCCGGCACGTTGTCGGCCTTGGCCTTCGACTGCGCGAAACACGGCGTCACGCTCAAGGCCAGCATGAGAACGAGAAATCGAAGCTTCATGGGTTACTCCTGGCCACGCATTGTCGTAGACTTGCGCCCTGCGTGTCCACAGTAAGCGGAATGCGTTGTCTTTCAATTTCTCGAACGGCGCCAACCCCCGCGCTTCGCGCCGCCCTTAGCCTGCGAGGACGAGTAATTGGAGCCGTGCTATGATCCGGCGCACCCAGACCAGGAGGCACCATGCGACGGCTTTTTCCGGTCGTTGTTCTCGTTCTCTTAACGATCGCCTCAATCGCGATCGCCGCTCAAACGCCCGCGGCCGGCCCTTACAAGATTTTGAAAACCGCGAAAGTCGGGGGCGCCGGCGGATTCGATTATGTCTACGCCGACAGCGCGAACCGGCGCCTGTACATTCCCCGAAGCGGACAGGGCGCCCGCGTCACCGTCTTCGATCTGGATACGCTTGCGCCCGTTGGAGAGATTCCCAACACCTCGGCGCGCGGCGCGACGGTGGATCCGAAATCGAACCACGGCTTTTCCAGCAGCAAGCCGGTGGCGATGTGGGACGCGAAGACCCTGCAGGTTATCAAGACAATCGACGTCCAGGGAAACCCCGACGGCATCCTGTTCGACCCGTTTAACCAGCGCGTATACGTCTTCAGTCATGTCGCGCCTCATGCCACCGTGATCAACACCGTTGACGGTACCGTCGCCGGCACCATCGATCTGGGCGGCGCTCCGGAACAGGCGGTGACGGACGGAGCCGGTCACGTGTACGTCGATATCGAGGACAAGGAGAACGTCGCGGTCATCGACGCCCGCACGATGATGGTCACGAATCACTATGATCTCACCGGCAAGGGCGGCACTTGCGCCGGGCTCGCCATCGACAACAAAAACCACGTTCTTTTTGCCGCCTGCCGCAATCCCGCAAACATGGTGATGCTCAATGCGGCGGATGGAAAGATTCTGGGCACGCTGCCCCTCGGCGCCGGAACCGACGGCGCCGTCTTCAATCCCGCGACCATGGAAGCCTTCAGCTCTCAGGGCGACGGCACGCTGACCATCATCAAAGAAAACAGTCCGGCAAGCTTCGTCGTCCAACAGACGCTGCAGACGATGGTCAGCGGCAAGACGCTCTCGTTCGACCCGAAGACCAACCACCTCTTTGTCATCGCCGCGGAATACGGAGCCGCCGCACCCGGCGCCCGCGGACGCGGGCCGATGGTGGCGGATTCGTTTTCAATTCTGGTGGTCGGAAAATAGTCTCAGCCGGGATGGAAACCAGACCGGCATTCTATGACGCGCAGGCAGACTTAACTCAGTCGCGTACGTCGGTTTGGATCCAACATTCCCTAAGTGAGAAAAACCGTTGGGCGATGCGGTCTGGTTCTTACATGAAGCCAGTCGCTGGACGAAGACTTTTCCCCGCCTTGGCCAAGGCGGGGTGCCGCGAAGCGGCGGGGCGGTTCGTTCAACAAAATCCATTTCTTGAACAGCACCACCCCGGCGCTTCGCGCCACGCCTCCTCGACGAGGAGGGAAAAAAAACGCTTTTCCTCGATTTCGCTTCATTGGGACAGCAGTGCCTCAACGAGGAGACATCTGAGTAGTTTTCTCGTCCTGCGACTTTTTGTGCAAAGCCCGTGATCGTGGTGAACAATCTCCCCGGCGGAATCGGCGATACGTTAGACTAAAGTTCGCGTATGAAAAAGCTCTGTTTGCTGGCGGCACTGTGTGCTGCCCTTTTCATTTCCGGACGCGTCTCCGGAGCCGACGCCGGATTTCCGATCTATTTCGAGAACGCCAAACTGGTGGTGAAACCGGAGATTGTCAACCGTTCGACTTATCTTCCCCTGATCGAAATCGTCCAGTTCCTGAAACTTCCTTATACCGATGCGCTGGCCCTGGAGACATTCACTGTGCGCAGCGGCGCGTCGCGACTGGTGCTGACCAGGAACAGCGGCTTGATCTCGATCAACGACCAGATCGTTCTGCTGCGGAACCCCATTCTGCGCGAAAACGACCGCTGGCTCGTTCCTATCGACTTTCTGACGCAGGGACTCAGCCGGATTACCGGAACCGAATTCCGGTACCGTTCCGGACGCATCTTCGCGGGCAACGTGCAGGCGCCGGAGCTGGCGATGAACGCGCAGTCGCTGGGATCGATCACACGGCTCACCCTGCGCGTCGGCGCCGCAACCCGGGTTTCGGTCAATCATGACGATCCGAAACGGGCGGTGATTCAGATCGACAAGAGCCCGCTCGATCCGCTTCGCGAAACGGTGGACCACAAAGACCGGCTCGTCCGTTCGGTCGCCTATGACGATTCGGACGGCACGTCCAGGATTGTTGTCGAAACCACGGAAGACGTGGCGGACGTCCGGGTGACGCCTGCGGAAGGCAACGAGATTTTCTTCGTCGACTTTCTGCGCAAGGGAACACCGGTCACGACCGAACCTCCCGCACCCGAGCCGGCGCCCGCGCCGGCCGCACCGGACCGGCCGGCCGCGCTGCCGAATGCGTCGAAGTTGCGGGTCGTCGTCCTGGATCCGGGACACGGCGGCCTCGACAGCGGGACCAGGAGCCCCGGCCTTTCCGAGAAGGATCTGACGCTCGCCATCGCCCGGCGACTGCGCGGCGCACTGCAGAGCCGGCTCGGCGTCACGGTTCTGCTCACACGCGACGCCGACGTGGCGATGGACAGCGAAGCGCGATCGGCGGTCGCCAACAACAACCAGGCAAACCTGTTCATCAGCATCCATATTGGTTACTCGGCCAACAAGCTGGATTCGGGATCCTCCGTGTTCGTCATGAAGGAAGACTTCGGCGGGCCGGTCACACCAACTTCGGGACACCTGTTCCTGCCGTGGTATCTCGGTTACCGGACCTCGCACCAGTCGAGTATTCAGTTTGCGAAGATTCTTCAGGACGAGCTGACGAAAGCCATCCCCGGATGGAAGTTTCCGGTGCGAAACGCGCCTCTGGGCGTTTTGAGCAGCGCCACCATGCCGGGCATCGCTCTGGAAATTGGAAACCTGAACAACAACGTGAATGCTCAAACGCTGGTGGACGCCGGATTCCAGAACCGGCTGGTGAACACGATCGTCAACGCAGTCCAGCAGCTCACTCCATAGCGATGCCACGACACATCAAAATCGGGTTGATCGTCCTCGCCATCGGGTTCGCCGTGTCGCTCGGCTTTTTCGTCGATGTCGTCGGGCGCGTGCGGTCGATGGTTCAAACCGACAGGGAATCCCCCGCGAACCCGTTCACACCGCCGGTCGAGCCCTTGTACAAACCAAGCGATCCGCCAATGACCGCCAAGATCTTCTTTCCCACCGCCGACGGCTCCGTTCCGCTCGGCGCTGAGGATCAGACCGTATTCAAATCCACGGAACTGGTGAATCGCGCCAGGCAGATCTTACAGAAGCTTCAGGATGGTCCCGCGTCCAGGACATTCATGCCGTCCCTGCCGAAGGACACGAAAGTGGACGATTTGTTCATTTCCGGGAAAGGCATCCTGTTCATCGATTTCACCAACACCATCGCCACGAACCACCCGGGCGGCATTTTGAACGAACAGGCGACGATCTACTCGATTGTGAATTCGCTCACGTACAACCTGCCGGAAATCCAGGAAGTCAAAATCCTGATCGGCGGCACCGAAAAGGAAACGCTCGCCGGACACGTCCTTCTGCTGCTCCCCCTTCAGATGGACCTTTCGATCACGAATGTCCCGCCACCCGGGAATCCGGCCGTGGCCCAGGCGGTACCCGAACGATGAGAAAAGATGGAAGAACAGCCAACCAGATGCGGCCGGTCCGCATCACGACGGATTTCATTTCACAGGCGGAAGGCTCCGTTCTAATCGAAGTCGGGAAGACGCGGGTGATCTGCACCGCCACCATCGAAGACACGGTCCCCTCGTTCTTGAAGAACCAGGGCAAGGGCTGGATCACCTCGGAATATTCCATGATCCCGCGCGCCACCAACACGCGCACACCGCGCGAGTCCTCCACCGGCAAGAGGTCGGGACGCACGCACGAGATTCAGCGGCTGATCGGGCGGTCGCTGCGCACCGCGATCGATCTGAACAAACTTGGGGAGCGCACGCTGTGGATGGATTGCGACGTGATCGAAGCGGACGGCGGAACGCGCACCGCGTCGATCACCGGCGGGTTCATGGCGATGTGTCTGGCGCTCGACAAAATCCGCAAGACCGGCGCCCTCAGGGAAAACCCGATCCGGAGCTTCGTCGCCGCCGTGAGCGTCGGCGTGATTGGCGGCATCCCGATGTGCGACCTGAACTACGTGGAGGATTCCTCGGCGGACGTGGACTTCAATCTGGTGATGACCGATCGCAACGAGTTCATCGAAATTCAGGGCACCGCCGAACGCAATCCCTTCAGCCCGGCGGTTCTCCATGAACTCCTCGAACTCGGCCGCAACGGGATACAGGAACTGATCGCGTTGCAACGGCGGACGCTGGGGCTGTAATGACACCACCCCGGCGCTTCGCGCCACCCCTCCTCGTCGAGGAGGGGAAACCGCATCGCCCAACATTTTCCCCTCCTCAACGAGGAGGGGTGGCGCGAAGCGCCGGGGTGGTCCAATGCGGATCGTTCTAGGCACGAAGAATCCACACAAGGTCTACGAAGTTCAGTCGGCCCTTGGAACTCCATTCGAGGTTGTGCCCCAGCCCGAAACCGTCCCTGACGTTGAAGAAACCGGAATCACGTTCGTCGAAAATGCAATCATCAAGGCGCGGCATACGAGCCGGTATGTGAACGATCTCGTTCTGGCGGACGACTCCGGCCTCTCGATCGACGCGCTGGACGGAAGACCCGGCGTCCGGTCCGCCAGGTACGCGGAGGGCGACGACCTTGCGCGGATTCGAAAGGTGCTCGAGGAAATGACCCACGTCCCGGACCATCGCCGGCAAGCCGCGTTCGTCTGCGCGCTCGCCCTGGCGCAGGATGGAAACGTCCTGTGGACGGGGGAAGGGCGCGTGGATGGCATGATCGGCCGCGCGCCGTCCGGCACGAACGGTTTTGGCTACGATCCCATCTTCCGGATCCCCGAATTCAACCGGACAATGGCCGAACTGACGATCGGCGAGAAGAACCGGACGAGCCACCGGGGCCGGGCCTTGCAGGAATTCGCGAGACATTTCGCTGGGTCTCTCCGTCTGTAGACAGTATCGTTGGGGAGAAAGGACACTAATGATTCAAACGCTCATTCTCGCGCTGCTGCTCCAGGCCGGCGCCGGCCCGAAGAACCTGCAGGTCGCCGAAGACGCGAAGA
>JAHFTY010000032.1 GCA_023265365.1 Acidobacteriota bacterium
AAGGTTTTCAGGGACGCGAACCCGGATGAAGTTGCTGCTGATGGCCGCGCGGTATCCGTCTTCCGGATCTTCCTCGAGGACGAGAACCTCGATTTCCGAACCTACAATTCTTCGGCGGAACGCTTCATTCTTCCGCGCGATCAGCCCGCGCAACGCCTTCGCCCTGTGTTTCGAAACGTGATCCGGGGCCGCATAAGACAAACCGGCGGCAACCGTGCCGGGGCGGGACGAAAACGGGAATACGTGAAGGTAGGTTAGCGGCGACTGTTCGATGAGACGGTAGGTTTCATTGAACTCGCCGTCGGATTCTCCGGGGAAGCCCACCATCACGTCCGCACCAATGGACGCGTCGGGAACGGCATTACGCACGCGCTCAACCAGGTCCGCATAGTAGCCCGGCGTATACGGGCGGTACATGGCCTTCAATATGGCAGCGGACCCGCTTTGCAACGGAATATGGAAGTGGTGGGCGACTCTCGGATCGCCGGCCATCAGCCTGATGATCTCCGGTGTCACCTCCAGCGGCTCGATTGAACTCAATCGGATCCGTTCCAGGGCCCCGATTCCCAGCGCGGCGGCGATCAAGTCGAAGAAAGTGGTCTTTGGATCGAGGTCCCGGCCGTAAGTGCCCAGGTGGATTCCCGAAAACACAATTTCCTTGTAGCCCCTCGCGACCAGATCGCGGATCTCCTGAAGCACCACGGCCGGCGGCATGCTGCGGCTTCGGCCGCGAACCGAAGGGATGATGCAGAACGAACAATTCGCATTGCAGCCGTCCTGAACTTTCACGATAGCGCGGGTTCGGCCGCCGGAGCCGAGGTGCGATGACGGCTTCAGTTCCTTCTCGAGAAAAATGTTGCTGCAGAGGATTTCGCCGCGGCCGCCGGCCGTGAAGTCTTCGTCGAAAATGTTCATCGCGAGCTCGCCGATGAGGGGCTTATGGGAATTTCCGACGACGTACCGGACTTGAGGCATGCCGGACAGCTCTTCGGGAGCGCGCTGGGCATAACAACCGGTTACGATGATCTGCGCGTTCGGATTCCGCGACGCGACCCGCCGGATCATCTGACGGACCTGGCGGTCGGCCTCTTCGGTCACCGTGCAGGAATTGACGATGACGACATGCGCGTCGTTCGCGGACTCGGATTCGATCGCATCCTCGTGGAGGAGTTCCTCCTGAATCGACGCGCCCTCCGATTGAGAAGCGCGGCAACCAAAGTTGGCGATGTGAAACGTGCGCTGCATCAGATCTCGATTCCCTGAATCCGGCGGCTCTTTTCTTCAACGACCTTTTCGAGGTTCGCCTTGAACTGCGCGAACCGTGTGGCGAGCTTCTCATCGGACAAAGCCAGGATCTGGACGGCCAGAAATCCCGCATTGGTGGCTCCCGAATTGCCGACTCCCATCGTCGCGACCGGAACGCCCGGAGGCATCTGAACGGTCGCCATCAAGGCGTCCAGGCCGGAAAGGGGCGAGCTGTTGATCGGAACCCCAATCACCGGAAGAATGGTTTCCGCGGCGCTCACGCCCGCAAGATGGGCCGAGGCGCCGGCGCCGGCGATGATCAGTTTCAAGCCGCGCGCCCGTGCCGTCTTGACGTATTCCGCCGTTCGATGAGGCGAGCGATGAGCGCTATAGACGCCGATCTCATAAGGAACATCGAATTGTTTGAGGATCTTTGCCGCTTCCTGCATCACTCCAAGATCGGAATCGCTGCCCATGATGATGCCTACAACAGGTTTCATTTCCACCTTGCCAAACCTTTCTGTCCAATGTCTTTGCGGTAGTCTTTGCCCTCGAATTCTATCATCGCGGCGGCAGCGTAAGCCCGGTCCAGCGCCTGGGACAGGGTCGTGCCGGTCGCGGTGACATTGAGGACGCGCCCTCCATTCGTGTAGTAATGGCCGTCTTCGAAACGCGTTCCGGCATGATAAATCCGGACTCCCGGAACCTGTTTCGCATCAGCCAGACCCGAGATCCGCTTTCCCGCCGGAACTTTGCCGGGGTACTCCTTCACGACCAGAGTCACGGCCGCGGCCGGGGCGTCCTGCCATTCGAGCGAGCGCGACGCCAGCCGGTGCTCGGCCATGTCCCAGAGGATATCGAGAAGATCCGTTTTCAGCCTTGGCAAAATAACCTGCGTTTCGGGGTCTCCAAATCGAACGTTGTATTCGATGATTTTGGGCCCGGCCGCCGTCAGCATGAGTCCGGCGTACAAAATTCCTCCAAACGTCTTTGCGCCGTCGAGGGTCGGACGAATGATAGTGTCGATGACGCGCTTCCGCAGTTCCGGAGAGAGAATGTCGTTGGTGGAGGTGGCGCCCATGCCGCCCGTGTTCGGCCCCGCATCGCCATCGAAACGGCGCTTGTGGTCCTGCGACACGACCATCGGCTGAAAGTCGGTTCCATCGGCGAAGACATGAAAGGATGCTTCCTCGCCGTCAAGGAACTCCTCCACGAGGAGCTTTGAACCGGCTTCCCCAAGACTCTTATCCTCCATGACGCGCTTCACCGCGTCTCGCGCTTCGTCACGCGTCGCAGCGATCGTGACGCCTTTGCCGGCCGCGAGGCCATCCGCTTTCAACACGACGGGAAACCTGGCGTCTTCGAGAAGGCGATAGGCGTCCGAGGCTGTAGCGCATTCCCGAAAGTCCGCCGTGGGGATCCCGTGCGTTCTGAAAAACTGTTTGGCGAAGCTTTTCGATGACTCGAGCCGGGCCTGGCCGGCAGTTGGACCGACGATCTTCAATCCCGCTTTGCGAAAGACGTCGACGACGCCCAGGCTCAATGGAACTTCCGGTCCGACAAACGTCAGGTCGATTCGTTCACGCCGCGCGAAGTCGAGAAGCACGCCGACATCGTCCGCCGGAACCGGAACCAGTTCGGCGACCTCGCGCATTCCTCCATTGCCGGGAGCTGCGTACATTTTCTCGATGGTCTTGTTTTGGGCGAGCGTGTCGACGATGGCGTGCTCGCGGCCGCCGGAGCCGATGACGAGGACCTTCATCGGGAGGGAATCCGAATCTGGGCCAGCACTTCGTTCAAAGCCCCGGTACGGTACCCGTCCACGTCGAGGGCGACAAACTGGAAACCGATTTTCCTGAAAGCCCGGCTCATGTTCTCGAACACGTCGGCGTGGAACGCGTTGGAAAGTTCCTCCCGGGCAATTTCGATGCGGGCCACCTCGCCGTGATGGCGGACCCGGCATTGGTTGAAACCCATCGCCCGTAATGCCTGCTCGCCCTCGTCGATCATGCGCAGCTTCTCGACGGTGACGGCAGAGCCATACGGAATACGCGACGACAGGCACGCCGACGCCGGCTGATTCCACGTGGGAAGCCCAAGCCGCCGCGACAATTCGCGGATTTCTTCCTTTCGCAATCCCGCTTCGATGAGCGGACTCCGGATCTCGAGTTCCTTGCCCGCCTGGCGGCCCGGACGATAGTCGCCCGTGTCATCCAGGTTGTTTCCATCGAGTACGTAACGGAAGCCACGGCTTGTGGCGGCGGACTGCAGGCGGGAATAGAGATCGTGCTTGCAGAAGTAGCAACGGTTCGTCGGGTTCGCCACGTAGTTGGCGTCCGACATTTCGTCCGAATCGATGATTTCGTGACGCAAGCCGAAACGATTCACGATATCGAGCGCGATCGTTTTCTGGTGCGCCGGGTAGCTCGGACTCTGGGCGGTCACCGCGAGAGCCTGGCCGCCGAGAACGTCGTGCGCTAGAACCGCAAGGTAGGAACTGTCCACTCCGCCACTGAAGGCGACGATGCAGGACCCCATTCCGCGAAGGATTTCGCGAAGATGTTCTTCCTTCCGTTCAAGCATCCGGCAATTGTACCAGATTACGGAAATCCCAATAGGCACAAGGGTTTCAGGCCGGGAAAGGCCTTGACAAACCATCGTCTAATGCCAAAAATCAGTTCTAATTGCTCGAACGGAGGAGACAACCCACAGAATGAACGCGACTCTGCTGCTGAATGCATCGTACGAGCCGCTGAGAATTATTTCTTGGAAGAAAGCGTTGACTCTATTTTTCGCGGGCAAAGTGGAAGTCATCGAAGAATATGCGCACGAAGTTCACTCCATCACGTTCGCAGTCAAACTTCCGTCGATCATCCGTCTTCTCAAATACGTCCGCGTCAAGAACCACAATCGCGTGAAATTCTCGCGCGCCAACATCTATGCACGCGACGACTACACTTGCCAGTACTGTGGCAAGAAGTTCCCGTCCGAAGATCTGACGTTCGACCACGTCGTTCCGGTCGCCGCCGGCGGACAGAAGCGGTGGGACAACATCGTCGCCGCCTGCTTCCGCTGCAACCACCGCAAAGGCGGACGCACACCGGATGAAGCGGGAATGCGTCTGATCCGGCGGCCAACCGAGCCGCACTGGCTGCCGGCCTTCCATGTGACGTTCCGGCTGAAATCGCCTCCGGATAGCTGGCGCGACTATCTCTACTGGAATATCGAGCTGGATATCTGATTCGTCCCCGGCGGCGGTCTCCTGAAGGCCGGGTTCCCGGTGTATCATTACCGTCATGACTCTTCAGGAAAAGATTCAGAACGACATTGCCAACGCCATGCGCAGCAAAGACAGGCTTCGGCTCGATGTTCTGCGCGGCATGAAGACCGCCGTAAAGAACAAGGAAATCGAAAAGATGAAGCCTCTCGAAGAAGCGGAAGCGCTGGCAGTCTGCAACACGCTCGTGAAACAGCGGAGAGACTCGATCGAACAATTCCGGAAGGGCGGCCGCGAAGAACTCGCGGCGAAGGAGGAGGCCGAGATCCGCATTATTGAGGAATACCTGCCGGCGTCGGCTTCGGACGAGGATGTCCGGAAAGCGATCGACGAAGCCATCCAGGAAACCGCTGCGTCGTCGATGAAGGATATGGGCAAAGTCATGGCCGCTGCCAAAACGAAGCTCGCCGGAAAAACCATCGACGGAGGGCGGGTCAGCCAGATGGTGAAGGAGCACCTGGGCGGAAAGTAATGGAAGACGCGCCGGATGTCCTGCTGACGGACCTCGTACCCTTCGTCACGCCCGATGTCTCCCTCGACGAACTCGACCCCTTCAATACTCCCGCGTCCGTCCGCAAAGGCCTGGTGCGCGAGTGGGTCGAAAGTCTCGCGTTTACCGTCATCTTTGTCATCATCTTTACGAACTACATCGCGCAGGCGACCCAGGTCCCCACCGAGTCCATGAAGCCGACGATCCTGGTCGGCGATCACTTCTTCCTCGATAAGCTCGTCTTTCCCGCAAACTTTCCCGTCGCGCTTCGCGAGTACCTTCCGCAACGGTCCGTCCGTCGCGGCGACATCATTGCGTTCCGATCGCCCACCGACGGCAATATTCCATTTGTGAAGCGGGTCATCGGCGCCCCGGGCGACAGGATTGAAGTCCGGAACAAGAACGTCATTGTGAATGGAAAGCGACTGGACGAGCCTTACAAAATACACGTCGATCCGCAGGTCTATTCGGAGGATCCCTGGACACCGGAAGAGTTGAAGGTTCGGGATAATTTCGGTCCGGTCGCCGTTCCGGAAGGGAAGTTCTTCGTGATGGGCGACAACCGTGATAACAGCAACGACAGCCGGTACTGGGGCTTCGTCGACGGAACGGAAGTGATCGGCAAACCGCTGTTCGTTTACTGGTCCTACGAAAGCGATCCCTATGTGCCCGGCGACAAGACCCTCGAAGAATGGGTGGAGAGCTACGCCTCGGTCGCCATGCATTTCTTTTCGAGAACGCGGTGGTTCCGCATGGGAACAATGATTCAATAAGGGAGTTTGGAATGAAGGACACAGCACAACGCGACGTCACCACCTACACCTGGGACGAGATACCGCATGAACATCTCAGCGATATGCTCTCCCGGAAAATCATCACCGGCGACCGCACGATGATCGCTCACATCTTTCTAAAAAAAGGTTGCGTCGTGCCTGCGCACAGCCACGATAACGAACAGATGACCTACATCATCAGCGGCGCCCTGAAATTCACGGTGAATGGCCGGGAAATCCTCCTGAAAGCCGGCGGCGTCATGCACATCCCTTCCAATGTCGTCCATGCCGCGGTGGCCGTGGAAGACACGCTCGACATGGACGTGTTCACGCCGCCGCGCCAGGACTGGCTGGACAAAACCGACGCTTACTTAAGGGGAAAATAGCGTGGACCTTGGTTTGAAAAACAAAGTCGCCGTCGTCGCGGCAGCCAGCAAAGGACTGGGCCGGGCGGTCGCGCTGGAGTTGGCCCGGGAGGGCGCTCGGATCGCGATCTGTTCGCGAAACCGGGAACAGGTCCGGCAAACCGCGGAATTCCTCCACGGGGAAACGGGAGCGGAGGTCTTCTTCGATCAGGCCGACGTCGCACGAGGCGATGAGGTCCGTTCGTTCGTGGCGAACACCCTGAACCGTTTCGGCGACATTCACATCCTGGTGACGAATGCGGGAGGCCCGCCCGCCGGACTCTTTGTGAGTCTGCGTCCTCAGGACTGGATGACCGCGTTTCATCTGAACCTGATGAGCGTGGTGCAGTTGTGCTCGGAAGTGATTCCGCATATGCAAAAGAACCGCTGGGGACGGATCATCAACGTCACGTCGATTTCCGTGAAGCAACCGATCGACGGCCTGATGCTGTCGAACAGCATTCGATCCGCCGTGGTCGGCTTTGCGAAGACGCTCTCGAACGAGATGGCGCCGTACAACATCCTGGTCAACAACGTGTGCCCCGGCTATACGCGGACTGAGCGCGTGGAAGAGCTTTCCGCATCAATGGCCGAACGAAAGGGCGTGAGCAGGGACCGGATCGTGGCGACCTGGGAAGGGAGCATTCCGTTGGGACGCCTCGGCCATCCTGAAGAGCTTGCCGCACTTGTTGCGTTTCTGGCCTCGGAGAGGGCGAGCTACATTACGGGCACTTCCATTACGGTCGACGGCGGCGCGACAAAGAGCCTGTTATGACCATGCGGATCCGCAAAGCCGTTTTTCCCGCGGCTGGACTGGGAACACGGTTCCTTCCCGCAACCAAAGCGCAGCCGAAGGAAATGCTCCCGCTCGTCGACAAGCCGCTAATCCAGTATGTCGTCGAAGAGGCGGTCCGTTCCGGTATCGCAAACATCACGATCGTCACCGGCCGTGGTAAAAACGCGATCGAAGATCATTTCGACGTTTCGTACGAACTCGAACAGGTTCTCCTGAATCGCGGAAAGCAGGACCTGCTGGATGAAATCCGCGAGATTTCGAGCATGGTCAACCTCACCTATGTCCGGCAAAAGGAAGCCCTTGGCCTCGGACACGCCATCCTTGTGGCAAGAGAATCCGTCGGCCACGAGCCGTTCGCGGTCCTGCTCGGAGACGACATCATCGATTCCGAAATCCCGTGCCTCAAACAGATGATGAACATCTTCGGGAAACTCCAGGCTTCGATCATCGCGACCTGCGAGGTCCCGCCGTCCGAGATTTCGTCGTATGGCGTGATCCGCGGCACCCCTGTCGAAGGCTTCGGGAATCGCGTCTTTCAAGTCCAGGACGTCGTCGAGAAACCGCCGGCCGGCGAAGCGCCATCCAACATGGCGATCATCGGAAGATACCTCCTGACTCCGGAGATCTTTCCCATTCTCGAAAAAACACGTTCCGGCCGGGGCGGAGAAATCCAGCTCACGGACGGGATACGAACCCTGCTCGAGCAGCAACCCGTCTATGCCTATAAATTCGACGGCACACGCTACGACGCCGGCGACAAACTTGGATTCCTGAAGGCCACCGTGGAATTCGCCCTTGGACGCAGGGATTTAGGGACCGAGTTCCGCGCTTACCTGAAGTCTCTGAAACTGTAGCGGCGATCGCGTTTTTTCGAAAATGAGGGTTGCCCCGGCTCGTTGAGAACCGGGGCTTTTCAATTCGATGGAAGGTTATCGGAATTATGAAGGATAAATTAAAGTTGCGGGACTGTTGCTGATGAACAGCGGCAAATATGGATTGGATGTGTATGGGAGAGATTGTTGCTTACGCATGTCATTTAAAACTGCGGCCGCCCGGATGCTCGCACCGGCCGGCGGGAAATTAGTAATTCTAGCGGCATTGGGCAACCTGTCAACGCTTTTATTCAGCGCATGAGCACGCTTTTCGTCGTCGCAACGCCTATCGGGAATCTCAACGACATTTCCACCCGGGCGCTCGAAACGTTGCGGGGCGCGGATTTGATCGCATGCGAAGATACGCGTCACTCCATCAAGTTGTTCAATCACTTCGGCATTCAAAAACCGCTTGAGAGTTACCACGACTTCAACGAGAGCGAAAAAGCCGAAGAATTAGCCGCGCGTATTACGCGAGGCCTGAAGGTCGCGTTGATCAGTGATGCCGGAACCCCGGCCATTTCCGATCCGGGCTTTCGCCTGGTGCGAATCTGCCGCGAGAAGGGAATCCGCGTGATCGCGATTCCCGGCCCGTCCGCAGCGATCGTTGCGCTATCCGCCTCGGGTCTTCCTTCGGATGAATTCCTCTTCGCAGGCTTTCTTCCCGTCAAAACGTCCGGCCGCCGCGAAAAACTGGAATCGTTACGAACGGTCACGGCGACGTTGATTCTCTATGAATCGCCGCACCGGATCGTGGAGTCATTGAAGGACATCCTGCAAGTCCTGGGCGATCGCGAGGTGTGTATTGGCCGCGAACTAACGAAGCTTCATGAAGAGTATCTGTTTGGTCCACTGTCGTCCGTCGTCGACAAGGTGAGGCCGGTCGGCGAATTCGTGATCGTCATCGCCGGCGGAAAAGGCGAACGCCACGTGGACCCGGTCGTCCTCGAAGGCCTTTCGCGAAAAGACGTTTTGAAACTGCTGGCGGAAAAGACCGGAATCCCCAGGAACAAGCTCTACGACATCCTTCTCAAGTAACGCGGGTCACAACAATTCTTCGTCGAGATCGCGGCGTGGCCGAGCCGTTTCGGCCGGTTGTTCCACGTTGCCGCCGTCAAGAAAATCCACGAGTTTGTCGCGAGACCCGGCGAAAAAATTGTCGATGAGACGGCCGACTTCCGCGTCACGGACGGCGGTGTAAGCGACCGCAGGTTCGTACAAATGGGCGCGGGCTTTCAGCCGGCGGGTGAGAAGACCTTTCTGAAACATGCGATGCATGGTGGTCATCACCGTGGTGTATGCGAGTTTGCGGTGGGGACGAATCGCCGCCTGAACATCTTTCACGGTGACGGGGGCCATTCGCCAAACGGCCTTCATGATGTCCAGCTCGAGCGGGGTGAGCATCAATCGCTTCGTCGATCTTCCAGAATTTCAATCATCTCGCGGCTCAATTCCTTGCCGGGCGCATGCCCGGGTATGGAGCGGACCCTGAACTTGAATCGACGCCTTGGAAACTCGATCTCGATGACGTCGCCGACGTGCACGGCCCGGCCGGCCCGGGCCTCGACGTCATTCACCTTCACGCGCCCGGCATCGCAGGTCTCTTTCGCCAGGGTACGCCGCAGAATCACCCGGCTCCACTTCAGGAACAGATCGATCCTCAATTAGTTCTGGCTTTTGGGAGGTGCACCCGTGTCCGTGTAGCCTTCTCGAACGTCGACAAAGCCGGTTTCGCGAAGCCGCGTCAGGTACTCGCGAATCTTCGGCACGGCCCGGTCATTGAACATCATGTTGTACACATCGGTCTGGAGGCTTTCGAACGGCATGACGCCGCCCGGATGCTTGTCCTGAACGTTGATGATCATGAATCCATAGTTCGTCTTGATGATGTCGCTCGACTGGCCCTTGTTCAACTTGTTGACCACCGCTTCCAGATCCGCCGCGAGTTGTCCTTTTTCGAAAAATCCCAGATCGCCGCCGGCCTGAGCGTTGTCCGATTCCGAATACTTCTGCGCCACTTCACCGAGGTCGTCGCCTTTTTTCAGCGCGGCGAGGGCCTCCTCGATTTTCTTGCGCTGAACGGCTTCTTCCTCAGGCTTCATGTTTTGGGTGTTGACCGATATTTCGCGGAGGTGGACGCCTTCCGGTTTGTCGAAATCCTTCTTGTGGGACTCGTAATAAGCGCGCAGTTCCTCGGTCGTGATGATGACTCGGCCGTAAACCTCGCGATTCAACACCTGCGAACGCATGTATTGCGTTCGGATGCGCTGTTTGAAGTCTTCGAGGCTCATCTGCTGCGAGATCGCCCGTTCGAGATCTTCGATCGTGTTGATCAGGTCTTTCGGATTGGTCCGGTTGTGTTCCTGACGCATCCGCTCTTCGCTGCGAATGACCTCCAGGTCCGCGTTGATTCCCATTTCCTTCGCCTGCTGAACGAGAAGACTGGTGTCGATCAGGTCGCGGAGGATGTGTTTGGATCTTTCCTGAAACGCCTGTTCGAGCTGCGCGCCCTGCAGACCCTGTTGCGCAAGCTCGTCGCGGACGACTTTTTTCTCACTTTCAAACTCGGACTTGAGAATGATGTCATTCCCCACGCGCGCGACGATTTCGTCGATAACCCGCTGCGAAAACGCGGCCGGCGCGAGGACGATACTCATAATAATGGCGGCCAATCCGGCCTTGATCCTGACTGTCATATGAACTCCCTGGGCGATTTTACGCCAGTTCCCGAAGCACTTCACCGATGTTCTCAAATAGATCCGCTCGGCTCGCGGGCACTTTGAGCCGTAACGTGGCGGGTGGAGCGAAGGTGATCCCTTCGCGGCTTCCCACCAGTTCGACGATCCGTTCGGGATCGATGCGGGCGCTTTCGTGGAATCGAATATCGATGCCGCGCACGGTCCGTTCCATGACGGTGACGCCTCGGGCCCTGCCGAGGATCCGGAGCCGCGCGTATTCCAGCAGGTTGCGCACGGGCAGGGGCAGTTCGCCGAAGCGGTCCTCGAGGTCCCGGTAGAGACTGTCCACATCGGCCTCATTGCGGGTAGTGGCGATCTGCTTGTAAATGCGCAACCGCTGCAGTTCCTCGTCGATAAAGTCGGACGGTATTCTGAGATCGACCTTCAGGTTGATTGCGGTTTCGACTTCCGGCAGCACTTCACCGGTCTTCAATTCGTCGATGGTCCGTTCCAGAAGCTGACAGTAAAGGTCGAACCCAATCGCCTCAATATGCCCATGTTGCTGACCTCCCAGGAGATTGCCCGCCCCACGCAGCTCCAGATCCAGCGCCGCGATCCGGAAGCCGGCGCCCAACTCCGAAAATTCTCGAATGGCGGCCAGGCGGCGGCGGGCAATGGGGGTCAGCGACTCATCAGACGGAATTAGAAGATAGGCGTAAGCACGGCGGTTCGATCTTCCGACGCGGCCGCGAAGCTGATAGAGCTGCGAGAGCCCGTATCGATCGGCTCGATTGACGATCAGCGTATTCGCAAGCGGAATATCCAGGCCGTTCTCGATAATCGTGGTGGCCACCAGGACGTCGAACTCGTGGTGCATGAACTTTGTCATGATTCCCTCGAGTTCCTTCTCGACCATCTGCCCATGCCCGACGCCGACGCGCGCCTTTGGGCAGAGCCTTTGGATCAGGTTCGCCAGCGAATAAATCGACTCCACGCGATTGTGGACGACGTAGACCTGGCCGCCGCGCTCGATTTCGAAGTTGATGGCGTTCTCGATGACGGAAGCTTTGAACTTCGCGACAACCGTTTGAATCGCGAGCCGATCGCGGGGCGCCGTTTCGATGACCGACATGTCGCGCAGGCCGCTGAGTGCCATATTGAGTGTGCGGGGAATGGGAGTGGCCGTCAGGGTTAGAACGTCGACCTGTTTCTTGATCTGTTTGAGACGCTCTTTGTGCGAAACGCCAAACCGCTGCTCCTCGTCGACGATCATCAACCCGAGATCCTGGAACTTCACGTCCCTGGACAGCAGCCGGTGCGTTCCGACCACACAATCGATCTGTCCCGCTTCGAGGGCGCTGACGATCGTTTTCTGCTCCTTCACGGAAACGAATCGGCTGAGCATCGCCACTTTCACAGGAAACGCGGCGAACCGCTCCTTGAACGTCTCGAAGTGTTGAAACGCCAGAATCGTTGTCGGAGTGAGTACGGCGACCTGCTTTCCATCGCCGATCGCCTTGAATGCGGCCCGCATCGCGACTTCCGTTTTGCCGTAACCGACGTCTCCGCAGACGAGCCGGTCCATCGGCATGCTCGACTCCATGTCCTTCTTGATGTCGGCGATCGCGGTGAGCTGATCCGGCGTCTCTTCGTATTGAAACGCTTCTTCGAATTCCTTCTGCCACTCGGTGTCCGTCGAGAACGAATAGCCCATCGCGACCTTGCGTTGTGCATAAAGCTGCAACAGCTCCTGCGCCATGTCCCGGATCGCCTTCCGGGCCCGCGTCTTTCTCGCAACCCACGTGGTGCCGCCGAGCTTGTCGAGCTGCGGTTTGGATCCTTCGGTTGACGAGTACTTCTGGATCAGGTCGAGACGTTCGAGAGGAACATACAAACGGTCCCCGCCCAGATAAAGAAGCACCATGCACTCCTTGTCGTGGACGAGTGCGATGCCGTTGTAGCTCGCAATGCCATGATCGATATGAACGACATAATCGCCGGGTTTCAGATCCTGAAGATCGGACAGGAAAGATGAGATCTTCTGCCGGCGGCGGTGTTGTTGCGGAAGATGTTCGGATTCGTCGAAGATGTCCGTTTCCGCATAAATCTCCAGATTCGCGTCCGGGAGACGCAGACCTTCGGAAATCCTGCCGATCCCCACAATGGGCGCGCTCACTTCATCGGTCGCGCGCAAGGGCTGGTCTCCGAACTCCGAGCGGAACGGAATGCCGTACTCATGCAGGATGTCGCGCAAGCGCTCCGCCATTCCCAGAGTGCTGCCCAGCAGAATCACCTGATTCCCTTCAGCGTGCGACGTCCGGACCGCTTCGCCCATCTCTTTGATTCGCCCGTGAAATTTCCGGGCCGGCTGCGCCTTCACAAAGAAGGCGGCGGCCGGATCGACCGGCGCGGTGCCCAGTTGTTCGAGATGCAGCCGGTGCCGGCGCGCGGACAGCGTGTTGAATCGTTCGGGATCCACGAACAGGTCTGTGGGCGGCAGCGCGATTCCTCCCGCCGTCCTGGTTTGCTCAAACCGCTGTTCGACGGCGGAGAAGAATTTCGCGTGGGCTTCCTGGAGCGGCTCGGGCTCGTCGAACACCAGAACGGATGGGTCGATGTAGTCCAGCAGCGTCGCGTCGAGCGGACGCACGATGGGCATCAGGTAGGAGGCGCCGGGGAAGTGTTCGCCGTTGTCGGCAAAAACGAGTTTCTCGTTGAGATCCTTTTCGAACGCCTCATCCGGCCAATACTGCCGGGCCCGGCCGGCCCACTGGCGGAGCATCTCGCGGCTGATGAGGACGTCCTGCATCGGCAGAATGTCGACGTGTTGCGCGGGTCCTGTGGATCGCTGGTCGTCGAGGTCGAACTCGCGAATGGAGTCCACACTGTCGCCGAAGAACTCAATGCGAATGGGGTTCCGCATCAGGGGCGAGAAGATATCGACGATGCCGCCGCGAATCGAAAACTCTCCGGGCGCGCCGACCGGTTCCTGCCGGATGTATCCGGCAGTCCGGAGGTGTTCGATGAGGAGGTCCTGCGAAAGATCGTCGCCCGCCGTGATATGCAGGCTGTAGGTGTCGAAGTCCGCCGGAGGCGCGAGCTTCGTGGCAATGGCGCGGATGGAGGTCACCACGATGTCGACCCGGTTGTGCCGCAGTTTCCAGAGCGTGGTGGCCCGGGCCTGTTGAATGTCGGCATGTGGAGAAAAGCCGGCATACGGATCGGTCTCCCACGCCGGGAACGCGCTGACGCGTGCGGCGCCATTCGGCGTCAATTCGCCGTGAAAATACGCAAGGTCGTTCGTTAGAGCTTCCACGCCGCGATCCTGCTGCGTCACGACGATCAGGGGGCGCCGCAGCGATTGCCAGAGCCCTGCCAGGAACAGTCCCCTGGCGCTGCCGGACAGTCCGGACACCGCCACGTCGGCGCCGGGCTTCAGCATCTCCTGCGCGATGCGGCGGAATTCGGCGACGTCCGCTATCCGCGCGACGATCTTATTGATGCGTTTTTCGAGGATCTCCATATCGGGACAGGACGCGCTCGACAATCCCGGTGGTCGACTGGCCTTCAGTCAGGGGGATCGCGACGACGCGGCCTCCCCAGCTTTCGACTTCATGTCGTCCAACGATCTCGTCAAGACCCCAGTCCGCGCCTTTCACCAGAATATCCGGCCGTATTTTGAGAATTGCTTCGAGCGGTGTGTCTCCGTCAAACGCGCACACGAAATCCACCATCTCCAGGCCGGCCAGCAACTCGGCCCGTTCCCGCTCATTGAAGATCGGCCGGCCGGAACCCTTTAAACGTCGCACCGAGTCGTCGGAATTGATCGCCAGCACAAGAGCATCGCCCAACTCCCGCGCCCGCCTCAGAAGATCGATGTGGCCGGAATGGAGGATGTCATAACAACCGTTGGTGAAAACCACTGTGCGGCCGGACTCCTGAAGAGCTCGCGCCTGCTGTGCGACGGATTCCTGAGATGCGATCTTTGAAGGCATTGAGGCGTGTTTGAAACCTTTGAGCGGCTAGTATAGCATCGCGATGTGCTGCGGGTTTGGACCGCTTTCGCTGCCGCCGTCATCCTCCTGCTCTCGTGGGCGCGCGCATCATCGCTCGAACCCCACCGCGAACGCGGGCTCCTGGCGACCAATCCACCCACTCCTTACGACCGGTTCATTCCGGACGTTTCGCCTCGTGGACGGGTCCTCGTCATCCACGGCCTCGCTGCGAGCCGGGCATTCATGCAGGTGTTCTCCGCCGCCCTTGCCGATGCCGGCTTCGACGTTTATTCGATCGACCTGCCCGGTCACGGCGATTCGATCGCAGGTTTCTCCGCAACCCGCGCCCGTTCGGTCGTCGCGCAGGCGCTGGATCAGCTCGGCGCCGTCGACGTCGCGGTGGGGCATTCACTCGGGGCGGGGCTGCTTCTTGATCTCGCGAATGAGCGATCGCTGCCTCGAACGGTTCTGCTGTCTCCGCCGCCCACTCCCACAGGCAACGTGGATGTCAGCCGGATGCTCGTTGTCACGGGAGTGTGGGATATCCCCGCAATCAATGCTTTTGTTCCGAGGCTCGAAGGCGCGGAATGGTGGGAGCTGCCCTGGGCCGCCCATTCATCGGCCGTATTCAACGCCGGCCAGACACGCGACATTGTGCGTTGGATGGGAGGCGACTTTCACGCCGTTCGAACCGCATCCCGCGTTCTCTGGTACGCGCTGATGCTGCTGGCGGCGGCCGGACTCGGCGCGAGTTTGCTGCCGGCACGGCCCTGGACAAGAGCGCAGACAGGACTGGGAATGGCAGAGGCCTGCGCATGGATGGTCCTGGCAGGTATCCCCACCCTGGCGTTCCTTCACTTTGTAGTGGTCTTGAAATGGCTGCATCTGTTTGCGACAGACTACCTGTTGAGTGTGTTCTTCCTGACAGGAACTCTGCTCTCCCCGGCGGCCATGATCCGCCGCCACCAGGGACCCGCCACGCCGGCGGCGAGCGTTGACCGGCGGCAGGAACACCTCATCGCCATTCTGGCGGCAATCTACGTCATCGGCGCAGTGGGCCTGTTTGCCGGCTCGCACTTCATGCACTTCACACTGACGGACGGACGCTGGTGGAGATTTCCCGTCATCGCCGCGGCGAGCTTTCCGCTGTTTTACTTCGATGAAATCGCGCTCCGGACAGGGCCCGGTTGGCGGGTGGCCGCAACCGGCGTACTGACGAAGTCGCTGATGGGCGCGGCTATTGTCACGGGCGTCCTGATTCTCAACCGCCAGCAGGCGTTCCTCGTTCTGATTGCCCACCTGGTGGTATTGTTTTGGATCGCCCTTTGGTTCCTGACCGAAATCGTTCGCAGACATACGCAGAACCCGGTGGCGGCGGCGCTTTTTGCGGCTCTGGCTCAGGGTTGGGTATTTGCTGCGTGGTTCGTGACGACCTGAAAAGAGTAAACGGAGAACATCATGCGTTTTGCCGCTTCCGCGCTGACGGCTGTGCTTCTGGTCCCCGCTACAGGCTCTGCCCAGCGGCAGCAGTCCATGCCGCATCCGATCGAGTACAAGGAGTCTTTTCTCCCCAACGGGCTCCGCATCATCACGCACGAGGATCATTCCACGCCTGTGGTCAATCTGCAGATGTGGTTCCACGTGGGGTCCAAAGACGAAAAGGCCGGGAAGACGGGATTCGCCCATCTGTTCGAACACCTGATGTTTCAGGGCTCGGCCCACGTCAAACCCGAAGAGCACGACAAGATCATCACGGCGGCAGGGGGTGTCAGCAATGCCTACACGAATGACGACGTGACGGTGTACTGGCAGACGTTTCCTTCAAACTATCTCGAGAAAGTCATCTGGCTGGAAGCCGATCGCATGGCGTCACTCGATGTTTCCGGCGACAACTTCAAGCGCGAACGCGAAGTGGTGAAGGAAGAGCGATTGACTCGCGTCGAGAATCCTCCCTATGGCGATCTGGTCGAACAGCTCTATCAGGCGTCATTCGAGGAACATCCTTACAGGCACACGACGATCGGCAGCATGGCGGACCTGAACGCCGCCACCATTGAGGACGTCCGGACGTTCTTCAAGACGTACTACGCTCCCAACAACGCCACGATGGTGATCGCCGGCGATTTCCAGACGGCGCCGGCCATCGAACTCGTGAAAGCTTATTTCGGAACGATCCCTAAGAGCGCACAGCCGGTCGCCCGCAACAACGTCAAAGAGCCGCCCCAGCAGAAGGAACGCCGGTTGAGCCGAACCAAGAATGTCCCCTTGCCGGCTTACGTTGCGGCATACCACGTCCCGGCTGACGGCCACCCGGATTCGTACGCGCTGAACATCGCGTCGTCGATCCTCTCGCAGGGACACAGCTCGAGGATCTACCAATCGATTGTTTACGACAAACAGTTGGCCGTCGAAGCCGACGCCAGCGGCAACTTCACCGAAGATCCGAATCTGTTCTTCGCCATTCTGATCATGAACCGCGGCGCTTCGATTGAAGAAGGCGAGAAAGCCATGAATGTGGAGATCGGGCGCATGACGACGGACCTTGTCTCGGAAAAGGAACTGGAAAAAGCAAAGAACGCGATTCGCTCCGAATACACGTTCGGCCGCGAAAGCGTTCAGGAAAAGGCCCAGGCCCTCGGCCATGCCGCGACCATTCACAACGATCCCGCGTCCATCAACAAAGAGTACGATCTGTTCATGAAAGTGAAGCGGGAAGACATCATGCGCGTAGCAAAAACCTACTTCCGGCCGGATAACCGGACCGTTCTCATCGTCAACCCGGCGAAACGCGGAAACTGAGGAGCAACAGATGCGCATTCACAAACTTCTCGTCCCGATGATGTTTCTCCTGGCCGTTTCGAGCGCTTCGGCTCAAAAACCGGCGCCGCCCGACCCGGCGCCCCTCGGAAAGGTGAACTTCCCGGCGTATCTATCGAAGAAACTGCCGAACGGCCTGACGGTCTACGCTCTGGAACATCACGAACAACCGGTTGTTTCGATCCGGATGTTGATTGCTGCCGGTGCGGTGAACGACCCTCCCGACCTTCCCGGCATCGCATCGATGACGGCCGATCTGCTGACGGAAGGCACGAAGAAGCGCACGGCGACGGAGATTGCGGAAGCCATCGATCAGGTGGGAGCCAGCCTCGGCGCCTCCGCGGACATGGAAAGCACCACGATTACCGCGTCCGCGTTGACCGATAGCCTCGATCTCGGGTTCGAGTTGATGAACGATGTCCTGCTCAATCCCGAGTTCGCCGAGGAAGAACTCAAGCGCCTGAAAGAACAGGCGATGTCGAATCTCACGGCCGATATGGACAATCCGGACTTTATCGCCGACGCCGTCTTCGACCGGGTCGTCTATGGCTCGCACCCCTACGGCCACCTCGCCGGCGGAACCCTCGAGTCCATTCCCCGGGTGAATCGGGAAGACCTCGTGAAATTCCACCAAACTTATTACTCACCCGCCATCTCGGCACTCGCGATCGTCGGGGATCTCACGGCTGAAGAGGCGTTCAAGCTGGCCGAAAAGTGGTTTGGGGACTGGAAATCGAAAACGGTTCCGAAAGCCTCGCCGCCGGAATCAAAGCCCGGAGCCAGGCGCATTGTCGTGGTCGATAAACCCGATGCCGTTCAAACGGAAATTCGCATCGGCCAGACCACCGTCGCGCGCAAGGATCCCGATTATTTCAATGTGCTCGTCACCAGCTACATCCTCGGCGGATCCGCCCAGGGACGCCTCAACCAGACGCTGCGACAGGAAAAAGGGCTGACTTACGGCGCCTATGCAACGATCAAGCCGCGAAAAGGCCCGGGAGTGTTCTATTCCATCACCGACACCCGGACCGAAAAAACCGGCGAAGCGCTTCAAGCCGTCGTCGCCGAACTCCAGAAACTTCGCGCTAACGCCGTTCCGGAAACAGAACTGAAGGACGCCAGGAATTACATCATCGGCAGTTTTCCACTAAGCATCGAAGTGCCCAACGACCTCGCCACACGCCTCACCACGATCTTTTTATACGAACTCGGCGACGCCTATCTCACGACCTTCCGCGACAAGATCGCCGCCGTTTCAGCGGCGGATGTCCTCCGGGTCTCCAAAGAGAAACTGACGACGGATGGCGCCACCATCGTCCTGGTCGGCAACGCCTCGCAGTTCGCGAAGTCGATCGAGAGCCTGGGCAAAGTGGAAGTGATCTCCATCCGGGACCTCGATCTGAGCTCTCTCACTTTGAGGCGCTGAACCATATTGACGTGATGCTTCGTTGTTGTGTATAAATATGCACTGCAATGAATATTTATGCTAACCGGGCCGCGGTGGTGGGAATCACGGGCTACGCGGGCCGGGAACTCGAGCGCATCCTGTCGGCTCACCCCCACATTCAGATTTCGGGCCGGTTTGCGTCCAGATCGGATTCGGTCAGCGGCGTCGAGGGATTCAGTCCCGAAAGGCTGAAGGCCTGTGCTCCCGATGTGGTCGTTCTCGCGACGGAGCACGAATTCTCGATGGAGTGCGTTCCCTGGCTTTTGAACGAAGGCTATCGGGTGATCGACATGAGTGGGGCGTACCGGCTGAAGGATTCTTCGCTCTATCCTGAGTGGTACGGGTTCCATCACGCGTCGCCGCACCTGCTCGAACAGGCGGCATACGGGCTGCCCGAGTTCTTCTCGAAAGCCGTATCATCGGCGAAACTTGTGGCGAATCCCGGATGCTACGCCACGGCGGCGATCCTGCCGCTTTTACCGCTTTACCGTGCGCACGCCATCGATCCGGACTGCACGGTGGTTGTCGACGGGAAGTCGGGCGTTTCCGGCGCCGGCCGAAAGCCAAAGCCGGAGACGCATTTCTGCGAAGTGAGTGAGAACCTGCGGGCGTATGGTGTTCTGAAACATCGTCACACTCCGGAAATGGTGTCGTTTCTGCCGGGCGCAAAGCTTGAGCGGTTCGTGTTTACGCCGCATCTGATTCCGGTCAATCGCGGGATCCTCAATACGATCGTTCTTCGTCATCGGCCGCCGGGGACCGTTGCGGCGGTGCTGGAGGAGGCTTATGCGGATTCTCCCTTCGTGAAAGTGTTCACGGAACGGATGCCTGAAATCCGGGACGTTGTTCGCACCAACGCATGCCACATTGGGGTCGCATCGAGACACGGCAACACGGTGGTTGTCTGCGCGATCGACAATCTCGTCAAGGGCGCTGCGGGCCAGGCGGTTCAAAACCTGAATCTGATGCTTGGCTTTCCTCATTCCACGGGTTTACAGCGATGAGCACGGTCATCAAGATCGGCGGAGCCCTGCTTGAGGATCCGAAACGTGCCGTTTCGGCGATTCAGCAGGCGATTCATGGCCCCACGGTCATCGTTCATGGGGGCGGTGTCCAGATCACGAGGATGCTTGGGAAAATGAACGTCCAGGCCGGGTTTGTCGACGGCTTGCGCGTCACCGGCGAAACGGCGCTGCAGGCGGTGTGTCTTGCGCTGCTGGGCGAAGTCCACTCGCAACTCGTGCATGCGTTGAACGCCGCCGGGATGCCGGCCGTCGGAGTTTTCGGTGGAGTGCGGGCGAAGACGAAGGAGGGCCCGTGGGGACTGGTCGGCACAAACGTCGATGCCGACCCCGAATTGCTGCTGTCTCTGCTCGCGATCCGGAGAATACCCGTCATCCCCACTCTCGCGCTCGGCCCCACCTCAATGCTGAACGTGAACGGCGATGAAACCGCGGCAGCCGTCGCGGTGCGCATTCAGGCGGGCCGGTTGATTTTCATGACCGACGTTCAGGGCGTGAAGGACTCCGAAGGCTCGGTGATCGACCTGGCCTCGAATGTGGATGATCTGCTATCCGCAACGTTCGTTTCGGGTGGAATGCTTCCCAAGCTGCGGGCCGTGAAAGCCGCGCTCTCCGGCGGGGTGCGCGTGGTGCGTGTGGGTAAAACGAGGTTTGCCGGGGCATCATGACGATCCGGCCGGCGCGCCCCTCCGACATTGAAGTGATGAGCGGCATCATTGGCCACCATGCATCCGAAGGACTCATGCTGCCTCGCTCCCGTGCCGGTCTGCTCACCTCTCTGCAGCACTATCTCGTCGCCGACCACAACGGCGCGATCGTCGGGTGCGGTGGACTGCAGCCTTACACAACGTCCAGCGGCGAAATCTACGGCCTCGCCACTTCGCCACACCACTCTCAGCGCGGCACCGGCAGCGCGATCGTTCAGGCGCTGATCGAAAGGGCGCGGTCCGAAAGCCTGTCGAGGGTTTTTGCCCTGACGCTGGCGCCCGAATTCTTCACAAAGATGGGATTCCGCACCGTCGAACACACGGACCTGCCGGAAAAAGTATGGAGGGATTGCGTCGCTTGCCCGAAGTTCGGTAACTGCGACGAGGTCGCGATGGTTCTCGAACTCCACGCGTTGAAGTAGCCTCCTTACGGACGGTGGCCTGTTCCGCCAATCAAACGTTTTCTCGCGACGATGCTTTCGGCGGCAAGGTAGCCCGGAGGCAGCTCCGAAAAGAACGGCGAAAAAGCGGTGAGGTCGATTTCATCCAGACCGGCGCCCTTCTCCAGCGCGGATCGGACCGCGCGAGCCACAATATCGTGGGAAGCGCGGAATGGGACCCCCTTCGTGACGAGAAAGTCCGCCAGGTCCGTTGCGCCCATGAACGAGTCGGCGGCCGCTTTGTTCATGGGCGCGCTTTTCAACTGCACCGTGCGAATGGTGAACCGCAGGACGCTCATCGAAAGACGGACGTTTTCGAAGGCGGAAAGGAGGACGGCTTTGTCTTCCTGCAGGTCTTTGTTGTAGCCGGTCGGCAAACCTTTCATCAAAGAGAGAAAACCCGTCAACGACCCGGCTATGATTGCGGCTTTTCCTCGAATCAGCTCGAGCCCGTCGGGATTCTTTTTCTGCGGCATCAGGCTGCTGCCCGTTGTCACTTTTTCGGAGAGCTCGAGGAAGCCAAACTCATCGGTCGAATAAATAATCCAGTCCTCGGCCAGCCGGCTCGCGTGCGTCATCAGCAGCGCGGAGTTGGACAGGAACTCGACCACAAAGTCGCGGTCGCACGTGGCGTCCAGACTGTTCATCGAAATCCGCCCGAATCCGAGTTCGCGCGCGATGCTTTCGCGATCCAACGGGAAATTCGAGCCGGCGACGGCGCCCGAACCCAGCGGCAGAACGTCGACGCGATCGACGGATTGCTCGAAGCGTTCGCGGTCCCGTTCAAACATCTCGTAAAAGGCGAGACAGTAGTGACTCCATCGGATGGGCTGGGCGCGCCGGAGGTGCGTGTAGGCCGGCAGCAAGACACCCGCGTTGGCTGCGGCCGATCCGACGAGGGCGTGCTGCACAGCTTCGACGTCCGCCACGACCAGACCGATCGCGCGCTTGACGAACAGCCGGAAATCCGTCGCGACCTGGTCGTTCCGGCTTCGGCCCGTGTGCAGTTTCTGGCCGGCGGCGCCGATCTTCTGAATCAGGGTCGCTTCGACAAAGGTGTGCACGTCCTCGTAGGGCAGCGCCTTGACCTCGTCCGGGGTGTATTCCTGCAGAATCTCTTCCAGACCGCGGTCGATACTTTGCCATTCCTCGTGGGAAAGTACGCCACAGCCGAGAAGGGCCTTCGCGTGGGCGCGGCTCGCCCGGATATCGACGTCGAGAAGCACCGCGTCGACACCGAGCGACCGGTTCATTTTCTCGAAGACCGGGTCGGTCTCTTCCTCAAACCGGCCTTGCCAGAGCTTCATATTGGTTTTGGGTCAGCCGCGAGCGCACGGCCGCCGGAAGTCCGAGAAGATTGATGAATCCTTCGGCGTCGTTGTGATTGTAATTGCCGGTGTCGAAGGACGCGATGTCCTGCCGATACAGGCTGAATGGAGACGTGCGGCCGGTGCACGCCATCGTTCCTTTATAAAGACGCATGGTGACCGAACCGGTCACCACTTCCTGTGTCTTCGCAAAGAAGGCGTCCAGCGCCTCGCGCAAGGGCGTGAACCAGTGGCCTTCATAGACCATCTGCGCATAAGTGATCGCGAGAATGTCCTTCTGCTGGCGCGTTTGCCGGTCAAGACAAAGCGACTCGAGTTCCTTGTGGGCCGCGGTGATCAGCGTTCCTCCGGGAGTTTCATAAACACCGCGCGATTTCATGCCGACGACGCGATTCTCGACCAGGTCGGCGCGTCCGATTCCATTGGTGCCGGCTATTTCGTTGAGATCCTCGACAAGCTGCACCGGAGGAATCCGGTATCCGTTCAATCCGACGGGCACGCCCTGTTCGAAGTCGATTGTGATTTCGCTTTGGCCGTCCGGACAGGAGCGTGGGTCGAGCGTCAGCATGAACAGGTCATCCGGGGGCGCCTGTCCCGGATCTTCGAGGATTCCGCCTTCATGGCTCATATGCCAGAGGTTGCTGTCGCGGCTGTAGATTTTTTCACTCGTCGCCGAAATGGGAATCTCGCGCGCGTGCGCATAGGCGATCGCGTCGTGGCGCGAGCGGATGTCCCACTCCCGCCAGGGCGCGATGATTTTCAAATGAGGAGCGAGCGCCTTGTACGTCAGTTCGAATCGGACCTGGTCGTTTCCTTTGCCCGTGCAGCCATGCGCCACGGCGTCGGCGCCCTCGGACAGAGCGATCTCCACCTGTCTTCGAGCAATCAAGGGTCGCGCGATGGAGGTTCCCAGAAGGTAGGTCCCCTCGTATCTGGCGCCGGATTTCACCAGGGGCCACAGGTATTCGGTGACAAACTCCTGCCGCAAGTCTTCGACGAAGATCTTCGATGCGCCGGTTCGAATCGCCTTTTCTTCAATCCCGGTCAGTTCGTCGTCCTGGCCGACATTGGCGGCCATTGCGATGATCTCACACCCATAGTTTTCCTTGAGCCAGGGGATGATGATCGAAGTGTCCAGGCCGCCGGAGTAAGCCAGCACGACCTTCTTGATTTGCTGCTTCATGATTGTGCTCCAAAAGAGTAGTCAGAATTGCCATCTCGGCGTGCAGGCGGTTGGAAGCCTGTTGAAATGCAAGAGAACGATCCGAATCGATGACGGCGTCCGTCACTTCCAGACCTCGATGCGCCGGCAGGCAGTGCATAAAGAGCGAGGGCTTTCCGGTCCGCGCCATGAGCGCTTCGTTGACTTGATACGGAGCGAAAACCGGGATGCGCGCATCGAGTTCGTGTTCCTGTCCCATGCTGGCCCAGGCATCGGTGTAGATCGCATCGGCCCCACGGACATCGTTGACGTCCGGCGACCATTCCACCGTCTCGTCCGCATTCGGCCCAAACCCTTCCGGACAAACCGCCCGGAATTCCAGTCCGGCGAGCGCCGAGGCCTTCCATAGCGAGCGCGAGACATTGTTCCAGTCGCCGGCATAAACCAGCGTGCGCCCATCGAAGGTGTCCCACATGTCGCTCAACGTGACGATGTCCGCCAGCGCCTGGCAGGGATGCTCGTAGTCGCTCAGACCGTTCACGATGGGCACGGAGGAAAACTTCGCCAACTCGGTTAACGACTCGTGCGAATAGACACGCGCCACAATCCCGTCGACCCACAGGGAAAGGTTGCGGGCCATATCCGAAATGGACTCGCGACCGCCGAGCCGGCTCTCGCCCTCCCCGAGAAGCACGGGCCAGCCGCCCAGCCTGCGGACAGCCACCTCGAATGTCACCCGCGTCCTTAACGACGGCTTCTCGAAAATAAGGACCACCGTCTTGCCGGCCAGCGATTGGCGCGTGAACGAGCCCCACCGGAACTGGCGCGACAAGGCCAGCAGATCCTGAAAGCCGCCCGCTTGAAGCTGGCCGATCTCGATGAAGTGCCGGTGTGAATACATATGCATAGTAGTGCATAACTATGCAACAGCGGCGGGTGGGCCGTCAACGGCTTTGTTATAATTCGCGGCGCCATGAAGCGACTGCGCCAGAGCGCCATACTTGAGCTTGTCAGGACGGGGAAGATCGCCAGCCAGGACGACCTGTTGCGGGGACTTCGGTCGCGAGGAGTTGAGGTTTCGCAGTCGACGCTTTCCCGGGACATTCAGGAGCTCCGGTTGGCCAAGGCCGGCGGTTACTACACCGTCGCGTCAGGTCCGTCGGAAGCGCATCGCGTCACCAGCGAATCGCTGCGTCGGATTGTGAAGGAGTTCGTCGTCGGGTTGGATACGGCGGGAAACCTCTTTGTGGTAAAGACGGGCTCGGGCAATGCGTCGACGGTGTCGCAGGCTCTGGATGATGCGGATTGGCCGGAGGTGGCCGGGAGCATTGCCGGCGACAACACGATCTTCATTGCCGCACGCACGGCGAAGGAAGCGCAGAAGTTACTGAAGCGTGTCCAGGAGTTGCTCGCCTGAGAGAAAGCGCCGGACCTGTGCCGGATCCGTCGATCGCTCCTTCAACGTCTCGATCGCGGCGTGCGACAGCGGATCGACGAAGTGCGGGGCGATTTCGGCCAGAGGGATCAGCACGAAGTTTCGTCCGGCAAAACGTGGATGTGGAATGGACAACCCCTCTTCGTGAAGAATCTCACTTTCATAAAACAGAATGTCGATGTCCAGTGTGCGGGCGGATTTTGGTAAGCTGCGCAGTCGCTGGTTCTGCCGTTCGATGGAAAGGCAGACGCTCAACAGTTGTCGGGGAGTGAGGGTCGTTCGGGCTTCAACGACAGTGTTCAGGAACCATGGCTGGCCGTCGACGTCTTTCGGCTCGGTTTCATAAACCGAAGCGATTCTCACGATGTCGATGCCATGGTCCCGCAATCCGAGGATCGCGTTTCTCAAATAGACTTCGCGCTTGCCGAGATTGGAGCCGAGCGCGAGGAAAGTGACCGCCATAGGAGGGATTATGAAGCAGGCCGCGATTCTGCTTTCAGTGTTTAATGGGACCGGGGGGTCCGCCCGAATTTTTGCGCTGGTACGGAAATGAAAACACGGATTACAAAAACGCCTTTGTCCGGTCTCGTCGTCGTCAATATCGATCATTTTGAAGACGAGCGCGGTTTCTTTATTGAGAGCTGGCACAAACGGGATTTCGCGGAGGCGGGACTGCCTTATGAGTTCGTCCAGGACTCTCATTCGCGATCCGGCCATCGCGTTCTGCGCGGCCTGCACTTTCAGGATATGCGAGCGCCGATGGCAAAACTGGTGCGCTGCACGGTTGGACGCGTCCTGGACGTCGCGGTGGACCTTCGGGTCAGTTCGCCGACATTCGGAAAATGGTTCAGTATCGAGCTGAGCGCCGAAAACAAATCCCAATTATTCGTGCCCATCGGATTTGCGCATGGCTTCGCCACCATTTCGGAAGTTTGTGAAATCCAGTACAAACAGACCGAGGTTTACCGGCCCGAAACCGAGGGCGGCGTGGAATGGAATGATCCGGACCTCGCGGTCAAATGGCCGTTCAAAGACCCGATTCTGTCCAAGCGGGATCAACACGCGCCCAGCCTTCAGCAGTATTCGAGGAATCCCGCTTTTCAGTAGCCTCTTTGGTCGCGTTCACAAGGCTACAAGGGATTGCGTGCACTGAACCCCTTTTCTGA
>JAHFTY010000033.1 GCA_023265365.1 Acidobacteriota bacterium
CAACCCAAGAAAAAGGGTGCGAAGAAAAAGGAAAAGAAGCTCGTTCCGAGCGGTGTGGCGTTCATACAGGCGTCGTTCAACAACACCGTCGTGACGATCGCCGACCAGGAAGGCAACGTGGTGTGCTGGTCGAGCGCCGGCTCGCTCGGCTTCAAGGGATCCCGTAAAGGGACGCCGTTCGCCGCGCAGCAGGCCGCGATGACCGCCGCCAACCGCGCGCGAGAGGTGGGAATGCGGTCCCTGGAAGTGAACGTGAAGGGGCCGGGATCCGGCCGCGATTCGGCGATCCGCGCGTTGCAGGTCGCCGGTCTCGAGATCCGCGCGATCCGCGACGTCACGCCGATTCCCCATAACGGTTGCCGGCCGCCGAAGCGGCGAAGAGTTTAGTGGACCATTCATGGTGCGGGTTTGACCCGCCCATGGAAACCCGAGAGTCTTAGGAGAATTCACATTGGCTAGATACTCAGGACCTGTTTGTCGTCTCTGCCGCAGAGAAGCTATGAAGCTGTTCCTCAAGGGCGAACGCTGCTTCAAGCCGTCCTGCGCCATCGAAAAGAGAAACTTTCCGCCGGGCCAGCACGGCCGGGATCGCAAGGCGAAGATCGTCGGCTACGGGCTGCAACTCCGCGAGAAGCAGAAGGTGAAGCGTATCTACGGAGTCCTGGAGAACCAGTTCCGGGGATACTTCGAACGCGCCGTCCGCCAGAAGGGCGTGACGGGCGAAAACCTCCTGACCCAACTGGAATGCCGCCTGGACAACGTTCTCGTACGTCTTGGGTTTGCGAGCTCGCACGCCCAGGCCCGGCAGTTCGTTCGTCACGGTCACGTCACCGTCAACGGCAAAAAGGTGAATATCCCTTCGTTCCAGGTTCACGCCGGCCATGAAATCAGCGTGAAGGAAAAGATGAAGAAGAACGTCCAGATCGTCAGCGCTCTCGAACTCGTGAGCGGCCGCGGCACACCGCACTGGCTCGAACTCAACAGCGAAAACGTGATTGGACGTGTGCTGGGCTTGCCCAAACGCGAAGACATCAACCTGCCGATCCAGGAACGAATGATCGTCGAACTTTACTCGAAGTAATGAATCCGGCCGGCGCTCCCAGGGATGGATCGGGCGCCTGCCACGGACGGGAGTTACGAAATGCTTTGGAAAGGTTTTCAGAAGCCCAAGAGGCTCAATATTGCCGGCGAACCGCCGGCCACCGACCGTTACGCGCAGTTCTCGGCGCAGCCGTTCGAGCGTGGATTCGGAACGACCATCGGAAACGCACTGCGGCGCGTCCTGCTTTCATCGATCGAAGGCGCCGCCATCACGGCGATCAAGATCGAAGGCGTTCTGCATGAATTCTCGTCGATCCCCGGCGTTGTCGAAGATGCGACAGACATCATCCTGAATCTGAAACAGATTCCCTTGAAGCTGCACGGCGAAGAGCCGAAAACGATTTACCTCAAGGGCACGCAGCCCGGCGCTTATACGTCCGCGAACATCGATCACGATGCGGATATCGAGATCCTCGACAAAGACGTCTATATCGGAACAGTCAGCGAGGGCGGTTCTCTCCGGATCGAAATGCGCGTTCAGAACGGCCGCGGATACGTGGCTGCCGACCGCAACTTCGATGAAGATCTGGGCATCGGTTATATCCCGGTCGACTCCGTTCATTCGCCGGTGCGCAAAGTGAATTACTACGTTGAGGCGGCACGCCTCGGCCAGGTGACCGACTACGACAAGCTCACGATCGAAATCTGGACCAACGGATCGATCACGCCGCAGGACTCGCTGGGCCTGGCGGCAAAGCTGATCAAAGATCACATGCAGATCTTCATTCAGTTCGAAGAGAAGCCCGAGCCGGTGGAAGAAGCTCCCGAGGTTCGAACGGATGCCGTACTCGAGCACCTGAACAAGTCCGTCGACGAACTCGAACTTTCGGTGCGTTCGTACAATTGTCTGAAGAACGCGAACATCCGCACGATCGGCGAACTGGTCACCAAGAGCGAAGCCGAGATGCTGAAAACCAAGAATTTCGGCCGGAAGTCGCTCAACGAAATTAAAGAAATCCTGCAGAGCATGGGTCTGCAGTTGGGTATGAGGCTCGACGATCACGGCCGGCCCGTGATGCCCTCGAACGCAGAGCAGTCGCTCTAATTTGCAGCGGCGGTCCCGGACCGCCGAGGAGTCAGTGATGAGACATCGAAACGCTCACCGGAAACTGAGCCGCAATACCTCGCATCGGCGGGCCATGCTCCGTAACCTTGTGACCGACTTCCTCGATCACGGCCGCCTGATGACCACGCTTCCCAAAGCGAAGGAAATCCGGCCGCTGGCCGAGAAGATGATCACGCTCGGAAAACGCGACAACCTTCATGCGCGCCGGCAGGTCCAGTCCTACCTGCTGCGAGAAGCCGTTGCGAAGAAACTGTTCGACACCGTCGCTCCGAAGTTTGCGGGGCGCAACGGCGGCTATAGCCGCATCATCAAGCTGGGCAATCGCAAAGGCGATGGCGCCGATATGGCCATCATCGAACTTCTCGGCAGCGAACTCGAAGTGAAGAAAGCCGAACGCGCCGCTGCTGAAGAGAAGAAAGCGCCGAAGAAAAAAGAAGAAAAGAAGGAAGAATAAGACCGGCGGTCCTGCGGTTCAGAAAACTGGCGGCACTGCTTTCCGAATAAGGCGAAATCGGGGAAATGCGTTTTCCCCTCCTCGACGAAAGACTGTCCCAATAAGGCGAAATCAGGGAAAAGCGATTTCCCCTCCTCGACGAGGAGGGGTGGCGCGAAGCGCCGGGGTGGTGCTTTCATAAACTGATTTTGTTGAACGAACCGCCCCGCCGCTTCGCGGCACCCCGCCTTGGCCGCCTTGGCCAAGGCGGGGAAAAGTCGATGCAATTTCCTCCAGCCTGTGACTTTTGTGCCTTTTTCCCCGGCCCGGGTTATTATTCCCTCCGTGTCCACTCCTGAAAAAAACGATTTTCACCTCGATACGACGTTCACGGACAGCAAGAGCAAGCTCGTTGTGCCTATCGCCATCGCCGTCGCCGCCCTGGGGATCATCGGCATCTTCGCAACCATGACGACCGATGTCGCCGGCCACCTTCTCCCGATGAGCGATGAGTATCTCCAGGTTCTTGTTCCGCAGGCGAGCGACGGTAAGGAGCCGCTCGCATTGAAAACCCTCGAAAACTCGACGATGGACAAGACCCTCACGGTGACCGGAACAGTCGAGAATCGAACGGAGTTTCCAGTGTCGGGCATCGTGGCCGTCCTCGACGCGATCGACGTGGGATACGCCAAACAGAAGATCGAAGTCCCTCTGGATCCACCGGAAATTCCGTCCAAAGGCGCCGCGAGTTTTACGGCCAGCGTCACGTTTCCCGGACAGCCGGCCCAGTTCTCGCTGACTTTCCGGATTGCGGATGGACCGGTCGTTGCCCATCATGACGATCGTTCCGCCACCTACGGTTTCGGCGATTCCCCTCCTGCAGGCGCTCCCACGATCAAGACGAAATGAAAGGACAGCATCGATGAAGGCTCGACTCGCAGTCGTCGTCGTTTTTGTGTGTCTTGCCGCACTTCTTCTCGACGCACAATCTTCCGGATCCGGGCTGCGTTTTGAGGTGTCCGTCGCACCGGGCCTGTTCGCCGGTTCGCAGAACGGCCGGTTGTTCGTCATCCTGGGTTCACGCGAAACACCCGAGCCCCGCACCACGATCGGCCGAACCGGGATGGACGCGGCCCCGGTACTCGCGCGCGATGTGAATGGGCTCCGCCCGGGGGGCACTGCCGCACTCGATGGAACCGCCGCGATTTTCCCGATTGAGAATCTGTCGGCGCTGAAGTCCGGAGACTATTTCGTCCAGGCACTGTTCGATTCGAACATCGACCTGAAATCGGTCAATTCCCCAGGGAACTCCTACAGCCCGGTTCAGCGCGTCCATCTCGATCCGAAGCAGGGCGGACTCATCAAGCTGACTCTGAACAACGTCTTGCCTCCGGAGCAACTGCCGCCGGACGATGCTTACGTGAAATACGTCAAAATCCAATCGGACCTTTTGACGAAGTTCCACGGGCGCCCCATTTTTCTTCGCGCCGGCGTGATTGTTCCGAAAAACTTCGATACCGAAACCGCCCGACGCTATCCCCTGCGCGTCCACATCGGCGGTTATGGATCGCGATTCACCGCTGTTCAGAACATGATGCGGGAAGGGTCCGAGTTTCGTAGGGCGTGGCTGGACGATACCGCCCCGCGCATGATTCTCCTTCAACTCGATGGCGACGGTCCGTTAGGCGATCCATATCAAGTGAACTCGGATAACCATGGTCCCTTCGGCGACGCAATCACGCGTGAACTGATTCCTTTCGTCGAACAGAAGTTTCGAGGCATCGGCCAGGGATACGCTCGAGTGCTGGACGGCGGTTCCACGGGCGGCTGGGTGTCGCTGGCGCTAAAGGTCTTTTATCCGGATTTCTTCAACGCCACATGGTCCTCCTGTCCGGACGGCGTCGACTTCAGGGCATTCCAATTGGTCGATATCTACGCCGACACGAATGCCTACGTGAATAAGTACGGTTTTGAACGACCAAGCGACCGCGAAGTCAGCGGCGAAACGCGATTCACCATGCGTCACGAATGCCAGATGGAAAACGTCATGGGTCTCGCCGACAGTTGGACCATGTCCGGCGGCCAATGGGGCGCGTGGAACGCGACGTATGGAGCGAAGGGGCCGGATGGGCGTCCGGTTGCGCTATGGGATCCAAAAACCGGCGAGATCAACAGGAGCGCGGCCGAACACTGGAAGAAGTACGACCTGCGGATGGTCCTCGACGAAAACTGGAAAGCGCTCGCACCTAAGATGCGAGGCAAGTTGAACATCTGGGTCGGCGAAGCGGACAACTACTTCCTCAATAACGCCGTTCACATGCTGGGGAATTTTCTCGAGAAGGCGGATCCTCCGGCCCAGAGCCGAATCGTATACGGGCCCGGGCAGGGTCACTGTTACACCGGAATCACTCCGCGTCAGATGATGGATGAAATGGCGCTTGCCGTCGAGAAGGCAAAGCCGTGATCCGTGCCGCGACTCTCCTGAGCGTCATTTGGGTTGTATCGGGATCGTGGACGTTGCAGACCAGCGAAACAACCGCAAGATTGCGCGGGATCAGCATCGCGAACCCGATGACGGCCTGGGCGAGCGGAGCGAACGGCACGGTTTTGAGAACGACCGACGGAGGAGCACATTGGCAAACACTGCCCGTACCGGGCGGGGAGAAGCTGGACTTCCGGGACGTCCAGGCGATTGACGCGAACACCGCAATTGTTCTCAGCATCGGCGCCGGCGACGCCTCGCGCATCTACAAAACGACGGACGGCGGCCGCAACTGGACGCTTCAATTTCAGAACTCGAATCCGAAAGCATTCTTCGACGGCATCGCCTTCTGGGACGCCGGCAATGGCCTGGCTTTCAGCGATCCCGTGGATGGGAAATTCGTCATCATCCGGACCACTGACGGAGGAGCGCATTGGGCCGAGGTTCCTGCCGCGAATATTCCTCCGGCCATCGCAGGCGAAGCTGCATTCGCAGCGAGCGGCACAAGCATCGTCACGCAAGGGACCCGTCACGCCTGGATTGGAACCGGTGGTCAAGCCGCCCGGGTATTTCGCACATCCGACGGCGGCCTGACATGGTCCGTCTCACCGGCACCCATCGTGAGCGGCGCCGCGGCAACCGGCATCTTCTCGATCTCGTTCCGTGATGCGATGAATGGCGTTGCGGCCGGCGGAGACTATCAGAAGGAGAAGGAGCCGGGCGCGAACTTCGCGACAACGGATGACGGCGGTCAAACGTGGAAGCCTGGAACGCCGCTTCCCGGTTATCGTTCGGGCGTGGCCTTCATCAAGAGTGGATCGCGGTGGGATCTGATTGCGGTCGGGCCCTCCGGCTCCGACTATTCGTCCGATGGCGGAAAAACATGGAGCGCCATCGACTCGACTGGCTATGACACGGTCAGCGTCCTGCAGGATCGCCCTTTTGCCTTTGCGTCCGGGGCGGCGGGCCGCGTCGCGAAGTGGATGCCGCAATGACTACGGTGGAATTCCGGTGTCAGGCACCGAATTGCTGGTGAAACAGGTGCCTGACACCGGAATTCGGACAAGCCTGACCCGGATTCTTCACAAACTATTGTTTGTTTGATTTGCTGCTCGACGTGGTGGCGGCCTTGTCCATAAATACCACTTCCTGGCCTTCGACCTTCAGTGCGGGAGGAGTGGTGGATCGGTCCTTCACCATCTGAACGACCTTCGCGCCTTCGGTTGAGGACGGATCCAGCATCAACACGTCATTGTTGTCGTCGCGCGTGACCGGAACGAACGAAACCCGCAAGATGTTTTTCCCCTGGATGACGACCCGGACCACCAGGCCGTCCCTGGACTTTTCGTAACCGGGCTGATCAAAATTCGAGTGCCCGATGGCGTACAGGATCGGCTTGCCCTTGTACATTTCCACGCCCTGGACGGTATGGGTGCCGTGACCGAAGACCAGGTCGGCGCCCGTGTCGAGTGCGAGGTGCGCGAACTGCTTCTGATATTCCTCGGACTTTGTGCGATCGTTTCCAGCGCTCGTTCCTTTGACGCCGCCGAACTGCACGGGCGTGGAGCCGTCCCGGTTGTGATGGGAAACGACGACGATGTCGACCTGGGATCGCAGCTTCCTGATGTCGTTTCGAAGCTGTTCCAGATCTCCCGGATCGATCGTGATGCCGTCTCTCGACGCGATCTTCGCAACGCCCGGCTCGGCCGCCGTCGCGATCATGTCCTTGTCCTGATACCACCGTGCCGTGTACTGGAGGAAGCCGATCTTCACGCCCTTGCGTTCGACGATTGCGGGTTTGTGCGCTTCTTCGAGGTTCTTTCCGGCGCCCGTATGGACGATGCCGTTGGCATCCAGCACGCTCAGGCTCTTCAGAATGTTCTCACGGCCCGATGCAACGTTGTTCGCAACGCCAACCACCTTGACGTTGGCCGGCTTCAGGGCCTTCACGCCGTCCGGTCCGGGATGCGTCCACTCGGGCTTGTCGGGAATGTCGATCTTTGTTCCCACCGATTTCACCAGCAGCCCCTCCAAATTAGCGTAGACCAGATCGGCCTTGTTCAGCGTCTCACGCATATGAACGAATGCGGTGGCGGGATCGGGTCGCCGGGAATGCACCTGAATGTCGCCGATGATGAGCATCTCGACCGTCTTGTTTCCGTAGGAACCGCTCCACTTCCAGGCGGACTCCGCGGCGATGAGCGTCGCGGCCAGACACAGGATCGCGATCGACACCTGAACCAAACGCCAATGTTTCTTCATTGCTGCTCCTCCAGAGGTTTTTGTGTGCTCAGATACTATCAGAAGGGGGTCAAAACACCCGTCTTTCAAACCTGCCGGCTTCCCTGAAAATGGGTGATCGGCAACGGATGTTTCCCGAGACGTTGGCCATCCTCACGATCAGGGGAGCGAAGGTTCAAGCGAAGATTCTCGATTTGCACGCGACTGGAGATAGTGCTCCGCGAGCTTCTTCATCCGGTCGCCGCTCGAGTCCAGGCGCTCAATGAGATCCTGATGCGGATTTCGAATCCCTTCTATCTGTTCGCGCTTCAGTCCCAGCGTTTCGGCGATCACAGGGTCCGCGCCGTCCTCAGCCACCAGAAAATAGGCTGCCACGGACCTGGACTGTCCGTCGCGATGGACGCGGCCGATACACTGTTCGTGCACGCCCGGACTCCAGTCCAGTTCTCCGAACACGATGGAACTGGCGGCCTCCTGCAACCCTTCCAGGCCGGCTCCGGAACGCAGCGAAAGAACCAGGATCCGGGATGCGCCTTTCACGAATTGTTCCTTGGCCTGGATCTTTTCCGCGGCCGTTTCGCTGCCGGTGTACATGATCGGTTTGAGATCGCGGAGCTTGGCCAGCCAGATGGAATAGACTTCACGGTGCCATCCGCACAACACGACTTTCTCGCCGGACTCCACCAGCAATCGTACGAAATCCGCGACGTAGGGAGCCTTCGCAATCCCTGTCGCCTGGCGGAGGATGTTATTGAATTGCTCGGAGGCCTGCATCTTCTGGCCCTTCATGGATTCGCCCTGCTGCAGGATGATCCGCGCCAGCTCCGCCGCGCTGTTTTCGACGTCGTCCAGCGCCTCACGATCGGATCCGATACGGTGCGGGATGCGAATGACCGGAGGAAGCTCACGGCCGACTTCTTCCCGCGTGTGGCGCACGATCAGAAACTGCTCGCGCGCATAGGCGCCGAACGCCTTTGGGGCGCGGATCTTCAAATGTCCGCCGATCCCGGCGCACCACTCGTTTGAGAATTCGGCTCGCGTCCCGAGACAGTCCGGTTTCAGAATATTCAGCACGTTGAAAATCTCCCCGCCATAGTTGTAGATCGGCGTGGCGGACAGACCGAGACGGAACCGGCAGGCCCCCGCCAGCGACTCGGCGGCGGAGTACTTGACCGAGTCGGCGTGGCGCAATTCCTGGATTTCGTCGAAGACGACGCTTTTTGCATACCGGCGAAGGACGTCCACCCAGCTTGCGAGCTTGTGGTAGTTGATGAGCACGACGTCCGGTCCGCGATCGAAGAATCGGGGAAGCTCGTAAGGCGTGCCCCTGCGGATGACATGAGTGCGCAGGTTCGGAGCGAATTTGCGGACCTCGTCTTCCCACTGCCACGGCAGGTGCGTCAGCGTCACCACGACGGCGGGAAGCGTTCGCGGATCTGTGAAACCGCAAATGGCGGCGCAGGTTTTTCCCAGACCCACGTCGTCCGCGATCAGAAGGAACCCCTGGTTGAGATAGATCTCCGCCTCCCTGCCCTGGTAGGAGCGGGGCGGAAGCGCCATCGAAAACGGCATTCCGGCATAGTTCGGATCGATGATCCGTTCGAGCCGCAGGATCATGTCCCGATGCTGCCTTGCGCCGCTTCGAAGCGCGGCCTCAGACTCCGTGTCCAGTTCGTGCGGATACCGGTCGCAGAACCATTGCAGATCCCGGCAGTGCTCCGGCGTGTGCGAAATCGTGAGTGTTCCGTGAGTCAGCCGGTGGACCGATCCGAACACCCGCTTGAGGCGAATCTGAATGTGAGGTTCCGTCTCGATGTTCCATTGCCTGCCTCTCAGCCAGATGCGTCCGTAGATTTTCATTCAGATTTGTCCCTGCCACACCGAAGCGGTCATCACCGGCTTCCGATTGATCTCGCCTGGCGTGAATGCCGTTCGCGATCGCACCGTGACCAGAAGCAAGGCGCCGATCCCGGGACATTGTGCGTACCGGTGAAGTTGCCGCATTACTTCACTCGGGCTGGCCTTCAGTTTCAGCTCGATTCCGATCGCGGGTCCCGGAATGTAGAAATCGATGCGCCCGAATATCCCACCGAGATCGTGCTCACGGGCGTGTTCGATGCCGTTGAGTGTGAGAACGCGGTCGAGGCCTTCCTGGAATTCGGCTTCGCTTCCGATCGTGTATTTGTAACGGGTGACCAGGCCGGCCAGTTCCCGCAGAGTTTGCATCGTCGTCACAGCAAAGTTTCTATGCCGGACCGTGGTCAGGGGAGGTACAGTACGAACTGAACTCATGAAGTGGCTACTCTACTTCGCACTCGGCATTGCCGCCGCCATCGCCTTTCTCGCCTGGGGATTCTTCCGCATCAGGAAACGCACCGCCGACGCGGCCGCCGCGCTTCACGCCGTCCGGGAAAGTGAAATACCCGGGCTGGTTGAGGAGTGCGTGCACGTCTGCAGCGAGAAACTCGGCGTTTCCCTGGATCTGCGGAATCTCGAAGAGTCTGCGGAGAATCTCGATTATGTGCTCGAGCCCAAACAGCGAAGCCGCATGAAGACCGCCTTCGAAGCGCCCGGCCACACCGGCCATTTCGTGATGCCGCTCGGCGCGTATATCGGTGAACTGGTGCGCACGCACAAGCCGGGCGCCCGCTGGGTTCCGCGCGAAGGCGGAGGCCTGGGCATGGATATCCCGCAGGGTGAAGCGACGCTGACCATGTTTCCCTTCGACAAAGTGCTGAAGCACGCGGCCATGGGAAAGACGGGCGACATCGTCGCTTACCTGAACGTGGCGCTCGGCAGAACGTCTCCTTCCTGAACGGCCGGGTCTTTCCCGCCTCGACACGTTACGTTGACCGGAATGACCCAACGGAGCGTGGGCACTGTTTTGTGAGAGTCTCGAGGACCCGGAGATCCTCGGTTATGGACGTTTGGGCGGCCCTGATTCTGTTCTCACGCGGGTCCAATCATTGCAAAGGTCATCGATCCTCCTTGTTCCACTCTCCCTTTGTCGGCATAATTCAGCGCTACTTCATGCGCGGCAACCGTGAGGATTCGGTAATGGCGGTGACGATCGGCACAGAACTCGGTTCCCATTCCGTGACGGCCCTCCTGGGCCGCGGCGGTATGGGAGAGGTTTATCGTGCGAAGGACTCCAAGCTGAAACGCGAGGTCGCGATCAAGATTCTTCCGGAGGAATTCGCCCGCGATCACGACCGTTTGAGCCGCTTCCAGCGTGAAGCCGAGATGCTCGCGTCGCTGAATCATCCCAACATTGCCGCGATTTACGATATTCAGGAAGCGCGGGGATCGCTCTTTCTCGTCCTTGAACTCGTCGAAGGCGATACCCTGGCAAACCGCATCGCCCGTGGGCCGATTCCGCTGGAAGAAGCCCTGCCGATCGCGAAACAGATCTGCGAAGCGCTCGAAGCCGCTCATGAAAAAGGCGTCGTCCACCGGGACTTGAAACCCGCCAACATCAAAGTCTCGTCGAACGGCGGGGTCAAGGTGCTTGATTTTGGATTGGCCAAAGCCATGAGCGGAGCGAATGCAAGCCCGGCAGGGCGCAGCCATCAAGCGATGGATAATGCACCGTCCAACGCCGCGCTTTCAAACTCGCCGACGATGGCCAGTATGGCGGCGACGAACGCGGGCGTTATTCTCGGCACGGCCGCGTACATGTCGCCAGAGCAGGCTCGCGGCCTTGGCGCCGATCCGCGCAGCGATGTCTTTTCATTCGGCTGCGTCCTCTATGAGATGCTGACCGGCAAGCAGGCATTCCCCGGCGACACGATATCCGACATTCTGGCGTCGGTGCTGAAGAGCGAGCCCGATCTCCAGCATCTGCCGGCGAACCTGCATCCGCAGCTTCGCAGTCTGCTGCGGCGATCGCTCGAAAAAAGCCTGAAGCGGCGGTGGCAGGCGATCGGCGACGTGCGACTTGAAATTGACGAAGTGATCGCGAATCCGTCGCCCGTCAAGGAAGAGGCGGAAGCGAAGCCTGCGGCATCCAAGCGCGAGCGTCTTGTCTGGGCGTTCGGGATGTTGGTCGCCGTTTCCGCGATCGCCTTCCTTTCGTACCGCGACTTCAACCGTGCCGAACCGGCGGAAGTCCGCCTTCAGATCGTGACCCCTCCGACCGACGATCCGATATCGCTGGCGGTTTCTCCCGATGGACAGCGGATCGCGTTCGTGGCCGGCGATACCGGCAAGTCTCAACTGTGGGTACGCCCGCTGAACTCTGCCGCCGCGCAACCGTTGCGAGGAACCGAAGGCGCGTCGTATCCGTTCTGGTCGCCGGATAGCCGCTCGCTCGGTTTCTTTGCGGATGGAAAGCTTAAGCGCGTGGACATCGATGGGGGAGCGCCGCAAGTTCTCGCGAACGCCAACTCCGGACGGGGCGGAGCGTGGAATCGGGACGGCGTCATCTTGTTCGCGCCTACCGGAGCCAGCGATCTGTTCAGAATCGGCGCCGCAGGCGGCGAGGCCCTTGCGGTTACCCATCTCGAACCGGGCCAGACCGCGCACAAGTTCCCGGAATTTCTGCCGGACGGTCATCATTTCATCTATGTTGTTCAGGGAAATCCATCCAGCGCCATACTCGGATCGCTGGACGGCTCGCCGTCCAAACGATTGGGGAATGCGGAAGCGGCCGCAAGGATCACGCCATCCGGCTGGATGCTGAACTTACGGCAAGGCACGCTGTTCACTCAACGTTTCGACTTTGCAAAACTCGAACTGGCGGGCAACCCTTTCAGCGTGGCCGATCAGGTCGCGTCTGACGGCGGGGTCTTGGCCGCCGCGTTTTCTGCCGCATCGAACACCGTCGCGTATCGGACCGGCGCCGCCGGCGGGAGCCGGCAACTCACCTGGGTCGATCGAACGGGAAAGGTTCTGAGCACGGTTGGCGATCCCGACCATGCGAGCCCGACCGATGTTGAATTGGCGCCGGATGGCAAGCGCGTGGTGGTGCTACGCACCGTCGACGGCAACACCGATATCTGGCTGCTCGACATGGCTCGTGGAGTGCCAACCCGGTTGACTTTCGATCCCTCAAGCGACCAAAGACCGTCGTGGACACCCGACGGGGCTCGGATCGCGTTCAACTCCAGTCGAAAAGGCAGCTTCAACCTTTATCAAAAGGCGGCGAATGGCGCGGGATCCGATGAATTGCTGCTCGAATCGGATCAGAATAAGAGCCCTGCCGATTGGTCGCCGGACGGCCGGTTCCTTTTATTCCGCAGCCTGGATCCCAAGACCGGACAGGACCTATGGGCGCTGCCCACGTTCGGAGACAAAAAGCCCTTTGTCTTCTTGAAGACCCCGTTCAACGAGCGCGACGGCCAATTCTCACCGGACGGCCGGTGGGTGACTTATCAGTCCGATGAATCGGGACGATCCGAAATCTACGCCCAGCCGTTTCCCGGTCCCGGCGGCAAGTTTCAGATTTCAGCCGGAGGCGGCGCCCAACCGCGCTGGAACCGCAACGGCAAGGAAGTCTTTTACGTTTCGCTCGACAGCAAGATGATGGCGGCGCCTGTCAAGGCGTCGGCGGATGGGCAATCGCTCGAATCGGGCGCTCCGGTCGAACTGTTTCCGGTCCGGGTCGCGGGTGGGCCGCTGCCTGGCCCGCCAAGGCAGCAATACGCCGTCTCTCCCGATGGCCAACGCTTCCTGATCACTATGCCCGCCGGAGAAACCGAAGCCTCGCCGATCAACCTCATCCTGAACTGGAAACCGAAATGAGGCATCGACGCTCACGCGTTGATTTTGATGTAGCGGCGGTCGATGACCGCCGGCTTTCCATTCGTCAAGACTAGAACCGGCGGTCATAGACCGTGCTAATGAGTCGAAAACATACGCGAGTTTTTTCTACCCCTGTCTAAAACGCCCGGCCTATCATTCCATTCATGTCCGACCGGCAGCGGTACTTGAAAAAGCAGGTTCAGGCGGACCTTGAACGCAAGATGGTTTTCGTCGCCGGGCCACGGCAGGTCGGCAAGACGACCCTCGCCCGCGGATTGGCGGGTGGCAAAGCGGGCTACCTGAACTGGGATGCTCCCGAGCATCGCGAACGCATCTTGAAGCGGCAGTTGCCTGTATCCAGCCTTTGGGTTTTTGACGAGATCCATAAATACCGCAAGTGGCGCAATTACCTGAAGGGCCTCTATGACACGCGGGACAGCCGGCAACACATTCTCATCACCGGCAGCGCACGGCTGGATCTTTATCGGTTCGGCGGCGATTCCCTGCAGGGACGCTATCACCTTTTGCGTCTCCATCCTTTTTCAGTCGCGGAATTGCGAGTCGCGACGCGAACCGATTTCAATCATCTGCTCGCGTTCGGCGGGTTCCCCGAACCGTTTTTGTCCGCTTCCGAGACGGAGGCCCGCCGCTGGTCGCGCGAGTATCGCACGAGGCTGATTCGCGAAGACGTAACCAGTCTCGAAAGTATTCAGGATCTGGGTCACCTCGAACTGTTAATGATGCGGCTGCCGGAACTGGTCGGCTCGCCACTTTCGATCAATGCCGTCCGCGAAGACTTGCAGGTCAGTCATAAGACCGTCGCCTCATGGCTGCAGGTTCTCGAACGCCTTTACGCAATCTTTCGCATCTCCCCATTTGGAGGGCCGCGGATTCGCGCGGTGAAGAAAGAGCAGAAGCACTATCATCTGGACTGGTCGGTCGTCCCTGAGATGCCTCAGCGGTTTGAAAATCTCGTGGCGTCGCATTTGCTGAAGTGGGTGCACTTTCGACAGGACAGCGAAGGCCGCGATCTGGAACTGAGATACTTCCGGGATATCGACGGTCGTGAGGTCGATTTTGTCGTGACGGACGGCAATAATCCCATTCTCTTCGTGGAAGCCAAGTGGTCCGACGCTGATCCCGATCGCAGCATTCGCTACATGAAGACTCGTTTTCCCAAAGCGGATGCGTGGCAGGTTTCCGCCGCCGGCAAAAAAGACTACATGACGCCGGAAGGGATTCGCGTTGCGCCCGCTCTGCGGCTCCTTTCCACGCTGGTATAGCGAACCACAGCCTTGTTTTGATCTTCAGTTTGGCGAGCACAAACGAACTGGCACGACTATTGAGGTGGTTTCCAGTTTAAGAGGATCGTGATCGGCGTGGACATCGCTGTCTCAACGGTTTCGTCGATCAGAAAGCGGCCGTCTCGCGAAAGGGCATACTGCTGACGCAGGTTCGAGTTGCCGTCCGCGATGGTCTGTGTGGCAAATAGGGCGGACAGCGTTCCCGCTTGGAAAGTCGCGCCGGAAACTGAAACCGCAGCAGCCATCATCTTTCGATCCGGCGCGATGAAGTACAGTTCCTTTCCGTCGGCGCGCCACCGCGGCTGTGTGCCGCCCGCAGTTGAGACCTGCCATTTCCCTGCGGCAGAGGGAAACGCCTGAACGACGATTTCGAAGCGGCCCGATTCGGTGGTCTGATAAGCGATCCACCGGCCGTCCGGAGAAAAGGCGCCGATGGGTTCTTCAAAAGGTGTATGGACTACCGGAAACGGTTTCCGATCCGTGGCTGTTAAATCGAGCGCCCACAGGTCCCGGCCGGTCGTTGGGTCCGCTTCGCTGTACAGCAGATATCTTCCATCCGAAGACCAATCCAGCGGGACTTTTCCATACGGCGTTGACAGCAGCAACTCTTCGCCGCCTGCGCCGTTTGAGGGCTTCGTGTACAGATCGTAGCTGACCTTGCGATTCGAAACGAACGCGATCCGTTTCCCGTCCGGCGACCAGACAGGAAAATTATCTTGAGCTGGGTCGAAGGTCAGACGCGTAAATGCGTTCCGGCCGGCATCGATCAGCCAAACGTCACGGTTGTTTTGAACCGTACGGTCCACGGCAATCGTCCGCTCATCCGGCGACAACTCCGGCGCAGTCATAACGCCATCCGCGGATATCGGGTTTCCCGCCGGTTTGCCGCCATGATCGAACCATCTCAGTTGGTTCGGCGCCGTAGTGCCGGACCGATAAGCAATTTTGCCGTCTGTCGACACCGAAAGGCCTGCCACTCCGCCCGCGCCAACAGCGATACCGTTTGCAAGCGTGACAGGATCCCCGGTCAGTTCTCCACGTTTCAGATCGAATCGGCGAGCGACCAGACGGCCTTGCTCAACGAAGGCGGCCCATCCGGGCGGGATATTTATTCCGAATGAATCCGCGCCAGTCAGACGTTTCGCAGAGCCATCGCTCAGTGCGGAGAGATACAGGCCCGACACTTCGGGATTACCGTAGACGAAAAAGAAGAAGTGATTTCCGTCGGGCAGGAACTGGGGAAATCGGTGATTCCCTTGAGTGGCCGCCAGTTGGGTGACCGGGGAAGACGCGCCGCCGGAGGCTTGGATACGCGCGATTGCGGACGCCGTTCCCGGCGAGAACAGAATCGTCCCTGAAGCGTTCCATGCGCCGATGTTAGTGGCGCCAGCGATAGTTCGCGTTATCGTTTCGGGAGCGCCGCCTCGGAGATCCAACCGATAAAGAAAACCCCGAGCCGAAAAGGCAATCGACCGGCTGTCCGCTGACCAGAACGGAACAGTGGCGCCTTCCGTTCCCGGCAGCGGCTGCGCGTCCGTCTTGTCCAGTCCGCGTAACCACAACCGAGGCACTCCGTCGCTTGTGACCGAGAAGACAATAGACCTGCCATCCGGCGACAACGCAAAATCTGTCGGCCGAGTCGTTGGCGGCGTGGTGATTTCCAGGCGCATTTCCGAAGGCGCGGTTTGACGGAAATACCGTGCAGCAGGAAAACCCAAGGCGCCCGCCGCGATCAACGCAGCAACGGCCAAGCTCCAGGCGAGGCGAGCTTTCGACGCAGAGGATGATGCCGACGGCGCGTTAGCCGGTGTCTCGACACCGGCCAGGGCTTCTTCAATCTCGATTTTTGCATCGTGGATGTCGGCGAGCCGTTGTCGCGGATCTTTCTTCAGCGTGCGACTAAGCAGGCGGCGAATGCCCTGCGGTGTCGGTGGAGGGAGGCGATCGAGATTCGCCTGTGCGGTGACCACGCGTCCTAGGATCTCGGTCACATCCTCGCCTTCAAAGGCGGGGGTGGCGGTCAACATTTCGTAAAGGACGCAACCGAACGCAAAGATGTCGGCGCGCTTATCGACTTCTTTGCCTTTCGCCTGCTCCGGCGCCATATACGCCGCCGTCCCCAGAATGACGCCGCCGTTCGTCGCGGCCATGCTCAACATCGTTGGAGAATTTGAAAGATTGGCATCCGATGTCATCGGCGCCATCGCCTTTGCGAGCCCGAAGTCGAGAACCTTGACCTTGCCATCCGGCGTGATCTTGATATTGGCGGGTTTTAGATCGCGGTGAATGACCCCTCTGTCATGCGCGGCCTCCAGCGCTTCGCAAATCTGTTTCGCGATTCCAAGCGCCTCGTCGACAGGGATCGGACCTTTCTTAATGCGCTCCGCCAAGGTCTCGCCCGCGACGAGTTCCATGATGAGGAAGCGCCGGCTGTCGTGCTCTTCCAGCCCGTGAATGCCTGCAATGTTCGGATGATTCAACGAGGCGAGAACCCGCGCCTCTCGTTCGAAACGTGCGACGCGTTCGTTGTCGCGGGCAAACGCGTCGGGTAGCAGCTTGATCGCGACGCTGCGGCCCAGCTTCGAGTCCGTCGCCTGATACACTTCGCCCATGCCGCCGGCGCCAAGCATTCCAGTGACCTCAAAAGATCCGACACGGCTTCTTGAGGGAATCGGCACGGGCGCATTATCAGAGTAATCGTGTGGCCCGCCAAACGAATTCCGACACGCCTCGAAGATCGAAGAGTTGCGTTGACGTTCAATGACTCGTCGCGAAGTGTTGCTTGTTGACGCCGGCGCCGATCGATGCCGTGATCTCGTACGGGGCGAGTCTCTCGCCTGGACTCAATCGCCAATGATGTTGTGGATTCATGGCGCTTCTAACCCTTCAGGATTGTCAAGGATTTCAAGAGCGGTGAGCCGTTGGGCAAAAGGTCCGCGATTCCGACATCGAACGTTGCCAGGACGCCACGTTTATGTATCGCCAGACCGAGAAGATACGCGTCGGTGGTTTGCTTGTGCCCGGCAAGACCATTTGAAAATGGCGCGACGGCCTCAGCAAAGGAAACTTCGTCTTTCCAGAAATGGTGGGTGCGGTGGTTGACGTTGGCCTGCAAGATCTCGACTGCTTTGGTGGGCGTGGGCGCTTCCGGAAATATTCGAGGGTTACTGCTGATGCGCACAAAAGCGGCCTGCGTCAGTGGACAGGTTGCCCAACCGGAACGCTGATGCGATTGAAACCATCCATCTGCTGCATTGTGCTGTTCATGATTCGTCCAAAGCAGCGCCATCAGCAGATTGACGTCGAGCAGATAGACGCTCACGGAAAATCGCTCAATTCTTCTTTGACCTTGCGAGCGCTAATCCTGGCCGACCCTTTCGGTGGATCGAAGACGGTCAATCCGTTCACCTCGCGAGTCGGCGGCGCCACCTGCAAGCCACGCCGCGCCAGATCGGATACGGCTTTGCCCAACGAGATCCGCAACATTTCGGCGCGTTTTGCGGCTTCAGCCATGATGTCATCATCCAATGTCAGCGTAGTTCTCATGCCACAATGATGTTACATCCGTGTTTTGATGTCAAACCAACCAGATACGCATCACGGAAGTTGTGGTTGGGGAAGTATTTTCAGCGCCAACTGGCGTCCAGGGCTCATGTCCTCGGCCTGATGCACGTCGCCGATGCCGCCGTCGCTGGCATTCCAGTGACCTCAAAAGATCCGATACGGCTTCCTGAGGGAATCGGCACGAATCACTTCCCTTTCCAATTGAGAATCAAGGTGATGGGATTGTTCGACGTGGGGGCGATCGCCTGGTTTACCAGAAACCGTCCGTCCCGCAAAACGGCATAAGGCGGACGATAGCTCCCACCACCGGTATTTCTGACGCGCACCGAAAACAACGCGACGGGCGCTCCAGAACGTCCGCCCACCGTCACGTTCAATCCCGTGAATCGCCGCAATGTTGGAGTGATTCAGCGACGCCAGAACGCGGGCTTCCCGCTCAAATCGGGCGACACGTTCGGAATCGCAAGCGAACGCTTCCGGCAGGTTTCAGATTGATTCAGATGGATTGATGCGAATTTCAATGACACGTTGGGTGACCTGTTTGCTCTTGATCCGGTTCGACAAACACTGCCGATTGTTGCGACAATATGGGCATGACAACGCCGTTAGAAGAGCAAGTCGATTGGAAGGGAACCGCTCCGGACCAGTCCAGGATAGCGCCACTGACCGCGGAGTCGTTTCTCAGTCGCTTGCAGAAATTGTCGGAACGTGCTCGGGATTTGACGGTCCTGCGCCAGGCGCTTTCCCAAGAAAAAACTCGTGGCCAGCAACTTTTTCGAGATCCTCAATCAGCTTCACGATTATAACGTCCAGTTCGTCATTGTCGGAGGCGTGGCGGCCGCCCTGCATGGCGGCTCAAGGGTGACCTTTGATTTGGATATCGTGCCGAGCCTCGCGCCCGCGTCATGGGCCGCGGTGGTCGACCTGTTATGGTCTCTCGGCGCCAGCCCAAGAATCCCTGAGTCCGTCGAACGAATTCGAGATGTGACCCAAGTCCGAACCTGGCGAGAGGAGAAAGGGATGTTGGCGCTCAACTTCCGTTCGCCGGATGGCGGCACGGATGTCGATCTGTTGGTATCCGAGAGCGATCGCTTTGACGAAATTCGTGAGCGCGCGGTCAAGATCACTATTGATGGCAGGGTCTTCTTTGTCGCATCGATTCCGGATCTAATTGCAATGAAGCAGAGAGCCGGTCGCCCTCAAGACCTTCTCGATATCGAACAATTAGAAGAGATCCAACAACGCTCGGAAACCGGCGAGTAGAAGCCCGCGAGCGCAAACCAGAATCAGAATGAGCGAGCTTTTTAATGCCGTAAACTTTGAGCGCCGACGATATTCTTCCTCTCGTTTCCTGCCTGACACCACGGGAGCGTCTCCGCCTGCTTCAGTTGATCAGCGGACGGCCGGAAGCGGACGACAGAGATGCCTACGGCGCGTTACCCCCTACAAGCGAGGAGTTCTCAGGCGATGAGGAAACGCTTGCTTGGGACTCTGAAGGTTGGGAGGATGTCGGTTGAACCGCGGCTGGCTCCGGTCGAACTGTTTCCGGTCCGGATCGCGGGTGGGCCGCTGCCTGGCACGCAAAAGCAACACTACGCCGTCTCTCCCGACGGCCAGCGCTTCCTGATCAACATGCCCGCCGGAGAAACCGAAGTCTCCCCGATCAACCTCATCCTGAACTGGCATACGTAATGATCGGAGAGGCAGCGGGCGGGTGAGCCGTACGGGTTGGGATTAGCCGTCCGGAGCATTTCCTGATAACGTTTAGGCATGGGACTCACCTACGTCACTGTACGGCTTACGGGGCTGACCGGCCGAAAGGCGTTTGAAGAGCAGTTTATGGTGGATACAGGGGCCATTGATTGCCTGGCGCCGGCCGCAGCTCTGCGTCGGATTGGGATCAAGCCTGTCGGCAAAGACGTTTATGAGTTGGCCAACGGCGACACGGAAGAGATGCCATTTGGATATGCAAAGGTCCGCTTTATGGGATCGGAAACGGTGGTTAAAGTTATTTTCGGGCCCGAAGACGCGGAACCCCTTCTGGGCGTTGTGGCTCTCGAAAGCTGTGGTATCGGCGTCGATCCCGTTTCCCGAACATTGAAACGAATGGCGGCCAAACCGCTGAAGTGACCCAGGAAGCTTAGGTCAGGGTCATGCCATGGCTCCTGATTCTTCCGGGGGAATTCGCCCGCGATCACGACCGTTTGAGCCGCTTCCAGCCTGAGGCCGAGATGCTCGCGTCGCTGAATCATCCCAACATTGCCGCGATATACGATATTCAGTAAGGACAGGGTTCGCTCTTTCTCGTTCTTGAACTCGTCGAAGGCGACACGCTGGCGGACCGCATCGCCCGTGGGCCGATTCCGCTGGAAGAAGCCCTGCCGATCGCGAAACAGATCTGCGAAGCGCTCGAAGCCGCTCATGAAAAAGGCGTCGTCCATCGCGACTTGAAACCCGCCAACATCAAAGTCTCGCCGAACGGCGGGGTCAAGGTGCTTGATTTTGGATTGGCCGAAGCGATGGAGTCCGGGACGTCGAAAGCGGATATGTCGAACTCGCCCACCATCACGAGTGGCATGTCGATGCCGGGCGTCATTCTGGGCACCGCCGCTTACATGTCGCCGGAACAGGCGAAGGGGCGAGCCGTCTCTGGTCCCCTTCTCAGCAGCGGGTCTGCTGCTACTCCTCGCAGTCCGAAAGATATTGCAATTGACTTCTTGCAGGTATGCGTGTTAAGCCAGATGCGAATATTTGCAGATGACCGATTCTCGGGCGGATTCAATGACTCAGTTGAGCAGCTTCAAGGCGGAATTCTTCAAGGCGCTTGCGCATCCCCTGCGCATTTCGATTCTGGACAGTCTTCGTGACGGCGAGCGTACCGTTGCCGAGATCAGCCAGAAGTTCGATGTCGAGCCCGCCAACGCATCCCAGCAGCTTGCCGTTCTGCGTCACAAGAACATCATCGTGGCGCGGAAAGCCGGAGCCAACGTGTATTATTCGGTGAGCGATCCCGCCATCTTCAAGCTGCTCGATGCGGCAAGAGACATCTTCAACAACCACTTGATCGGCGTTCGAAGCATTCTCGAAGAGATCAAAGCCGAAGGCCGCCGGCGAAAGTCATGAAGCTTCTTTTTCGAAAGATCCTGACGAGCCCGGTGGTGACCGAGCCCGGCGCGCCTCCGCCGGATCCCGGTGTCGAACTGCTGGGCAGCGCCATCCATGATGAAGTGAGAAAACGATTTGGGCGTTCTCTTCACATCCGTGAGGTGGATCCGGGTTCGTGCAATGGGTGCGAACTCGAGATCGGCGGGCTGAACGGTCCCTATTACGATCTCGAGCGTTTCGGGCTTCAATTCGTTGCCTCGCCGCGTCATGCCGATTGTCTTCTGGTCACCGGGCCGGTGACGCGGAACATGGCGGACCCGTTGAAGCGGACGTATGACGCGACGCCGGATCCCAAGATTGTCATTGCGGTGGGCGACTGCGCGAAGGACTGCGGGATTTTCGCCGGGGGCTACGGCGTCGTCGGTCCCGTGTCGGCGGTGATTCCCGTCGACGTTGTGGTGTCCGGGTGTCCGCCTTCTCCCCGCTCGATTCTGGCCGCCATCCTGAGGGCGCTCCAGGCTCGCAGCCCGGAACCGGCGCACTGAATGTTCAGCTCCGCCACAATGCTCCGATGTTTTACCGCATCATTGATATTCTTCGCGGGCGGCGCCTGCGGCGCGCTGGTATTTGCGCGCGATGACAGTCTTTGCCGGAAAGTCACCCACGGCCTGGCGCTTGGCGGAACCGTTCTGATTCTGATCGTCGGTGTGGCGGGTCTTCAGGGGCAGCCGTTGGATCTGCTCCTGCCGGGCATCCTGCCGGCCGGCGGCGGTCTGGCATTGGGGCTGGATCGCTTGTCCGCTTTTTTTCTTCTCATTATTGCGGTGGGCGCGATTCCATCGACTTTCTACGCGATCGGTTACACCCGTCACTACAAAGGCAAGCAGTCCGGGCTGGGATTCATGTTGAACATTTTCATTCCGGCCATGATGCTTGTCGCGATGTCGCGGAACGTCCTGACGTTCCTTGTCTTCTGGGAGGCGATGTCGCTCACCTCGTACTTTCTGGTGATGACGGACAGCGATCAAGCAGAGACCTGCGGCGCCGGCTGGCTTTACCTGGTCATGACTCATGGCGGCCTGGCGTGTCTCGTGGTGGGATTTCTCGCAATGTCCCAGGCGGCCGGCAGTTTCACGATGTCGGACTGGGTCCACGCGGGCGCCGGGCCGGACGCTCGAGTACGGAACCTCGCGTTTGTGACGATGGCCGCCGGTTTCTTGTCCAAGGCGGGCGCCATCCCATTTCACATCTGGTTGCCGCGCGCGCATCCGGCAGCTCCGAGTCATGTGTCGGCGATGATGTCGGGCGTCATGATCAAACTCGGTATCTACGGTCTCATTCGGATCGGATTCGGATGGCTTGGCCAGGGACCGGGATGGTGGGGCGTCCTCATACTGGCCGTTGGCGCGGTATCGGCGCTTCTCGGTGTCCTTTATGCCTTGATCGATTCGGACTTGAAGCGACTGTTGGCGTACTCGAGCGTAGAAAACATCGGAATTATTCTTCTGGGAGTTGGCGCCGGCCTGCTCTTCCGCAGCTACGGGCTCGGTGCGCTTGCGGCGTTGGCTTTGGTGGCGGCTCTGTATCACTGCCTGAACCATGCGGCGTTCAAGGGGCTTCTGTTCCTGGGCGCCGGATCGGTATTGCATGCGACCGGAACGCGGAACATGGAAGCGATGGGCGGGCTTTTGCGGCGTATGCCGCAAACCGGAGCGTACTTCCTGGTAGGCTCCCTGGCGATAACGGCGATGCCGCCATTCAACGGTTTCATCAGCGAATGGTTGACGTTTCAGTCCCTGCTTTTGAGTTTCCGGGTCCAGGCGCAGTTCTTTAATCTGGTGTTTGCCCTTTGTATCGCTGCGCTCGCCCTGACGGCCGGCTTATCCGCAGCATGTTTCGTTCGAGCGTTCGGAATCGCGTTTCTGGCGCTTCCCCGCGGGGAAGCGGTGGAGAGCGCACATGAATCGCACTGGACGATGCTCACATCGATGGGATTTCTGGCCGCGGCCTGCCTGACGCTGGGAATCGCGCCGGCTCTGGTGTTGCGCCCGTTGAGCAGCACCGTGAACGATTTCATCGGAGAACGCCCCGACCTGGCGTTCAACTGGAGCGGCATTGCGGCCTCAAATGGGTTTGCCGCGATCGATCCATTCTGGGTGGCCATGATCCTGTCGCTTCTCATGCTTGCCGTCTGGATCGGACTGCACGCGATGCGGGCAAACTTCGGCCGGCGCTACTACGAAACGTGGGGGTGTGGCCGTGCGGTGCAGACCGCGGCGTTCGAATACACGGCGGCGGCGTTTGCGAACCCGTTCAGGAGGGTGTTCGCATTCCTTTATCGTTCGGTGGAAGAGACGGAGATCGAAGCGCACCCGGAGTCGCGCTTTTTCGTGAAGACCATCACGTACCGCCACCAGTCAAGGACCATCATTGAAGATTCCGTCTATGCGCCCATCGGAGCCGTCGTGCGCCGGCTCGCGGCGAAAGCGCGAACCGTCCAGTCCGGAAACGTGCACAGCTACCTTTTATACATTCTGCTGGCGCTTCTGACGCTGCTCTTGTTTGCGAGATAGCGAGACGATGTTGAGAATAGCGGTGACAATCGTTCAATGGCTCGTTGCGGTCGTTGGCGCGCCCCTTCTCGTGGGCGTGATTCGCAAGGTGAAAGCGCGCTTGCAGGGACGCCGCGGCGCCGGAGTCTGGCAGCCCTATGCGAACCTTCGAAAGCTTCTGGTGAAGGAAGTTGTCATCTCCGAAAACACGTCATGGGTTTTCCGGCTCACGCCCTACGTGGTGATCGGGACGATGCTGCTGGCCGCTTGTATCGTGCCGGTGCTGACCACAGCGGGTGCGCTCCAGATGCTCGACAACATCATTCTGCTGATGTACGTATTCCTTCTGGGCACCTTCTTTCTTGCGCTTGCCGGACTCGATGCGGGCAGCTCTTTCGGCGGCATGGGGTCGAGCCGGGAGATGGCGATTGCCGCTTTGGCGGAACCCACCATCATGATCGCGATCTTTGCGATTGCGCTTCGAGCGGGAAGCACCGGGCTCAACGAGATGATCCGCCGCTCGGTGACCGATCCGCTGTTGCTGCTGAACCCGGGCCATCTGCTGGCGTTCTTTTCGCTTTTCATTGTTGCGATTGCGGAAACGGGCCGGCTGCCGGTGGACAACCCCGCCACGCATCTCGAACTGACGATGATCCATGAGGCCATGATTCTGGAGTACTCGGGGCGGTATCTTGCGTTGATCGAGTGGGCGTCGGCCATAAAGCTGTTCTTGTTTCTGACCCTTCTGGGGAATGTTTTCTTTCCCTGGGGCATTGCCGTCACGCTTCAGCCCTCGGCGATCGCCATCGGAATCGTCACCCTGCCCATCAAGATGGGTGTGCTTGCCGTAAGCCTGGCCGTGCTCGAAACGGGCTTGGCGAAACTGAGGCTGTTCCGGGTTCCTGAGCTGTTGAGCGGGTCCTTCATGCTTGCGCTGTTGGCCGTCGTGTCATTTTTCTTTTTGAGGTGAACGTCATCGTGGCCTTTGCAGAACTGCCCTTTGCCAGAATCGCGAACCAGCTGGCCTTCATGTTCCTGCTGATGTCGTTTCTGCTCATCATCCGCAACAGTCTCGCAGCCCAGGTGCGGATGTTTGCCGCACAGTCCGCCGTTCTGTCGGCGCTTGCCGCCGTTGTCGCGTATTTCGGTGGAAGCCTGGAGCTGTTCGGCGTCGCCATGGTGTTTGCGATCATGAAAGTGATTGTGATTCCGAGTGTGCTGATGCGGGCCGTCACGAAGATCGGTCTTCAGCGAAGGGTCGCCCCATATCTGAGCACGTCGCCAACGCTGGCCATATGCGGCGGCCTGGTGGTGGTTGCGTTTTACGTCATGGCGCCGGTCACGGCATCCAGCCGCCTGCCCACGGCCGACGGTATTCCGCTCGCATTCGCGGGTGTCCTGATCGGCCTTTTCACGACGGTCAACCGGCGCCGGGCGCTGACTCAAATCCTGGGTTTCCTGATGCTGGAAAACAGCATTTTCATGATTGCGCTGCTCGCGACCTATGGCGTTCCACTCATCGTCGAGATCGGCGTGTCGCTGGATGCGCTCGTCGCGGTTCTGATCCTGGAGGTCTTCATCTATCGAATCAAAGAAAACTTCGAATCCATCGACGTCAAGCAGATGAGGTCCCTGAGAGGATGATACTCATTCTGCTTCTATCGTTTTCCATCCTGGCGTCGGGCCTGATCGCCATCATTCGAAGCCGCGAGGCGATGGAATGGATCCACGGGTCCGCCAGTGTGGCGACGCTGATCGCCGGCGCATGGGTTGCGGGCAGGATCTGGCAAGGAGAACAGGTGGTTTCGTGGGGCCTCTTCCGCGCCGACGCGCTTTCCGCATTCATGATCGCCATCGTGACCCTGGTTGGCGCCGTCTCCGGAATCTTCGCGCTGGGCTATATCCGGCTGGAGTTCGCGGACAGCTTCCCGAAAACGAGATTGTTCTATGCGTTGTTTCAGATGTTCATTTTCACGATGCTGCTGGCGGTGACGACGGACAATCTCGGCGTCATGTGGGTCGCAGTGGAAGCCACGGCGCTGGCAACGGTGTTTCTGGTCAACCTCCACGACGATTCCTCCGGGCTGGAGGCTGCCTACAAATACCTGATTATCTCGTCGGTCGGAATTGCACTCGCATTTCTCGGGACCGTTCTCATGTATTACGCAGCGTCCACACAGATCGGCGAGATCGGACTGAACTGGACATCGTTGACCGGCATCGCACGCGGCCTGGATCCCGGAATCGTCAAGCTTGCGTTCGTGTTCATCCTCATCGGGTACGGCACAAAGGCGGGACTGGCTCCGATGCAGACCTGGCTTCCGGACGCCCACAGTCAGGCGCCGGCCCCAATCAGCGCCTTGATGTCCGGGGTGGTGTTGAACGTCGGATGGTATGCATTGATCCGGTTCAAGGCAGTGACGGACA
>JAHFTY010000034.1:0-1731 GCA_023265365.1 Acidobacteriota bacterium
GTTTCAACGAGCGAAGTGGGGCATCGCCTTCTTCATCTGCTCGAGTTCCTTCAACTGGTCTCCCCGGGCATTGAACGTCAGCGTCAGTCGTTCGGCGGAGTTCTCGACACTCACGCCGTCCAACAGGTGAAGCAACTTCTCTTCGGAGGACACCTGCAGCTTCGCCATCGCGACAAGACCGCGCAGCATGTCACTGGTCGCTTTTGCCATCTCCGCACTGCCGAAAGTGCCGCTGGCCTTGGCGTGAACGTCCTGATCGATGCGCATCTGGTACGTGCCGCCCTTCAGCTGACCCGCCAGCTGTCCGAGTTTCTCGGCGGGTCCCCGGCCTCCCCCGATTGGACCGATCTCCAGCTTGCCGACGGCCCAGATCTGGTTTCCCGCCTCGATGGTCCGGATCTCGTTCATCAATTCCGTATTCTGGACAACGCTCGGCGCAGGCGCGGCCATGCGATCGATCGCCTGCTTCACAGCGTTCAGATTGCCCGCAACGATGAAGTTGTCGATGAAGGAAATGCCGCCATCGGGATGACGATCGGCGTTATTGCTTCCCGGTGTGTAAATCACCCGGCCCAGGTAGACTTCCGTTCCAATGTGGTTCTCCGCCTTGTCTTTGACGAACTGCTCCACTTTGAACTTGTCGTATCGGGCCTGAACAAGAAGGAGCATCTCCTTTTGCCCGATTCGCCCGGCCGTCACCCGTTCGACATCCCGCTGCAAGTCGAAACCTGTGGCGTTGACGAATTCATTCAATTCGCGCGGAAACTGTTGCGGCAGGTTTTTCAGGATCAGATCCTGGAACAGCGGCGCGTTTCTCAGACCGGCGACATCGACAAAACCGATTCCCTGGGTCTCCGGAGGAAACAGCTTGAGAGTCGCCTCATCCGGCGTGACCGTCTGAGCCGGGACCGAAATCGCGGCGACAATGCCGACAACCACGGCAATCGCGGTAACGCCTAATATCCACTTCATATCAGTAATCCTTTCTCGTGAAGTACATCACGGTCACGACATAGCACGCAACCGCGAACGCTAAAGATGTTCCCAGCACCCATCCGATCTCCATTGGCTGATTCATGATGAGCCGGCGGCTGGCGCCGAGGGTCTCGGCCGACTTGGGAAGCACCCAGTAAACAAAACGAAAAGCCTTTCGATAAAGTTCCTTCTCCAATACCGGCGTGATCTGCCGGTGGGCGGCCAGGATCGGGCTGAACATGAACAAAGCAAAGGCCGTCAGCAACCCGACGGGACCGTTTTCGGTGATAACGGATCCCAGCATCACGACGGAAAACAAAACAACAAACGCGAAGATCAGAAGACCGGCCGAGAGTGGAAAGCCGCGATTCCAGATTCCTGACTTCCAGCCCAGCACCAGCCACACTCCCAAAATGAGATAGGCCGCATTGAACGCCATGATGCATGCGCCACCGGCAAAGCGGGCCGTCAAGATTCGCCATCGGGGAAGGGGACGGCACAATAAAAGGTCGATACTGCCCTTCTGCAGCATTTGCGGAAAGAGCGTTGAAGTCGCCATCAGCGCCAGAAACATTCCGACCGTCGACAACATGATCGCCAACCCCGCCTGAACCGAAACGATAAACTGGTCCACCGTGATGGCAGGGATCTTGATCTCGGTGCCCAATAATGTTGCGCCCTGCATGACGCCGTTGACGATGTCCATGTTCAACGCCAAACCGATCGTGCCGATCACGAGCGAGGAAGCGATCAGAA
>JAHFTY010000034.1:1741-25827 GCA_023265365.1 Acidobacteriota bacterium
ACATACGGCTTCTGAAAGATTCCTGAAATGTGTCCGTGAAAACGCCCGTTCTCAAAGGTCCCTCACTCTTTCTATGAAGACGGACTCGAGGGTCCTTCGCTTAACAGCCAGCCCTTCGATTTCTATGTTTTTTTGCCGGAGAGCATCGATCAGCGCATTCGCGGCGTTGCGATCCGGCACCTGAATGTGGAAATGGCCGTTGACCGTGGTGAATGGCAATCGCCGCTCCTGAAGCCACGCGGGAAACCCCTCCGCACACGGCACCATGACTTCATAGCCGCCCGCCGATTTGGTAACTTCGCCAACGCTGCCGCATTCGATGATACGGCCTTCCTTCATGAGCGCCACGCGATCGCAAATCAACTCGATTTCGGCAAGGATGTGTGAATTGATGAAGATCGTCTTGCCGGTTGACGCGAGTTCTTTGCAGAGCGCGCGCACTTCCATGCGGCCCATAGGATCGAGGCCGTCGGTGGGTTCATCGAGGAAAACGAAATCGGGATCGTGAACCAGTGCTTGAGCGAGAGCCAGCCGTTCATTCATTCCTTTGGAGAACTTCACGACTCGAGAGTCCGCCCACTGCTGCAGCCCCACACGTTCCAGCCAGATCTCCGAGTTTCTCTTGAGCGCCGCTTCGTCGGCCCCGCTCAGGCTGCCGTACAGGCGAAGAACCTGGCGAGCTGTGAGGTGGGACGGGAAACGCGGATTCTCCGGAAGGTAGCCGACGCGACCGAGAATGGATCGGTCGCGAACCGGTTCGCCCAGGATGCGGACGTGGCCGGAGTCGGGTCTGGCAATGGTAAGGGCGATCTTCACCAATGTTGTTTTGCCGGCGCCGTTCGGACCAAGCAGTCCGAAGATGGAACCGCGTTCGACGGAAAGCGTCAGGTCGTCCAGGGCGCGGACGGCTTTGGTAGAGAACCATGGCCGAAACGTCTTGGTGATGGAAAGGGCCTCGAAGGCTGCGGTCATGCCCGCATTATAAAGTTCCGGCGACGACGGCCGATATCATTGGTGGAAAGCCAAATGCTAGAAAAGGCACCAGAGGGAGGATGAACACGATGTACGCAGAGACGATGACCGCGACGCAACCCCGAACCAAGATGTTCCTGGACATCCCCACGGCCGCCGAACTGGCAGGCTTTTCGATCCGGCATTTCCGCAGAATCATTGAAGAAGATGGAATTCCCATTGTCCAGATCGGGCGCAAATTCTTCATCCTCGGCCGGGATTTCGCGAGTTGGGAGACCAGCAAGCGCGATAAACGGGATTGAAAACGTCCATAAACTTGGTGGACGTCTACCACCTGGATGTAACTGCAAATTCCTTTCGGGTTACCTTTTCACCCAACGCGGTGTTCAGGTAAGCCCCGTCTGAAAGCCTGAAAGTGGAAACGATTTCGATCGGATAGAGTGGGGCGGGTTCTCTCATCCCCGCCAATTCCACGGCGGCTCTGCCGGGAATGAGAGAAATCATCAAGGCGATAACTACTTCTTGGCCGCGCCCAGAACCGCATCCTTCGCGGCTTTCGCTACACGAAACTTCAAAACGGTTTTGGCGGGGATCTTGATCTGTTCGCCGGTCGCCGGATTACGGCCGATCCGGGCCTTCCGCTTCTGCTTCACCAGCTTGCCCAGGCCCGGAAAAGCGAACTCACCCTTCTTCGCTTCGCGATAAGCCAGGTCGGTGAGAATCGTCATGAATTCCTTCACCTGTTTCTTGCTGATCCCAGTCTTCGTCGACAGTTCGGTGAAGATCTGGGTTTGTGTCATCTTTGCCATCTAGAGTCCTCCTATTCAAATGAGAGCTGCGGCTGCAGCGATTGTGTTCTGCGCAACAAACCAGCGCAATCAAATTAGGGTCAGCGCGTCATTCTGTCAACTAAGGTCTTTTGAAAGCCTTCTCGATTTCCCGCAAATCGTAACGAAGAATGATGGGCCGTCCGTGCGGACAAACCGTGGGAACATCCGTTTTCATGAGTTCGCCCACAAGCCATCGCATCTTTGTATCGTCGAGCGGCGTGTTGATCTTGATCGCCGCATGACACGAAACGGTCGCGGCGATCTTTTTCTTCAACGCATCAATATTCATTACCTGGGTTTCGCGTTCGAGTCCGTCCAGCAACTCAATCAGAAGCTTCTCGACTGCAGATGCCTTCAGAATCGCCGGCGCCGTCTTGATCGCAATCGTTCTCGGTCCGAACGCCTCCACTTCAAAACCGTTCGATGCAAGCTCCGGAACGATGCTGTCCAAGATGACAAGCTGGCGCGGCGGCAACTGAACAACGATGGGCATTAATAATCGCTGGACATCGAGCTTTCCCGCAAGCTTTTGTCGCAGATAGGCCTCAAATAAAACACGTTCGTGCGCGACATGCTGGTCAATGAGGATCACACCGGTCAGATCCGCCGCAACGATAAAACTGTCTCTCAGCTGGCCGAGCGGCCGGACTTCGCTTTTCACGCGTTCAAATTCCGGGTAGGCGGTCGGCGTGTCGCCTTGCGCGCGGAAACTGAGTCCGAGGGACTGTTCGTAGCCTGAAACGGTTTGGGGCACCGAGTTCAATGCGAACGGGTTTCGCGCAATCGGATCCTCGGAAGCCCAGGAATCCGGCATTCGCGGAGCAGGGGCGGGAGGGGCGAATGGATTGTCCGGCGAGTAAGTGGCTTCCATGGGAACAATCGTCTTGTCCTGCGTCAGCGCGCCGAGAATCGCGTCCCGGATCGCATCGTGGACGAACGACTGGTGCTTGAACCGGACTTCCGTTTTCGCGGGATGCACGTTGACATCGACGTCCTCGAACGGAATCGTGATGAACAGGATCGTCACGGGAAAGGTCCCCGACGGCAGGATGCTGCGGTACGCCTCACTGATCGCATGCAGAATGATCCGGTCGCGCACCAGCCGGCCGTTGATGAAAAAGAACATCGAATTCCGGTTGTACTTCTGAATGTTGGGTCGTGAGGTGAAGACGTGAACCTTCACGCCCGAGCGTCCCAGCTCCTTCCGGTGCTCGACGAGCTGGTCGAGCAGATCCTTGCCGAATATCTGAAAGAGACGGTCGCGAAAACCGGTGGTGACTGAGGTCGATACAATCTCGAAGGTTCCGCTTTTGAGCAGCAACTGGATTTCGGGAAAGGCGAGCGCGTAGTGGGTGACGACCGAGGTGATCTGGCTCAGCTCGTACGATTCCGATTTCAAGAATTTCCGGCGGGCCGGCACGTTGAAGAACAGGTCTTCGATCGTAATCGACGTCCCCCGGGGAAAGGCCTGCTCTCTCCTGTTCAACAGTTTTCCGCCGGCGATCTCGATGGCAGTGCCGGACGCTCCATCCGCCTGAGTTTCCAGTGTCAGCCTCGCAACGGACGCAATCGAAGGGAGAGCCTCGCCGCGAAAACCGAGCGTCCTGATGGAGAAGAGATCTTCGGGGGCGTACAGCTTGCTCGTGGCATGACGTCCAAAACAGGCGAGCGCATCCTCCGGCCCCATGCCCTCTCCGTTGTCCGTGACACGGATCAGCTTTCGCCCTCCCTCTTCGACTTCCGCCGAAATGCGCGTGGCGCCGGCGTCGAGCGAGTTTTCGATCAGCTCCTTGACCACGGACGACGGCCGGTCAACGACCTCACCGGCCGCGATCTGATTGGCGATGTCGTCAGGAAGCGTTCTTATCTTTTCCATGAACGACACCCAGTCCAAGTTCGCGCAGTTGCTGCTCGCTCACCAGGTTCGGCGAGCCGCTCATCAAATCCATGGCCCGGGCCGTCTTCGGGAAAGCAATCACATCGCGCAGCGATGCCTGGCCCGAGAGGATCATCACCATGCGATCCAGACCCAGCGCTATTCCGCCATGAGGCGGTGTGCCGTACTCCAGGGCTTCCAGGAAAAATCCAAATTTGTCGCGCGCCTCCTCTTCGGTGAACCCCAGCCGTTTGAAGATCCGGGCCTGCACGTCGCTGCGATGAATTCGAATCGAACCTCCACCGATCTCGCTGCCGTTCAACACAAGGTCATACGCCTTTGCGCGGACTCGCCCCGGATCGCTTTCGAGGAATTCCAGATCCTCGTCCCGTGGGGCCGTAAAGGGATGATGCCGGGAAACCCACCGGTTTTCACTGGCGTCGAATTCGAGAAGCGGAAAGTCGACGACCCAGAACATGTTCCAATTCCCTTCCGGGATCCACTTCTCCCTCCGGGCAAGCTCAAGACGCAATGCGCCCATCATCGCCAGAACCGTTTCCCGAGGCCCTCCCATCAGAAAAATGGTGTCTCCTTTCTGAGCTCCGGACGTGCGGACAATCGCGTCGATCGTGGACTGACCCGCATTCTTCACAACGGGCGGCGCGGTGAGGCCGTCCTCTCCGACCTTGATGTAGGCGACTCCCGCGCCTCCGATCTGCTTGATGAAAGCGTTCAAATCGTCGAGCTGTTTTCGCGAATAGGAGACCTTGGGCGCCACCAGGCCGCGAATCGACTCCCCTTTGCAGGCCATCTCGCGAAACACGCTGCTCTCGGCGGTCTTGAAGATTTCAGTGAAATCCTGAAGGAAGACGTCGAAGCGGGTATCCGGTTTATCGCTGCCGTAGCGCTGCATCGCGTCATCCCAGGTCATGCGGTCCAGTGGTGTCGCGATCTGAATTCCCTTCAGCCCGTAAACCTCGGCCATCAACCCTTCGATGAGGGTGAACAGGGTATCGATGGCCGGAAACGACATCTCGATATCGACCTGCGTGAATTCCGGCTGCCGGTCGGCGCGCAGATCCTCATCCCGGAAGCAGCGGACGATCTGAAAGTATTTCTCGAAACCGGAGATCATCAGGATCTGTTTAAAAATCTGGGGCGATTGCGGCAAAGCGTAAAACTGCCCGTGGTAAAGACGGCTGGGAACGAGGTAATCCCGGGCCCCCTCCGGTGTGGACTTGGTCAGAATGGGCGTTTCGACTTCCCAGAAACCCTGGCGATCCATGTAACTGCGGATCGCCATGGAGATCCGGTGGCGGATCCGGAAAGTCTCCTGCAGCCTGGGGCGGCGCAGATCAAGATACCGGTACTTCAGGCGCAGGTCTTCGGATGCGCTCGTATCGTCCTCAATGACGAACGGCGTGGTCTTCGCTTCGCTGAGAATCCACAGTTGCTCGCCCGCGACTTCGATTTCTCCTGTTTTCAAATTGGGGTTCTTCGCGCCCGCGCGCACGCGAACGGTTCCCTTCACCGCGACGACGAACTCGGACCGCAGCGACTTGGCGGTGTGTTGAAGATCGGGATTGTTTTCGGAGTCAAAAACGACCTGGGTGATGCCTTCCCGGTCGCGAACATCCACGAAAATGATGTGGCCGTGGTCACGCCGGCGGCTGACCCAGCCCATGAGCACCGTCTGTTCCCCCTGATTCGTTGCGGAGAGTTCTCCGCAACTGTGCGTTCGCTCGAGGTTTTCCATTTTTCTTAAGCCTTCGCCTTTATTTCCAGATGAGTCTCTCGTCCTTCATCACGTGGCCGATGGTGCCGTCCTGGATATTGGTGTGCTTGCCGATCCGTATGTAGTGCACGTCTCCCCGAGTCACGCAGTTGTACCAGATGCTGGAGTGGTCACCGATGACCACATCGCCGGCAATTTATGCACCTTCGGCGACCCATACCCGCTCCCCCGGCTTCGGTCACTTTCCCCTGTTATTCATGCCGCACTGCGGCCCCCGAAGAAAAGAATAGATTGTAACAGCAGCGCCGAGGTTGTGTGGACCGTGTCCTGCTTGCAGACTGATCACGCCCCTTGAATTTCGGAACGGAGGAGAAATTCGAAATGCCGAGAATCGTGCTGTTTCTGATCGTGATTGCGGCCATGGGCAGCCCCAAAGAGTCTTTTGCCCAGACCACTTCATCCAGGAGTTTTTCGATAACCGACCGCGGTGGGGTCAGCGTGGTCACTTCAGGCGACCGGGGTACGCTGGCAGTCGGATACGCCCGTATTCAGACCACGGCCGGCACGACGCCCGCCGGGTTTGCGGTGTACGGGCTGCGTCAGGGTGGAGTCCTGGTTTCCGAAACCGGAGTCCCGGCAACGCCCCTGATTCAGAACGGCAGAATCTATGCGGAGGAAAGTGCGACTGTGGATACCGGTGTTGCCATTGCCAATCCGAATGCGCAAACGGCGGTCATCAATTTCTCATTCACAGACGCGGCCGGATCGACATTCGGTTCGGGCCAAACGACGATTGCCGCCAACGGCCAGATGGCGAAGTTCCTCAGTGAAGCTCCCTTCAACAGCGGCAGGAGTCTTCAGGGCACATTCAGTTTCAGCAGCAACGTGCCGGTCGGCGTTATCGCATTACGGGGGCTGATCAATCAACGCGGAGAGTTCCTGATCACCACGCTGCCCGTTATCGACACCAGCGTCACGATCAGCGGACCGACATCCGTCCTGTCCCACTTCGCCGACGGCGGCGGATGGAAGACCCAGGTTGTGCTGGTCAATCCGTCGGACACGACGAAGACCGGCAGCGTCGTGTTCTTCAATCAAGGCCTGACGTTTGGCTCCGCCAATCCGATTTCCATGACCGTCAACGGCCAGGGCGGCCTGAGTTTTCCGTACAACATCCCGCCCCGGGGAGCGGTGAGACTTTCGACGTCGGGTCTGGGAGATGCGACGGTCGTCGGTTCCGTAAGAATCAACGGCGATCCCAATCAATCTTTGCCGTCGGCGATCGGGGTCTTTTCTCTCACAACGGCCGGCATCACCGTCACCGAAGCCGGTGTACCGGCTCTTGCCGCCACAAGCCTCCGGCTGTACGCCGAAACCACGGCGGCGGGAAACGAATCCGGAGCGATCCAGACCGGCATCGCGGTCAGTAACCTGGGTTCGAGTGCGGGCTCCATTACTTTCGAGCTGTACGGGCTCGACGGCTCGTTCACCGGCCAGACCGCGAGCCGGCAGATTGCCGGCAACGGCCAGGTCGCGCTTTTCTTTCACGAGCTGTTTCCGGCTCCCGTGGTGCAGTACCCGTTTCGAGGCATCGTTCGCATTGTGTCCAGCGGACCGGAAATCTCCGCGGTCGGTTTGCGCGGCCGATACAACGAAAGACGGGAGTTCCTGATCACGACCACACCGCCCTCGCGGGAAACCGGAACGGCATCGACAGCGGAAATGGTTTTCCCGCACATCGTCGACTCCGGCGGCTACACCACCCAGTTCGTTCTTTACAGCGGCATCAGCGGTCAGACATCCGGAGGGAACCTGAATCTGTTCTCGCAAACCGGTCAGGCACTTGTTCTGACCTTCCAATAAATCGCCGGTCCAGGATGGCGGGCGCGATCAAGCGCCCGCTCTTCTCATCGCGCTCTTTACGGTCAGGTTCAACCTCGACCTCGTCCATCTCGAAGACGGCGCCGGAATTGTTTGTCCAGGTGCGGGAGGGATACTATGCTCAGGAGCCGTAACGAGGTTGCATGATTTCAAAACGGATTCTCTTTCTCACGTTGCCATCTTCCCGGATGAGTGGGTCAAACTCTGACAAACTTCGCATGTCGGTGGGGCTGAAATAGTGGCTGTCAGCAGGTCGGATCTGCGAAGGTACGCAAAGAATTACCTCAAGGAACAGGACGGAATCGCGCTGTACCGCGCGATGGCCAGGGCGGAACAGGAACCGGCTCGCTCGGAAATCTTTGAGAAGCTCGCCGTTGCGGAAGAACGCCATGCGGCCAAGTGGGCCCATCTCCTCAAGACGAACGGCGCAAAGGTGCCTTCCTACACGCCGGGTTCCCGCGTGCGAGTGCTCGGGTGGTTCTCGCGGCAGTTCGGAACCCAGCACGTTCTCCCCGTCGTCAGCGGACTCGAGCTTCGCGATCAGGATGCCTATGCGCAACAGGTTGAAGCCGGGGGCATGTCGGCGGAAGAGCGCGGCCACAGCCGGACGCTTCGAGTCATGCACCTGCACGCCGAAACCAGGCCGGAATCCATTCTTAACTCCGATCGTTTCCATCGCTCCGGCTACGGGGGCAGCCTCCGGGCCGCCGTCTTCGGAGCCAATGACGGGCTTCTTTCCAACTTCAGCCTGGTGATCGGCGTCAGCGCGGCCAACGTCGAACCGCGGTTCGTCCTGGTGACCGGCGTCGCCGGCCTGCTTGCGGGCGCATTCTCGATGGGTGCCGGAGAGTATGTATCGGTACGATCGCAGCGGGAGTTGTACGAAGAGCAGATCGCACTGGAGCAACAGGAGCTCGAGATGTCTCCCGCCGAGGAAAAAGAAGAGCTCGCGCTGATCTACCAGGCCAAGGGCATTCCCGGCGCGCAGGCCGAGGAGTTGGCGGAACGTATCCTGTCGAATCCGGAAACGGCAATTGACACGCTCGCGCGAGAAGAACTCGGACTCGATCCGGCCTCACTGGGATCTCCATGGGCGGCAGCCATCAGTTCGTTCGTTTCATTCGCGGTCGGCGCCGCGATTCCCGTGGTTCCCTTCGTTATTTTCAGCGGACCTGCGGCGTTCTTCGTCAGCACGGGGATCTGCGGCCTGGCTCTGTTCGCCGTTGGAGCGTTCATCTCGGTGTTCACGGGAAAGACATTGCTTTACAGCGGAATGCGGATGCTGGGAATCGGTGCGATGGCGGCCGGAATCACCTACGTGATCGGCCGCCTGCTCGGCGTTTCCGTGAACTGACGGGTGCTGTTTGCGACGACCGGCTTACGCGGTCGGAAGTTTGATGGTTGGGTGTTTCAGGTGATGTTTCGAGGCATCCTGATAAGCCTTGCCCACCGCAAGTAATTCCGTTTCGCCGAAAGGACGTGCGAAGAACGTCATGCTGGTCGGCATTCCCTCGCCGGTGAAACCGTTCGGTACTGCCAGGCCCGGATAAGTTGCGAAGTTAAGCTGCCCCGACGCGTTGACGGTCTGCGGTTGATTGTTCGGGGCTCCGCCACCGCGCGGGCCGCCGCCTCGCGCTCCGCCTCCGCCTCCCGTGCCTCTCGGCATCAGGAAAACGTCCACGCCTTTGGTGGCTTCGGCGAGTTGCATCATCATCATCATTCGAGCGCGCTGGGACTGCAGGTATTCGACTGCGGGAATCAATCGTGCGGCGCGGAAACCGTCGGCGCGGCTTTGAACGGTCATCAGGCTGGCGCGGCCCGAGCGGACGAGTTCGTCGAAGAAGACGGCCATCTCGACGTCGTGAGCGGTCACACTTACCGGAAAGTCCGGGATGTCGATCGGCATGGGCTTCATGCCGATCGCCGTGAGTTGATCGAGCGTGGCCTGATCGTTTTTTTTCAGAACCGGGTCGGTGGTGGCGTCGAACACTTTCTTGAGGAAGCCGATGCGCAGCCTGGTGACATCCATGTTGGCGTTCCAGTTGAAGGGAATGTCCTGAACGCTCAGGTCGCGGTCATCCGGTCTGGCGATCGCGTTCATGACGAGCGCGCAATCTTCGACCGAACGGCACATGGGGCCAAGCCGGTCCTGTGTCCATGAAAGGGCCATGACGCCGTACCGGCTGACTCGGCCGAGCGTGGGACGCAGGCCCGAGAGTCCGCAGGTACCGGATGGGCCGAGCAAAGAACCGCTCGTCTCGGTGCCGATCGAAAATCCGACGCATCCCGCACCGGTTGCGGATCCCGGCCCGGCCGACGAGCCGCCCGAACTCTGCTCGGGATTCCACGGGTTGTTGGTTCGTCCTCCAAACCAGTTCGCGCCGCCCGCCAGTTCTCCGGTCGTCAGTTTCGCGATCAGCACCGCGCCTGCGTCGCGAAGGAGTTCGATGACGGTGGCATCTTCTTCCAGCATCTGATCCTTGTACGCGCCCGAGCCCCAGGTGGTCTTGTATCCCGTCGCCGCGATGATGTCCTTGGCGCCCCAGGGAATCCCATGCAGCGGCCCTTTGTATTTCCCGGCAGCGATCTCACTGTCGGCTTTTTTGGCCTGTGCCATTGCGAGCTCGTCGGTGAACGTCACCACACAGTTCAACACCGGGTTGTATTTCTTCAACCGGCTCAGATACATCGTCGTGAGTTCCATCGATGTGACTTGTTTTGTCCGGACCAGTTCGGCGAGCTGCCTGACGGACCAGAATGCGACTTCTTCCAGGTCGGCCGGACGTTTCACGCCGGACAGGTCGCTCATCCTGAATGGTTGCCGGGTCCGGTTCACCTTCATGCCCGGCACGAGTGGATTGAAGTGGAACGGAGGCGAAATGTTATTCGGTATGCGGAATTTGTGAAGCGCTTCATAGCCCGTCAGCGCACGGTTGACGGTGTCGGTCATGCGGTCCCGTTCTTCATTGCTGAATTCGAGGCCGGCGAGCGCGAGGGCCTCCTGCATCATGGCGGGGGAGACTTTTTGAGCGCCGGATTGCTGCAGGGCTGCCCATAGCGTTCCGGGAAGCAGCGTGGTGCTGAGGCCCAGGGTTGCGAAGTGGGCCATGAAACGTCGTCGGGATTCGTGAGAGTCGATCATCAGGTACCTCCGTTCGGCGCATTCTATGTGCCGAACGGACGTAATTCAATCAAGCGAGTTCCTTGCGCATCGTGTCCTGATTCAGCTCTCTCTCCCATCTCGATACCACGATCGTCGCCACACCATTGCCGATGAAGTTCGTCAGGGCCCGGGCTTCGGACATGAAACGGTCGATCCCGAGGATCAAAGCCAGGCCCGCGACCGGTATGGACGGCACCACGGCGAGTGTCGCCGCGAGTGTGATGAAACCTGCGCCGGTGACGCCGGACGCGCCCTTGGACGTCAGCATGGCGACGCCGAGGATCGTCAACTGCTGCCCGAGAGTGAGATGGATGTTGAGCGCCTGGGCAACGAACAGGGCCGCCATGGTCAGATAGATGTTCGTGCCATCCAGATTGAACGAATACCCCGACGGCACCACCAGGCCGACAACCGACCGGGGACATCCGAGCCGTTCGAGCTTCTGCATCAAAGGAACGAGCGCCGCTTCCGAAGACGATGTTCCGAGAACCGTCAACAGCTCCTCTTTGATGTACAGGATGAACTTCAGGATGTTGAACCCGGCCAGGGAAGCGATGGTTCCCAACACAACCAATATGAAGAGCAGGCACGTCAGATAGAAACTGGCCATCAGCGCGATGAGAGGCTTTAACGCACCCAGGCCATACCTGCCGATCGTGAACGCCATCGCGCCGCCGGCGCCGAGAGGCGCCAGTTTCATGATGCTGTTCATCATGGCGAAAAAGATACGCGCACACTCTTCGATGAACTTATGCACCACCTCGCCGGTCTTCCCCATGCTGATCATCGCGTAGCCGAACAACACGGCGATGAGCAGCACCTGCAACAGGTCGCCGTTGCCCGTGAAGGCATCCGTAAACGTCGCAGGGATGATGTGAAGAAAGAATCCCGCGGTGGTCTGCTCATGCGCCCGCTGCGCATAGTCGGCAACCGCTTTCGCGTCGAGCGTCGCCGGATCAACGTTGAAGCCATCTCCCGGGCGCAGAACGTTGATCACGACCAGTCCAATCAGCAGAGCCAGGGTGGACACTCCTTCGAAATACAAGAGGGCCTTTCCACCCACCCGTCCCACTTTTTTCATGTCTCCAGCGCCGGCGATTCCGAGAACGACCGTGCAGAAAATGATCGGACTGATCAGCATTTTCACGAGGGCGATAAACCCGTCACCAAGCGGCTTCAACGCAACGCCGCGCGCCGGAGCAAAATGGCCGAGGGTTCCACCCGCAAGAATGGCAAGCAGAACCCAGAAATAGAGGTGACCGGTAATACGTTTCATATGAAGTGATTCCATTTGCACGCGAATGGCGTACAAACGTCATTCGGGAAGGTACAACGGGATAGCGGACGATACACGCTTCAGAACAGGAATCTCAAGCATCAAAGTGCTTCGCGCACGACAACCACACTTCCCCGTCTCGAGGGGTGGCGTCTCCGCCGTTGATGCCGGGGCGCCTACTTTACGGAGAATGGCGGCTGGAATTGAGGGAAGACGGCGGTCACGTCCATTGCTCGCCGAACCGGCGCCGTCCAGGAGGCGGCGGAGCATCCTCCCGGATAACGGTACGAACCGAGGGTCAACGTTTGAAGAGGCGCCCGGAAGTCCTCGAGAAAATACATGAACTCACTGGTTTCAGAGTCGCGAAAAGCGGCAGCGTGGGGAAACATCACTTCACTTCGATCCCAGGCATTGAAGTAGGGCTGCCCGGCACAGTTTGATGTGGTGAACAGGGGAAGATCCGCGGAGAGAAAAGCGGTCGCCGTCACCATGATCACGAACGGCCGGCCATTCACGCGAAACAGGACCAGCGGTCTGAAAAGGTCTCCTCCGATCATCGTTCCAACCTGCTGGTTCCGGCTGTCCACAACCTGAGGCGTCGCGCCCGAATTCGCGTTTTGTTGAGCATAAAGAACGGCGGCCAACACCAGGCTCAACGCCAAAACACCGGCAATTCTCAGAGCGCCTTTCATAAGACTTTCTCCTTTTCTCAGCACTTTGCGTTTATCCGATCATGCGGCGCTCCCCGGCGCAGAACAACTGAAAGAACCCGAAAAATTCGCTGGAGCGCTTGCGCGTTGGTGGGAACTGCTCGGCCGACCCATGTTCATCGTGTCGGTCGCCGCAGTGTCCACTTTTTTCATGAACCTCGGAGTCCGGTTCGCCACCCGGAACTGTCCAATTGAGGTTTCGGTTCTGCCGGAAATGCACGATCTTGGATTCCAGTGAAGTGATCCGCCGGAAGGTGTGGTTCATGAAACCCTGGAGTCGTGGGACGATGACGAATGTTGACGAGATGTTTGAGTTTTGAAGCCGGTAGCAATGACATGTTTGCCGAAGACAGTCAGGTAGTACTAACCGTAAGAGTGCATCGATGCGTTTTGTGGGCGGAACAAGGGGTTAATCTATTTCAGGGAATGCGTTAACCGGAACACTTTCGGCCCGCCGGCCGGTTAATCCAAAGCGGCGGTCCGGTTCCGGCTTCCCTGCCATACATCGCGTTCTTCGAATTTGCGGTTGATGTCGCGGACCAGGTCGTTTTTGTTGCGGCCCCAGTTTGGCGCGACCAGTAATCCGAAGGGGGCCTCGCCAACCAGGCGCTCGATCACGATCCGTGGATCCAGCCGCTCGATGAACTCGCAGAGCAGGCCGAGATACTCCTCATACTCCAGAACCCGAAACGGCTGCCGCGCGTACTCCGCGGCCAGCGCGGTTCCGCGGACGATGTGAAGATGGTGGATTTTCAGAGCGTCGATGCCGACGCGTGACATCTCGTCGGCCATCCCCAGCCATTGGTCGCGCGTCTCCCAGGGGAAACCGAGTACCAGGTGGGTTCCGATGTGGATCGACCGTCCGCGTGTCATCTCGACCGCTCGCCGGAACGCCGCGTAGTCGTGGCCGCGATTGACGCGCCGCAGGGTGTCGTCGTAGATCGACTCGGCGCCGTATTCCAACGATACGAATGTCCGCTGGGCAAGCTCATCGATCATCGCGATTTTCTCGCGGTCGATGCAATCGGGCCGCGTTCCGATCGCGAGCCCGACGACGTCGGGATGATCGATGGCGCCGGTGTAAAGGCGGCGTAGGGCATCGACGCCGGCATAGGTGTTGGAAAACGGCTGAAAATAGACGATGTACTTCTTCGCGTCGAAGCGTTTGCGGATGTACTCGATGCCTTCGCGAACCTGATCGCGGATGGGGTCCGTTTTGATGGCGGACGGAGGCCGGAACGAGCTGTTGTTGCAGTAGGCGCAGCCGCCAACGGCGAGGGTGCCGTCACGATTCGGACAGGTGAAACCGGCGTCCACAATGACCTTGTAGACGCGCTCGCCAAACTTTTCTTTGAGCCACTTGTTGTAGGAACGGAAACGTTCGGATGGGGGACCGGCTACTTCCACCGCCGGAACCTTTCGTCATCCTCGCGATGACGCTCGTTGTAATACACCTCGAACTTGCGCCGCAGCCGGGCCCGCTGCCACTTGTCGTAACGCCCCCTCAAGTCCGGGAATATCCGGCCGCGTTTCATATAGAGGAAGCCGCACAGCATGCCACCCAGGTGGACGCGATAGTCCGTGTTGCCCCCGCCGCTGATGGACGAAAGCACGGTCAGCGCCGCGTATCCGATCGCGAACCATTTCACCTTGATCGGGAAGATGTACAGAATGATGATGCGATCCGGATACATGACGGCGTAGGCCACAAGCAGCCCCAGAACCGCGCCGGACGCGCCGATGGTGTTCTGGATCGTGTTGGGGCTGAGCAGGACCTTGAACAGGGCCCCGCCGATGCCGCAGATGAAGAAGAACCGGGTGAACGTCTTCGTGCCCCATAGTCTTTCCAGGTCCGTCCCGAACATCCACAGTCCCAGCATGTTGAAAAGGATGTGGAAAATATCGCCGTGAAGAAACATGTAGGTGACGAACTGCCAGATCGCGAAGCGATGAATCACATCGGCGGGAATCAAACCCAGCCTGGTAACGGAAAGACCGCCCACCGATTGCAGCACGAACGTGACGCTGCAGATGATGATCAGTGTCTTGACTGCCGGTGTGATCCCACCCGGACCGAATGACCCGATTGAGCTTCGATAGTATCGTGACACTTTGGATCCTATTCGCTTTTACGTGGCTGGACGTACCATCCGATATAGAAGATACCCGCGCCGAGAAAGCCCAGTCTCATCAGCCCGCCCATGTCGCCGAAGTAAACCAGCAGCGCTTCTCCGGTTACAATGAGACCGAGCAATTGAAGACCCCTCGCCACGTACTGACGTATCATTTCTCAGATTCTAGCGCGGGCATCGGAAAGGAACATCATGGAATTCAAAACGGTACGCGTCCAGATCCCCGATGGCGCCAACGTCATCCTGGGGCAGACGCACTTCATTAAAACCGCCGAAGACCTGTACGAAATCCTTGCCGGCGCCTCGCCGCAGATCCGGTTTGGCGTGGCGTTCACCGAAGCGTCCGGTCCCTGCCTGATTCGACACGAAGGCAACGACGGCGCCCTAACCGAAGCCTGCGTCTCGATTCTCCAGTCGATCGGAGCGGGCCACGTGTTCGCGATCCTTCTCCGCGACGCCTTTCCCATCAACGTCCTCAACGCCGTGAAGATGTGTCCGGAGGTTTGCCGCATTTACTGCGCCACCGCCAATCCGCTGGAGGTGGTTGTGGCTGAAACAGAACAGGGACGCGGGATCATGGGTGTGGTCGACGGATCGTCGCCGAAAGGCGTCGAAACCGACACCGATAAGGCCGCGCGCAAGAGCATGCTGCGCCAGTTCGGATACAAAGTGAAGGTGTGATGGATGTTCTGATCGCGGCCGTAAAGATCGCCGCCAGCTTCCTTCTTGGGGCCATTCCCTTCGCCAAGGTCGCGATGATCGGAACCGGAATCGACATCACCAAGGTCGGTTCCAGAAACCCGGGTTTCAACAACGTTCTTCGTGTGTCCACCAGGCCGCGCGCGGCCATTGCGCTCGCGGGCGACATCGCCAAAGGATACGTTGCCCTGACACTTCTTTCCGCAGCGCCTTCGGTGTGGTGGGTGATGGGAATCGCAGCGGCCGTCGGCCACTGCTGGAGCCCGTTTCTCGGCTGGAACGGAGGAAAGGGCGTCGCCACAACGGTCGGCGTGCTACTCAAACTCGAGCCCTGGCTGACCTTGATTTGCCTTCCGCTCTATCCTCTGCTGCGAGCGTTTGGGCGGCGCATGGGATGGAAACAGGAAGGCGCGATCTCTTCAATGACCACCATGCTGCTTCTTTCAACGCTGATCCTCGCGATGAGAGGCCCGGAATCCGGCGTTTTCGCTTATGTCATGTTCGCGATCGTGGTTATCCGGCACCTTCCCAATATCCGTGAAATCCTGGGAAACCTGGGAAAGTCTAACCCCGGATAACCCAACTTCCGCCGTGGAAGTTGGGATAACGCGGCGGCCGCGAGGAACAATCTCGGTTTTCCCCTCCTCAACGAGGAGGGGTGGCGCGAAGCGCCGGGGTGGTGCTGTTCACGAAATGGATTTTATTGAACGAACCGCCCCGCCGCTGCGCGGCACTCCGCGCGGCACTCCGCCTTGGCCAAGGCGGGGAAAAGTCTTTATCCTGCGACTCCATGGCTTCATGTAAAAACCGAAAACCTCCACAATCTGTCCTTATTTCGGATCTCGGACGGTGGGATATTTGATTCCCAACTGGTCCAGATACGTCTTGTATTTCGTCGAATCGAAGTAGTACTTCCGCATCTCCGGACGATACAGGGCCAGCGTTCCCGCGTTCAGGTGGGTTGCCGGCTTGTCGTTGGGTCCGATAAGCGGGACGTATTTCTGGTCCTTGGTCTGGACGTTGTTGAAGTAATCCCACGCTTCCTTGATCTTTGCGGGGGTCATGAGCAGGTCGAGGATCGTCATCGCCTGAACCTTCGCGCCGGCGGTAACGCCTTTGTGCGCGATGGGAGTGGCCATCGAGACCGCGTTTGCCCAGTGATGTCCGGGCAGGCCCGGAATGTTCGAAGGATAGCGGAGCGTGATGGTGGGCACGTTCCACGAGATGTCGCCGATGTCGTCGGAACCTCCGCCCTGTGGTTCGCGAAGGGGCGCGGCGAGTTCCGACAGTTTGGTGGGGAGTCCGGTGGGTTGCGCTTTCATTTCGCGCTGGATTCCCTTTGCAAGGAGTTGGTCGGCTTCGGACCAGGTGGGCAAACCGACAGCCTGGATGTTGGCGTAAGTCACTTCGGCGACGGTCTTGTTGAAATGTCCGGGCCACGCGGTTCCGAGAATCCTGCTGTTCATGGTCGTGCCGGTCATCATGGTGGCGGCCTGCGCCATCGTGTTGCCGATTTCGAATATCTCGGCAATATGCGGGTAGTCCACTTCGCGGAAGTAGTACCAGACCGACGCTTCGGACGGAACCACGTTCGGTTGATCGCCGCCGTCGGGAATCACATAGTGCGACCGTTGCTGGGGCCGCAGATGTTCGCGCCGGTAATTCCACCCGACGTTCATCAACTCCACCGCGTCGAGGGCGCTCCGTCCTTTCCACGGCTGCGCGGCGGCGTGGGCGGCTTCGCCGTGAAAGGTGTATTCGACGGAGACGAGTCCGCTGCCATCGGTCGGTCCGTAGGTGACACTGAGGTTGTTTCCGACGTGGGTAAACAAACAGATATCGACGTCTTTGAACAAGCCGTCGCGGATGTAGTACGCCTTCGAGCCGAGCAGTTCCTCCGCGACTCCCGGCCAGAGCATCAGGGTGCCCGGAATCTTCTCGCGCTCCATGATCTTCTTCACCGCGATCGCCGCAGTAATGTTGAGCGGAATTCCCGAGTTGTGGCCTTCTCCGTGACCCGGCGCGCCTTCGATGATCGGGTCATGGTAGGCGACGCCCGGTTTCTGAGAGGCTTTGGGGATGCCGTCGATGTCGCTGCCCAGCGCGATCACCGGCTTTCCGGAGCCCCAGGTGGCGACCCAGGCGGTCGGCATGCCCGAGATTCCTTCCTTCACCAGAAATCCGTTTTTTTTGAGAGTGTCGATCAGATATCGCGACGTTTCGACCTCCTGAAAGCCGAGTTCGCCGTAACTGAAGACCTGATCCACCATTTGAGCGGAGAAGTCCTTCATCTGCTCGACGCCCGCCGCCGCTTCTTTCTTCAGCGAGTCGAGCCTGGTGCTGGATTGAGTGAAAACGGGCAGTGAGAGTGCCGTCAACATCAGGCACGCCCAGGAAATTCGTCTGATGGTCGCCATCGAAGTGCTCCTCTGTTGGTCGAATTGTCCGGAGAGTTTATTCGAAATTGCCGTCAAGAACACGCCGGACGTGTTGCATCAGCGTGTCGCCGGTGAATGGCTTTTCGATGAAGACGGCGCCGGGCTCCAGAACTCCGTGTCGAAGAACCGCGTCGCTGGCGTACCCGGACATGAAAATGACCTTGGTTTCCTTCCGAGTCGATTTCAGGCGGCGAGCCAGTTCCTGGCCTCCGAGTTTGGGCATCATGACGTCGGAGATCATCAGGTGAATCGGGCCATGGTGTTGCGACGCCTTGGCGAGCGCGTCTTCGCCGTGGACGGCTTCAATGATGCGGTAACCGTTTTTCTTCAGAATGTCGCGGGCGAGGATTCGGAGTTCGGATTCGTCTTCGACGAGAAGGACGGTCTCTGTTCCAGTTAACGAACCGGAATCGGTTTTGGGTTTTTCACGCGGTTCTTTATCCGCAACCACGGGTAAATAGATCTTGAAGGTCGTGCCCTGTCCCGGTTCGCTGTAGACCCAGATGTTTCCGCCGCTCTGCTTCACGATGCCGTAGACGGTCGCCAGTCCAAGCCCTGTTCCCTGGTCCGTCGTTTTCGTGGTGAAGAACGGCTCGAAGATGAGTTGGGTGGTCTTTGCGTCCATTCCCATGCCGTTGTCGGTCACCGCGATCATTGCGTAGCCGCCGGGATGGCTGGCGGCGTGCCTCCTGGTGTAGTTTTCGTCCAATTCCACGTTTCGGGTTTCGATCACGATCCTCCCGCCGTCCGGCATGGCGTCCCGCGAGTTGACGATGAGATTCATGAGGATCTGTTCGATCTGGCTGGGGTCTGCCTTCACGCGGTGAAGGGTTCGATCGGGAGAGATGACCAGCTCGATGTTTTCCCCGATGAGGCGGCGGATCATTTTCGAAATGTCCGTGATGATTTCATTGAGATCGAGAATCCTGGGCTGCAGCACCTGACGCCTGCTGAATGCCAGCATCTGCCGCGTCAGAAGCGCCGCGCGCTCGGCGGCTTTGCGGATTCCTTCGATGTTCGACCGGAGCGGGTCGGCGCCGGGCAGCTGATCCAGTGTGAGGTTGCAGTAGCCCAGGATGATCGTCAGCATATTGTTGAAGTCATGAGCGACCCCGCCGGCGAGCCTGCCGACCGCTTCCATCTTCATCGATTGCCGCAACGCTTCTTCGTAACGCGTGCGTTCGGTGACGTCGTGAATCAGCACCAGGAAAGCGCGACGCCCTTTGTGTTCGATGCGGCTGTGGGTGACCTCGACGAAGATGATGGCGCCGTCCTTCTTCTTGTGGCGCCAGGGGCCGCCGGAGCGGATTCCCGGAGTAGGGGGAATGGATGCCAGCTTTTCCTTGAAGATCTCGATGTCTTCGGCCGGACGGATCTCCATCGCAGTCATCGAGAGAAACTCTTCGCCGGAATATCCGTAGTGCGCGATGGCCGCGTCGTTGACGGCGAGAAACTGAAGGCTCTCCGCGTCCATGATGAACATGGGCAACGGGTGGGTTTCGAAGAGTACGGTGTCGGACATCGCCCGAATAGTACCGCTATGCGAGCCGCGCGGCGAGACCGATCCTCCGAAAACATTTCGTGAGCGTCCGGGGCTCGTGAATGAACGTCATCACCAGGTGATTGGGTTGGATGTCGTAGTAATAGCCGGGATGAGTCAGGATTCCATACTCCCGGAGCAGATCGGTTGCCGCCTTCTCTTCGTCTTCAAACGTCGGGACCGTGACATGGAATCCGCCACGCGGGCGCGCGAAGTCGAGATCCGCGAGTCCGCCCATGGCCTTCTCATAACACCGGCGAACCCAGGCCACGTAATCGCGCTGAAACTTTTTCCCGCTCCCGAAAATCTCCGGTACCGAGAACTGGACGATTTCATTCACTGGAAGAAATGTGTCCGAGATCATCTCCAGAGCCGACATCGACTTCTTCACCAGCTGGCTTTCCCCCGAAACCGTCATCCATCCGAGCTTGATTCCGGGAAGTGCGAACATCTTCGAAAATCCGTTCAGCGTGAAGACCAGCGGCGCCTTCGTCGCGGCCGGCCGCGGCAGTTTCTCGAGTCCGAATAGAAACTCGCTGAAGACCTCGTCGGCAATGATGGGCAGGTGGTGTCTTTCGGCGATTTCGGCAAGTCCGGCGAGTTGATCGTCGCTTGCCACCATGCCGGTCGGATTGTGGGGCGATATGAGGATGATCGCGCGAGTCTTTGTGGTGATCTGGTGCTCCAGGTGTTCGAGGTCGATGGCCCAGTCGCGTGCTTCGAGCAAACGGTAATGGGTCAGCTCAACGCCGCAGATTTTGGCGATGTAGTCGAACAGGGGATAGGAAGGCCGGGGACAGAGAATCTCGCCGCCGGCGTCGGCGAGAAGCTTGAAGCAATAAAGATACGAAAGGCTCGTGCCCGGAGTGATGAGGACCTGCTCCGGCGTGAACTTCAGTTCCGCGTAATACGCCGCCACGGCTTCGCGCGCGGCCGGCTGCCCGAAGGAGTCGGGTTTGTACACGGCTGCCGGCGAAACGGCTCTCGAAAGGATGTCCTTCAGAATCTCTTCCGGGAAAACCATGCCGTGCTCATTCACGTTGCCGCGAACGAGGTCGACGACCGGCTTGCCTTCCGCCCGCAATTCGTCGTGCAACGCATAAAGTGGATTCCGCGTGCCCCAGAGTTCTTCCGCCACCGATGAAAAGCGTAACTGCATGAGAAGTAGTGTAACCGACCACCCCGGCGCTTCGCGCCACTCTCCTTGTCGAGGGCAATAACGGTAAGAAACTGCGCCGACAGAAAACAAAGGACTTGCCGGAGCAGTTTCTTGACAGGGGAAATGCCACAAGCGGCCGGTTTTCCCCTCCTCGTCGAGGAGGGGTGGCGCGAAGCGCCGGGGTGGTGCTGTTCAATAAATCGATCTTGTTGGTCGAACCGCCCCGCCGCTCCGCGGCACCCCGCCTTGTCCAAGGCGGGGAAAACTCGTCCTGCGACTCCACGGTCTCCTGCAAGAACCCACTTCCGAGGAGGCCCGTGCGCCGGGCTGGTCGGCTACACTACACAGCCATGCGTGAAGTCAAACTCCAAACTTTCTGGGCCGACGCGGATCCCGCAGGCATTGTGTATTTCGCTCACTTTTTCCGGTTCGTGGAACAGGCGGAAGAGGAACTGTACCGGCAGCGCGGGACGGACCGTCAGACGCTGCTCGACCGTTACAGTGTCTGGATGCCCCGCGTCGAAGCCCACGTGAATTTCTCGAACCCCATCCGAAATGGCCGCACGATTCGGGTTCAAATGGACCCGCAGTTCCAGCGGGAGAAGACCGTGCGTTTCGAGTTCGCGATTCTGGACGACGAAAGTGCCGAGCGCCTGGCCGCAGGTTATATGACCGTTGTCTGCGTCGATCGTGCGGGCTTCAAGAGTGTCCCGATCCCGGACGAGATACGTCGCGCCATCGCGGCGTGATGTGTTTAAATGTCGCGCATGTTCGCCGCTCTGATCGTCATCCTCGTGCAGGTCTATTTCGATCGTTCGCTTCTCATCGAAGAAGACGCCCGTGCCGAGCAGCCCTCCGCGTTACTGTCGGCGCTTCAAAGTGCGGACCCCGGCGTTCAGCGTCTGGCCATTCGCGCGCTCGGCCGGCTTGAGCGGCCTCAGTTTGCAGAGGACATCCGTGCGTTTCTCGTCGACACCGACGCGGGCTTGCGGATGGAGGCGTTCAATGCGCTGGGACAGATGCAGGCGCCTTTCGATCTGGAGATGTCGGTCGCCGAAGAGAAGGACGGCGCTGTCCGGGCGGTCATTTACGAAACAGCCGGACGCCTGAAAGAGCCGCCGCCGGGAACCGAAGCGATTCTCGCGTCCGGGCTGAAGGATCCTCAGGCAGCGGCGCGCGCGGGCGCGGCAAAAGGGCTGGAAGCGCTGTTCCGGACACACCGCAACATGAAGCCTTCGGCCGATACTCTTGCGGACCTTCGAGAAGCCATCAAGGACAACAGCGATCCGGTCCTGCGCCAACTGGCGATCCTGACGCTGAACGCCGCCGGCGACGCGGATCCCGAGACCCTGAAGCTCGTCCTCGAAGACGCGGAGCCTCAGGTCCGGCGTCTGGGAGTGATGGCATCGAAGCAGTGGAAGGACGACCTGTCCTACATCGTGCGGTACGAGGCGTTGAAGACCGCGCCGAACTGTGAGCGCGCCGCGTCGCTGGTCAAGGATCCGAACGACCATGTTGCGCTGCTCGCCATCGACCTCCTCGGAAACATGTGCAACGCGCGCACGATCGAACGGGTCATCGACACCGAGAAGGACTGGAGGAAGCAGGCGCACGCCATCGTCGCCCTGGCGAAAGTGGACCCGGAATCGGCGCGGAAGCGTCTGACGAAGTTTGCGGATCATGAAGTGTGGCAGGCCCGCGTCTATGCGGCGCAGGCGGCGCAAATCATCAAGGATGAACGCACGCTTGCCAAACTTGGCCGCGACAATCATCCCAACGTCATGGCGGCCGCCATCGTCACGCCACGCGACGCGGTCCGTAATCTCGACAGCGAACACTATGGCCTCGTGCTCGAAGCGGCGAAGAAACTGAAGGGATGGGAGGACGGCCGCCTCGCCCTGACGGCCCTTCGAACCAATCTCGACCGGATCACCCGCGAGAAAAAAGCGACCTCCCGGGACGCTCGCGCCGAAATTCTGCAGCGCCTGCGCGAGTTCGGCGACGTGCGGCTGGCCGGCGATCTGCGTCCCTACGTTTCCGACTTCGATCCCGCGATTTCAAAACTGGCGGCGGAAATCATCAGCGAGAAAGGCACCGCGAAAATCGAACCCGCGACGAAGAGGTACGTCCCGAAGCCGCTGCCGTCCGATACCTTCATGCGAGGGCTGGCGGGCGCCACGGCGGTTATCCACATGAAGGAGGCCGGGCCGTTCACCATTCAACTGATCCCGGAAGAGGCGCCAGTCACCGTCTCCACCTTTGCGAAACTCGCGGAGAGCCGGTACTACAACGGATTGACGCTGCACCGGATCGTACCGAACTTCGTGTTGCAGGGAGGAAGTCCGGGCGCCAACGAATATGTCGGACAACCGGATTTCATGCGCGATGAACTCGGCCTCGTTTCTCACCGGCGCGGAACGCTCGGCATTTCCACACGCGGGCGCGATACCGGGGATGCCCAGATCTTCGTGAATCTCATCGACAACTTCCGCCTCGATCACGCGTACACTGTGTTCGCGCGTATTGTCGAGGACATGGATAACGTCGACAAAATTCAGGAAGGGGATGTCATCGAATCCATTGAAATCCGAAGGAAGGTTCAACCTTAGCCCCGCGGAACTCCGGCTTTTTCGGACCCTTTCCACTCCACGCAAAATCCAGAACCACCTTGACGATCTGCCGTACAACAACGAACGCGGCGGCGAGACATGCCGGTCGCCCCGCCGCGTCATCCGCGACGGCACAGCGCACTGCTTCGAAGGCGCTCTGTTCGCCGCGTCCGCCCTGCGGGTGAATGGGCGTCCTCCATGGATACTGGACCTGGAGTCGGTGCGTGACGACGATCACGTCATCGGCGTCTATCGCGATTACAACTGCTGGGGCGCCATCGCCAAATCGAACTACTCGGGACTTCGTTTCAGGGAGCCCGTTTATCGCACGCTCCGGGAACTGGCAATGTCTTATTTCGAAGACTATTTCAACGTCGCCGGAGAAAAGACGCTGCGAGGATTCTCCACGCGTCCGGTCAACCTGAGCCGTTTTGACCGGATCCAATGGATGACCGCCGAGGACGATCTCTGGGCGATTCCCGAATACCTCTACACCATTCCCCACACGTCCATCCTCACGAACCAGAAACGCATGTACATGGACGACCGGTCGTACAACGCAGGAATCGTGGGTCGCGCCGAGTAGATGGTCCTGCCCTGGATTCCAGCGAGGTGACCTTTTTTCCCCGCCGAGCGGCGGGGTGGTTCGACCAACAAAATCGTCTTCTTGAAAGCACCATCCTGGCGCTTTGCGGGAAAAACGTCGGAACGAGGACTTTTCCCCGCCTTGGTCAAGGCGGGGTGCCGCGCAGCGGCGGGGCGGTTCGGTCAACAAAATCAATTTCCAAAACGGACCACCCCGGCGCTTCGCGCCACCCCTCCTCGTCGAGGAGGGGAAAACGCTATTCCTCGATTTCGCTCCATTGGGACCTGGCGGGGCCACCGACACAGCGTCGAAACTCGGGAAAACGCTTTTCCTCGATTTCGCTTCATTGGAACAGCAGTGCCTCAACGAGGAACTTTTTGTGCAAAGCCCCTTCTCATCAAGGAAGAATGAGGCGAAGCCCGTGGTGGTATTCTTCCCTTCGCATGGATCGCCATCAGTTCATCACCGATATCCGAAGTC
>JAHFTY010000329.1 GCA_023265365.1 Acidobacteriota bacterium
CGCGCTGGCGGAGGCCGACCGACAGAGATGAGCAGAGCGCGTCAAGCGTTCCCTCGAGATGGCAGACCTTCAGGGCCCAGTCCACGGATGAGGCCCCGTAAACGCCTGCAAAGAACTCGATGTTCTGGCTCACCGACAGGTCTTCGTAGAGCGAGAACTTCTGCGACATGTAGCCGATCACCTGCTTGATCTTCTGCCGCTCGCTCAGAATGTCGAAACCCGCCACGCGTCCCGAGCCGCTGGTCGGTGGCAGGATTCCGGTGAGCATTCGGATGGTCGTGGATTTTCCCGCGCCGTTGGGGCCCAGGAATCCGAAGATCTGGCCTTCGCGCACTCGAAAGGAAATGTGATCGACGGCGATGAACGAGTCGAACGCCCGTGTGAGGTTTTCCACTTCGACCGACCAGTTCGCCATCTATCGCTCCGCCGTCAGTTGGAAGAAGACGTCTTCCATCGAGGGATCGATCCGCCGCATCGATCGGACCGGCAGGGCCTGCCGTAATGCAGCCTCGGCCGCGTCCCCGGCGCCGGCGTCAACCGTGATGTGAAGGCCGTCTCCGAAGATATTCACGTCCTTGATGAACGGAAGGGACGCAATCGTCTCGCGCGCCCGGAACTTGTCGTCGGTGAAGACCTCGAAAATCGCGCCGTCAAACTTCTCGCGCAACCGATCGGGCGGGCCGAGCGCGATCAGCTTGCCGTGACTCATGAACCCGACGCGGCTGCAGCGTTCGGCTTCGTCCATGTAAGGCGTCGAGACGATGATGGTGACGCCTTCCTGCCAGAGATCGAACAGCAGGCGCCAGAGATCGCGGCGGGAAAGGGGATCGACACCGGTGGTTGGCTCGTCGAGAAAAAGAACGTTTGGCGTATGGATCAGGGCGCACGAAAGCGCCAGTTTCTGCTTCATTCCACCCGAGAGGTTTCGCGCCAGCCGGTCGCGGAAAGCTTCCAGCCGGCTGAACTGCATCAGCCGCTTCAGGCGGGGTCCGCGTTCGGTGTCGGAGACGTTGTAGAGGTCGGCGAAGAGTTCGAGGTTTTCCTGAACCGTGAGTTCGGTGTACAGGCTGAACCGCTGCGAGACATATCCAGTCCGAGTGGAGACGTTGCGCTCGCCGGAGTCCGGACTCATGATGCCGAGCATCAGGCGGATGGCCGTGGTTTTTCCCGCGCCATCGGGGCCCACGAGTCCGAAGATTTCACCCGCGTCGATGTCCAGAGAGAGGCGGTCCACCGCGGTGGCGGGCCCAAACTTCTTCGTGAGATTCTTGATCGAAACGATTGCCATTTTCGAACCCGCGATTGAATTCGGCGCCACCCCGGCGCTTCGCGCCACTCCTCCTCGTCGAGACCTCGTCGAGGAGGAAAAACCTCAACATTTTCCCTGCCCAACGAGGGGTGGTGCTCACTGTAAAACGATTTCGGCGTCGGCGGGCATGCCGGGTTTCAGTTTCTGGTTCGTTTGTTCCAGCGAGACCTTGACGCGATACACCAGCTTCACGCGTTCTTCTTCGGTTTGGATGGTCTTCGGTGTGAACTCGGATTCGGACGAGATGAAGGTGATCTTTCCCTGAAAAGTTTCGTTCGGAAACGAGTCGACCCGAATCTGCACCGGCTGTCCGAGTTTGACGAAGCCTACCCGGGTTTCAGGAATGTAGATATTCATCCAGAGATTCTGAACGTCGCCGATGGTGACGACGGGCGTTCCGGGATTCACCACCTCGCCCCGCTCGACATTTTTGAGCAGGACGACGCCGGCGATCGGCGACCGGATTTCCGTGTATCCCAGTTGAGTTCGGGCCGCATCGAGTTGTGCGCGAAGCTCACGTTCGCGCGCGACGGCCGCTTCGAGTGCCCGGCGCTGCATTTCCACTTCTTTATGTCCGGACTCCGCCACACCCACGCCGGCCCGGGCCGCGCGGGATCGTGCTTCGGCTTCCGCGACGTCTTCCTTGCGGGCGCCTTCCTTCACCAGCGCCAGCCGCTCGCGCGCCGCGTTCAGGTTGGTCTCGGCCGAAAGGCTGGCGGCGCGCGCCGCATCGTATTCCTGCTGTGAAATGGCTCCGCGTTGGAGCAGGCCGGATAGGCGCTGAAAGTCGTTACGGCGGCGTTCAAACTCCGCTTCGGCCTGTGCGACCCCCGACTCCGAAACACGGACTTCCTGGGGACGCGGGCCTTCCCTCAGCTTTTCAACGGTCGTTTGCGCGGCGTCCGCCTGGCCCTGCGCCTGGCGAATCTGGTTTTCGACCACGGATTCGCGCATCTGGATGCCCGCCCGTTGCTGCGCGGTCTGGCTGACGACGGCATCGAGTGAAGCCTGGATTTGTTGAACGCGCGCCGTCAGTTCGTCGGAAGAAATGCGGGCAATAATGTCGCCTTGTTTCACGTCCTGGCCTTCGACGACCGGAAGTTCCACGACACGTCCGGGGATTTGAAAAGACGCATCCACCTTCGTCGCCTCAATGGTTCCTGAGGCTTTCAGGTTCACATCGGTTTGTCGGGGACGAAGCAGGTAGTAAGCGATACCGGCAATCAGAACGACCGCGATGAGCAGGAGCAACCGAACACGAGAAGCCATAAACCGCGATTGTAGCAAGTGTGGACGCCCGGACGTGAGTAGGCTTGAATGAATTCGCAGCACCACCCCGGCGCTTCGCGCCACCCCTCCTCGCCGAGGAGGGGAAAACGCTTCTCCTCGATTTCGCTTCATTGGGACTTCGCTCGAGTTCAGCGGCCTCGCGATCCTTCAGACTCGGGGAATTTCCCCTCCTCGACGAGGCTCGACGAGGAGGGGTGGCGCGAAGCGCCGGGGTGGTGTTCAATAAATGGATTTGGTTGGTCGAACCGCCCCGCCGCTCGGCGGCACCCCGCCTCCGCCAAGGCGGGGAAAAGTCTTTATCCGGCGACTCCATCCAGGACCATCGTGCATTTCAGACAGAACCGAAACCGCAATTTGGCGCGAAGCGCCGGGGTGGTTCCGATTCGGACACTACAGTAGTTTGTGCAAAGCCAGTATAATCGGGGCCCAATGAAGCATCTGCTCATCGTGGCGGGCGCCTGTATGGGCGTGGCTTTGGCTGTCCTGCTGCTGTCCTGGTCGCCGGTTTTCTCGTCGTTCAATTCTTTTGATTACGACTTCACGCTGCGTTCGGCGGGCGAGCTTAAGCCTGCGAGTCCGGTGACGGTTGTCGCGATCGACGAAGAGAGCTTGCGGCGGGTCGGTCAGTGGCCCTGGACGCGGGACAAACTCGCCCGACTCATCGATCGTATCCAGGCCGGCGTGCCGGCAGTCGTCGCGATCGACGAAATATTGGACGATGCCAGCCCGAATGTCTC
>JAHFTY010000181.1 GCA_023265365.1 Acidobacteriota bacterium
ATCAGCATTTCGGCCCTGGTGGAAAAAACGGAGCCGAGAAGAAGCCGCATCCGGTTGCGAAGTTCAATGAACCGCCGCGCCTTCGAGGCCTGGCGTTTGAGCGAGTTCCTCTGACGATCGACTTCGGCCAGAATGTCGTTCACCCGCGACAGATTCAGGCGTGCCGCTTCGAGCCGCGATTCCGCGAGCTTCCGCTTGGCCTTGAACTTCGTGATGCCGGCGGCCTCTTCAATCAGAGAGCGCCGATCCAGCGGTTTCGCGCTGAGCAGTTGGCCGACCCGGCCCTGCTCGATGATGGCGTAGCTGTTCGGACCCAGCCCGGTGCCCAGAAAAATGTCCTGAATGTCGCGCAGCCGGCACGGCTTGCCGTCGATCAGGTAAACGCTTTCACCGGACCGGTAGAGCCGGCGCTGGACAACGATGTCGCGCGGACCATGGTGGTGGCCGTGACCGTTGCCATTGCCGTTGCCATTCCCATTGCCGTTGCCGTTGCCGTTGCCGTGAGCGCCCACGTGTTCCGCATCGGCCAGTCGGCTGAGGGTAATGGTGACTTCGGCCATGCCCATGGGCTAACGGTTGCGCGAACCATTGAAGATGACGTCTTCCATTTTCTCGCCGCGCAGCGACTTCGCGCTCTGTTCGCCGAGCACCCAGGAAATCGCGTCCGACACGTTGCTTTTGCCGCAGCCGTTCGGCCCGACAATGGCAGTCACGCCGGTATCGTTGATGACGATTTCCCCTTTTTCCGAAAAGGACTTAAACCCAATTAATTCGATCCGACGAAGTTTCAACACGGGTAGATACCTATATCGCCACGGCTGGCGCCATGGACCGAGAATCCATTAGTTTTTGTTTTTATCAGATTCGAGTCCTGTCTGTCGTTGTCTAGCTTGATTTCGATACCAGACAGATTGGGTCCCTCGGAAACCTAAAAACTGCGTTATTCTGGGCGGCGCATGAAGATATCCGCAAAAGAGGAGTATGCGTGTTCCGCGGTCCTCGAACTGTCGCTGAATTATGAGACGGACGCTCCGGTCCGGGTTCAGGATATTGCGGAACGCCACGGCATTCCGATGAAGTTTCTGTTTCAGATCATGCAGATTCTGAAGCGTGTGGATATCGTCCGGAGCCGTCGCGGCACGGAGGGCGGATATGTGCTGGGCCGGCATCCGGGCCAGATCACGGTGGGCGATGTGATTCGCGCGGTCAGCGGGCCGTTCGTGCAACTTTCGTGCTCGGATTCGGGTTTCAAACCGATTTGGAACGATCTGGACCGGGCGATTGCCGGCGTGCTCAACAGCGTCACGTTCGAGGAACTTGCCAGGGATGCCAGGGCGAACCGGCCACAATTGATGTACCACATCTAGAAATTTCGGATTTCGGAATGCGGATTTCGGATTTATTTCGATGACGCCCACGGATTCCTCCAATCCGGATTCCGAACTCCGAATCCCGAAACCCCGCTCGATTCTCCACGTCGACATGGATGCGTTTTATGCGTCCGTCGAACAGCTCGACAACCCGTCATACAAAGGGAAACCCGTCATTGTCGGGGCGGACCCGAAGGGCGGCTCCGGCCGCGGGGTGGTGGCGGCGTGCTCGTATGAGGCGCGGAAGTTTGGAGTGCGTTCCGCTCTTCCGATCAGCCGGGCGTGGAGGCTCTGTCCGGGAGGCGTCTATGTTCGACCCCGGATGTCGCGATACGTCGAAGTGTCGCACGAGGTGATGGCGGTCTTTCGCGAGTTCACCGACCTGGTCGAACCGCTGAGCATCGATGAGGCCTTCCTCGATGTTTCCGGATCCGTCGCGCTGCACGGGCCGCCCGAACAGATCGCCCGAACAATCAAGACGCTGATTCGCGAGAAGACGGGCCTTTCCGCCTCCGTCGGAGTTGCCCCGAACAAGTTTCTGGCCAAAATCGCTTCGGATCTGAGGAAACCGGATGCCCTCGTCATTGTGAAGGAGACCGAAATTGCCGCGTTTCTCCAGGATCTCCCGATCTCCAGACTCTGGGGCGTTGGACCGAAAACGGAACAACGCCTCAAACCGCTGGGCGTTCACACGATCGGCCAGATGGCGGCCCTTCCCCGTGAATACCTGGTTCGCGAGCTGGGCAGCCTGGGCGAACATCTCCATCAACTATCCTACGGACGCGACGACAGGCCGGTCATCGCAAACTGGGAATCCAAGTCCATCAGCAACGAAATCACCTTCGACGCCGACACTTCCGACCGCGATCTTCTGATCCGCACGATTCACGAACTCTCGGACGAAGTGGGCAGGCGACTTCGATCCGAGGATTTCCTCGCCCGCACGATCACGCTGAAGTTCCGTTACGAAGGATTCGAAACGCACACCCGGCAGAAATCCATCGACCGCCCGACCCAGTCGAATGACGAGATCGCAAAAGTCGCGATTCTGCTGTTCAACCAGTTCCCCCTCGATCGCAAGGTCCGGCTCATCGGAGTCGGGTCCGCCAACCTGGAGCATCCCCGGCAACGGGCGGAGTCAGCCCAGCTCGACTTGTTCAACGACTCGCCGAACCCGCCGAAAAACGAAAAGCTCGGCCAAACGCTGGACCAGATTCGCGAGAAGTTCGGGCGGGAGTCCCTGAAGCGCGGATCCCAATTGCTCGACGACGGATCGAAGTAAGAGCCTCTTGTTCCGCCTGCCTCTGGATGTAATATTCCAACTCTTATGAACATCCTTTTGGCTTTGCTTTTCCTGTCCGCTCGCCAGGACGATCCGTCGACGCTTCAAGCCGTTCTGGACACATCGGCCGGACAGATCGTTCTGGAGTTCTATCCGAACGAGGCGCCCAACCACGTCAAAAAGTTCATTGAGCTGGCGAGCGCGGGCTTCTACAACGGCACGTCCTTCCACAGCATGGTTCCGCATGGAGTGGTACAGGGTGGAGATCCGGAGTCGAAGGATCCGAAGGCGAAGGCGAAATACGGAACGGGCGGTTTCAACATGGGCTTGAAGCCGGAAATCAGCAAGCTTCCCTTCACGCAGGGAACGGTGGTGGCCACCACGCTGCCGGGCGAACCCAACAGTGCGGGATCCGAGTTTTTCATCTGCGTGACGGATCAGCTTCAATTCACCGGGCAGTTCACCGCTTTCGCGCGCGTGGTCGAGGGGATTGAAATCGTCGATAAGATCTCCGCCACGCCGACCGACGAAAACCAGTTCGCCCGAGACCGGATCGACTTGCGCAGCGTCACGATCGGCAAGATTCCCCCTCCGCCGCCACCGCCGTTCAGCACGGAAACCATTGAAGAGCTGGCCCAAAACCGTGTCGTCATGGAAACGGCACAGGGCAGGATCGTTATCGAACTGATGCCCGACAAAGCGCCCAACCACGTGCGGCATTTCCTGAGGCTGACCTCCCTCGGAATCTACGACAAGACGGCTTTCCACCGGATCGCGCCGGGCTTCGTGATCCAGGCCGGCGACCTCAACACGCGCAAGGAGCCGCGGCCGCAGTCGGCGGAGAAATACATCGTCAACATCAAGGCGGAATTGAACGACATCAAGCACAAGGCGGGAATCCTTTCGATGGCTCGAGGCGACGCGATCGACAGCGCGCTCACATCTTTCTTTATTGTCCTTGGGGACCAGCCGGCGCTCGACGGCACCTATACGGTCTTTGGGAGGGTCGTGGAGGGGATGGATGTGGTGGAGAAGATCGCCGCACTGCCCCAGGAGAACGAGCGTCCGAAGGAGAGGGTGGATATCTACGCCATGAAGGTCGAACGCAGGAAATAGTCGCGGTCCCTGCGGAAATCCTCGATCGCAAAATCGGCGCCAGCCTCCCGGAGTTGCTGCACCGAATACTGTCCGGTAGCGACACCGACTGTCCGGAAACCGGCTTCTTTTCCCGCTTCGATATCGCGCGGAGTGTCCCCGATCACAAACACATCACGGCCGTCGATCGGCTGGCCGGACCGGTTTAACGCCTTCTCGGCCGCCTTCCGGACGAGGGCGGAACGCGATTCCGAATCGGAGCCGTATCCGCCGAAGTCAAAGTACCGATTCAAACCGCCGCGGTGGAGCTTGATACGCGCGCCGGATTCGACGTTCCCGGTAGCGAGCCCGAGTAGAACGTCGGTTCGGGATCCCAATTCCTCGAGGATCTCCACAATTCCGGGAAGGATCTCGTACTTGTCCGAAAGTTGAACTTCTTCGCGGAGAAACTCGACGTAAGAATCCAGAACCCGGGGAATATCCTGTGCTGGAGGGGGGTCGCCGCCGAAGCGAGCGTGAAAGATTTCTCGAATAATGGCGGGATCGGTCTTGCCGTGAGGAGCGATTCCGTCCATTGCGGCATCTACGTTGCAAATTTGATGGAACGCGCGATTCAGCGCGCGGATTCCGGCTCCGCCGGTCAGAACTAAGGTGGCGTCGACATCGAACAGCAGCAATTTCATCCGGACAATTGTACTGTCGGTGGATCGTTTCTTCCCGACTGTTTCGAAACTACGCGCAGATCAGTTCTTGAACCGGCTGCAAAACCTGCAACGCTTCGACGGCGGACATTTCGATTTCGAAACCGCAGTTTTCTTCCAGGCAAATGAAACTATTCGACAGAACCGAATACGCCATTTCGTTCTTACTTCCGCAAGCCAGGCAATTCATCTTGCACCTCCGTTTTCCCCTCTGCAAGTAGCCTGCCAAATCGAGAATTCAGACTTCGTTACCCCCGAAGAGGTTTTTTGTTTTATTCTTTCCCTTTTGTTGGGAGGTTTGGGACGTGGTTGAGGCACCCGAAATAACGCTGGAGAAGCTGTGCGCTTTCTCGGACAAAACGAGCACCATGATCACCGTGGACGCACCCCTCTACGGCAGCGTGATCGTGCTGAACGGCAGGATCCTCGACAAAGGGTCGGCCGTGGAGCCCGATAAGATCGGACATACCAACGGGTTTCCACCGCCCGAACAAATTGTGGCAGACGCGGCCCGCTTCTGGATTCTTCTCTCGAACGGCATTCGCGAGTGCAAGAGCCGGCAGGAAATGGCATCGCTGCTCAGGGAAGGGTAAAACGGAGTCCCGCACATACACGCGCGCCGAACAGCTGAAGGCTCGCATTATCGGCTGGATCGGCTACGTCGTTATCAACCTCATCGGTCGCACCATCCGCTGGAATTCCCTCGGGGATTCCCACCTGGACGACATCCTGAATTCCGGACATCGCGCGATTTTCACGTTCTGGCACGGGCGCATTTTTCCGGCGACGTACTACTGGCGAAACCGCGGCATCGTCGTCATGACCAGCATGAATCTCGACGGCGAAGCCATCGCCCAATGCATCCAACGCTTCGGTTACGGCGCCGCCCGCGGCTCCAGCTCGCGCGGCGGGATGCGCGCCCTGGCGGAAATGTCGCAACTGATCCGCAAGGGCCGCGACGCCGCCTTCACGATCGACGGCCCACGCGGCCCCCGCTACGTCGCTAAACAGGGCCCCGTTCTGCTCGCCTTCAAGACCGGGGCCGCCGTCTTCTGCTTTCATATTTCCTTGAAACACAAGATCCAGCTCAATAGCTGGGATCACTTCACGATTCCTCTTCCCTTCACCCAGGCTATCGTCTTAAAAGCACCGCCTCTCTGGGTCCCTGCAGACGCCTCCGAAGACCAACTCCGCCAACTCCATGACCGCATGCAGCAAATACTGGACGACCTACGCCAAAAAGGTGACTCCTGGTGGACCCCTTCGCCTCGTTCCGGCTGAACCATCAAGGACCTTGGAATTGGAGCTCGTCGACAAACCGTGTATACTTACATGACTAACTTTGTAGAGTAGGTATTCAATATGAGCAAGAGCTTCCGAGACGTCTTATCGCAGGTCAAAAAAGAAATCCGGGAAACCACTGTCCACGAAGTTGATCGCGCTATCACGGAACGCCGCGACTTCGTCCTGCTGGACGTCCGGGAAAAAGAGGAATGGGATGAAGGGCACCTTCCCGGCGCGACGTTTCTGCCGCGCGGATTCCTGGAAGTGAAGGTGGAAAAGACCGTCCCCGACAAAAACACACCCATCATTCTCTACTGTGCCGGTGGTGTGCGGTCGGCCCTGGCAGCCAAGAGTCTTCAGGAGCTTGGATACAGCGATGTCCTTTCCATGGCGGGCGGCTACGGCGAATGGAAGAACAACGGTCTTCCTTTCGAAGTTCCGGAGAAACTGACGAAAAACAAACTTGCCCGCTACAGCCGCCACCTGAAGATTCCGGAGGTGGGTGAGGCGGGACAGCTCAAGCTGCTTCAGAGCAAAGTATTGCTGGTCGGCGCGGGAGGACTGGGTTCGCCGGCTGGAGTTTATCTGGCAGCGTCGGGTGTTGGGACTATCGGGCTGCTGGACAGCGATGTGGTGGACGAATCGAATCTCCAGCGGCAGATCCTGCACTGGTCCTCATCGGTGGGAATGCCGAAGGTGGATTCGGCCAGACGCACGCTGTTTGAAGTCAATCCGGAAGTGAAGGTTCGCACGCACCACACACGAATGGACGCGTCCAACGTGCTGGACATCATGCAGGAGTATGACGTTGTGGTCAGCGGCTCGGACAATTTCGCCACAGCCTACCTGGTGAATGACGCGGCCGTCCTGCTTCGCAAGCCCGTTCTCTACGGAAGCATTTTCCGCTTTGACGGACAGGCCTCGACCTTTGTACCTTACGAGGGCCCGTGCTTCCGGTGCCTGTATCCCCAGGCAACGCCGCCGGACCTGGCCCCCAGTTGTGACGAAGCGGGCGTTCTCGGGGTGCTGCCGGGTGTCATTGGACTCATTCAGGCGACGGAAGCGATCAAGGTATTGCTCAAGATCGGCGAACCGCTCGTTGGACGTCTCCTGGTGTACGACGCGCTCTCCATGTCCTTCAAGACATTCAAAGTGCGCCGTGATCCCAATTGCGCCACGTGCGGCGAGGATGCTCATATCGACCTGGAGGCGATACCTGAATTCGTATGCGCCTCCGGCGTTCGATAAGCATTGAAAAAGCCATCATCCAATAGCATTCACGTCGGCGATTTCGTCTACTGCCGGTCCAAACACTATCGAGACGCGCTCCAGCTCCCCGAAGAGCTGGGGCTCGTCATCGAAATCAAACGAAGCAACTTCAAGGTTCTTTACTCCAACGATAAGCGCGCCTGGCTTCCTCTGGAGACCATTGCGCGGATGAAGCCCGAACGCGACTACAGCACTTTCCTTGAAAAACTGCACTATCTGATCAAGAAGGTTCATGCCCTCGAAATCGAGCTTGTGACGGATGGTGAAGCGCACTTCCTCAGCCTTCGGATCGATCAAATCGATCACGAGACCGTCGACGACCTGCGCCGATTCCTTGGAGAGGGCTTCATCTCGCTTATCGTGGTTCCGGAGGGCATGGCGTTCATGCAGCTCGAAATCCGCTTCAAAGCGTAATCGTGCGCCGAACAGGACCTACAGGACCTTCGGCCCGTTGATTTAGAATTGCCGTGATGCTATGTTTGGGCGGCTTTTCTCAGGGATGAGGGCTATCGATGCAACAGTTTGACCAGCAGTTTTCAATCGACTTTTCTTTTCCGGTTCACTTCACCAGGTCGGTGTTTTCCGAGCGGAACCCCACGTTTCTGTCAACCGTCCGGCGGCTGGAACACGACAAACTTCACCGGATTCTCGTGATCGTCGATTCGAACGTTGTGCTGAGCCATCCCAGTCTGCTCGAGAGCATCCGCAACTATGCAGGCGCGTTTCCGGAGAATCTGTCGCTGGTCGCTCCTCCGATCCTGGTGCAGGGTGGAGAGTCGAGCAAGAACGATCTCGTCCATGTGCTCGATCTGCTCGAACACATCAATGCATACGGAATGGATCGTCAGTCGTTCGTCACGGTGATCGGCGGAGGCGCAGTCCTGGATATGGCGTGTTTCGCCACTGCGATCGCTCATCGCGGCATTCGCACCATCCGGATCCCGACAACGGTTCTGGGCCAGGGCGATTCGGGCGTGGGCGTGAAGAACGGAATCAATCTTTTCGGAAAGAAGAACTTCATCGGAACGTTCGTCCCTCCGTTTGCCGTCATCAACGACGCGAACTTCATCGAAACGCTCGAGCAGCGCGATAAGATCGCCGGCATCGCGGAAGGCGTGAAAGTGTCGCTGCTTCGCGATCCGCAGTTCTTCATGTTCCTGGAACATAACGCCGCAGAGTTGGCCAAGGCCGAACCCTCTGCCCTGCAGTACATGATTCGCCAGTGTGCCGAATTGCATCTGCGCCATATCCGCGAGCGCGGCGACCCGTTTGAATTGGGAAGTTCGCGGCCCCTGGATTTCGGTCACTGGTCCGCACACAAACTGGAGTCGCTGACCGGACACGAGCTTCGTCATGGTGAAGCGGTGGCGATCGGCATGGCGCTCGATATCATCTACTCGACGAAGAAAGGCTACCTGCAGCACTCCACGGCCGACCGCATTCTGCGGTTGCTGGAAAAACTCGGATTCGAACTCTGGAACGACCGTCTCGGCGACAGCAAGTTGCTGGCCGGCATCGAAGAGTTCCGCGAGCACCTGGGCGGCAAACTGCACATCACTCTTCTGCGCGATGTCGGCGAGCCCTTTGAAGTCCATGAAATGGATGAAACCCTGATTGGGAAATCCATCGAATCGCTGCGCACTCGTTCTCAGGTATCGGCAACGGCCGAATGAGGATTGGCCGCGGCCGGCACCTGACCTATTGCTCCAACATTCACGCGGGGGAGTCGTGGGCCGAGGTGGACCGGAATCTCCGGCTCTATCTTCCGCAGGTCCGCGAAAAACTTCACCACACCGGGTCCTTCGGTGTCGGCCTGCGGCTCTCCGCCGAAGCCGCGGTCACGCTGGAAACGCCCGCCGTCCTGGCGCAATTCAAAAGCTTCCTGCACGAACAGAGTTTCTATGTCTTCACGATCAACGGATTTCCCTACGGAACGTTCCACGGCCAACGCGTCAAGGAAGACGTTTACCTTCCGGACTGGAAGGATCCGCTTCGTCTCGAGTACACGAACCGGCTCGCCCGCCTATTAGCCGAACTCCTGCCTGAAGGCATCCAGGGCAGCGTGAGCACAGCCCCTGGAGCGTTCAAGGCAAACGTCCGGTCGGCGGCCGATGTGCAACGGATTTCCTCGAATCTCCGCGAGCACGCGCGCTTTCTCGGCGATTTGAAGGCCAGGACAGGTAAAACCATCACGCTCGCCATCGAACCCGAACCCTGCTGTCACATTGAAACGGTGGCCGAGGCGATCCGTTTTTTCGATGACGAACTGGGCGATCCCGCGGTGCGCGAACATATCGGACTGTGCTTCGACGCGTGTCACATGGCCGTCGAGTTCGAAGACCCGGCTGATGCGCTGGTCCGATTGAAGGCCGCCGGAATTCCGATCTACAAGTTCCAGATCAGTTCTGCCCTGCGGCTGAGATTTCGCGAGGCTGCGGCGGCCAGAGAGGCGCTGGAGCCGTTTGCGGAAAGCACGTATCTGCATCAGGTCGTCGAGAATG
>JAHFTY010000035.1 GCA_023265365.1 Acidobacteriota bacterium
CAGACCACGCAAAAGCCTTGACACTACTACGCCTTTACCGGATCGTGTCAGATCTATGACCACCAGACGGATCGCACGCATTGCAGTATGCAATCTTTGCTTCCTCCTGTTCGTCCAGATTGGCTTTTCACAAAATGGCGGACGGACCGAACGCGTTCTCATTTCCACTTCCAAGCCTTACGATCGCGTCGTAGCAGGAATTCAATCCCTTGGCGGCAAAGTCAAACATCAGTTCACCTACGTTGACGGCATCGCCGCCGACATTCCCGCCGGTGCGATGGCTGCCGTTCGCAACCTGGTCGGCGCGAACGCCATTTCCAAAGATGAGACGGTGCAACATCCGGTCGCGGCCGATCCGGTTCGCGGAAAAACCGTTCGCGGTAACCAGGCCGGCCCCGTCGGCCGAGCCAAATTCAAGTCCGCGAAAGGTATCGCTGCCGACGCGCTGGCTTCATTCGCAGCGACTCATGGGGACTCTTATCTTCTGAATGCCGCCGGTCTGGATCTGGACAAGCTGCATGCGCAGGGTTTGACGGGCCGCGGAGTCACCGTCGCCGTGATTGATTCCGGCATACGGCCGGGCTTTCCGGCGCTCGAATCGGACAATTCCGTGGTCGGCGGCGCGGACTTTGTGGGAGACGGACTCGGGTTCTCCAACATCAACAACGACCCTCACGGAACGTTTGTCGCCAGCCTGATTTCCGCAAAGACCGAACTCGACTTGAGTGGAAACCCAACCCTGCTGAGTGCCATTGCGACCTACGCTCCTTCGGCTCTTTATAACGGGAGTTCCATTGCACTGATTGGCAGCGCTCCTTCCGCCAGGATCTACGCCGTCCGCGTTTTTGGAAACGATCCCAATGTGGGCGCATCCGAGTCCACGGTGATGGCGGCCATCCAGCATGTGATCGACAAACGGAAAGACTTTGATCGCGGACGGAACGGCGGACTGAAAATCGACATCTGCAATCTGAGTCTGGGCAATACCACTCTGGCTGCCGGACGGGATCTGTTCGATCGATCCGTGGACGCGCTCCTCGCTGCCGGAATTGTCCCGGTGGTTTCCGCCGGGAACGCCGGCCCCGCCACACTCACGACCGCAAGCCCGGGAACGGCCTTCAGCGCCCTCACCGTGGGAGCCGCCAGCTTCGCGCGGAACGAGCGGATTTTCCAGGACGTCAGCTCCGGTGAAGGCATCGGCGGATTGTGGCGGCCGTTTTCCGGAACCCAGACGGCGTATTTCAGCTCCCGCGGCCCCAACGCCGACGGCCGTCCAGACCCGGACGTGATGGCCAGCGGCTTCGCGAATTTCTCGCAAGGGTACGGCGCCACGTCCGAACTCAGCATCGGCAGCGGCACCAGTTTCAGCGCGCCGATTGTTACCGGAATCGCAGCCGTCTTGCGCCAGGCGTTTCCACGCGCCGGCGCAGCCCAGATTCGAAATGCGATCGCCGGTTCCGGTGACGCTTCGAAACTGGCGGACGGTTCCAGCAAGTACGATCAGGGGAAAGGTCTGGTGAACGCGCAGGGCGCCTATAACCTGCTGGCGGGCGGACACGTATCGGATGAGGTTCCTCAACCGGCGTTCCCGAGTCATAACGTGGCCGACAACATCGAGGATGGGACGAATCTTTCGGTTCAGAGCGGAACAGTCAAGTCGACGGTCTCGAACCTCAAACCGGGACAGCGGCAAGACATCCTCTATAACGTGCCCGACGGCACCAACAAGGTCGTCATCACACTGAACAACGTCAAACCTTCGCAGCCGGCTGGCGGTCAGAACGCGCTTTTCGGCGATGACATCCTGCTGTTTGTTCATAGCGCAAAAACGTCGTCCGTCCATGAAGTCGGCGATTACGTTGCTGCGGCGTACACGCTTGGTGGAACGTTCATCATCGACAATCCCGAACCCGGAATTCTGCGGGTGTCCGTCAACGGAGACTGGACCAATGCCGGTAAGATCTCCGCCGATGTGAAAGTCAATTCCACCAAGGAGTCGCTTCCCAAGATCTCTGTGGAAGGCCGCATTTCAGATTCTCAGACGATCGTCATTCCCGTCACGATTTCGTCGAAGATCTCGCTTGCGGAATTCCGGCTGTCGTGGGACGAGGACTGGTCGCGGTATCCAACGAACGACGTCGATATGCTCCTGGTCAGCCCGGACCAGGACGTCATCGGCAACGGCGCGACACTGAACGATCCGGAAACCGTGACATTGATCAATCCAAAGCCGGGAACGTGGCTGGTCGTGATCGATGGGTTCGACCTCCCGGCCGGACGCGATCATTTCAAACTGACGGTCGCGCTGGATCACAAGGTCGTTGCGCTTCAGTGATGGAACTCAGAAACAACCGGCAAACTCGAGGGCAATCCGGGGAGCATCCGGATTGCCCTCATGCTTGATGTACGCGAAGACGTCCGTTCCGGCCTCCGCCCATCCACGAATCCGATCCTGCCACTCTCTGCGGCTCGCTTCGTCATAAACCGATCGCCTTAGCCGGACGTACGTGAAAGGCGCCGTCAGCTCGATCGGCGTCGTGTGGTCATCCGCGTCATGGATGCACAGGGCCACGCCGTTTCTCCTCAAGATGGCGTAGATCTCCGGGTTGAACCACGAATCGTGCCGGAACTCAAACGCGGAGGGAATTCCTCGCGGCAGGGTCGAGACAAACATGTCGAGCTTCGGCACATCACACTTCAGAAACGGGGGAAGCTGATAGAGGATCATTCCCAGCCGGCTCTCCAGGCCGGGAACGATGTCGAGCAGATATCGGAGGGCGTCCGACGGCACCTTCAGCCGTTCACGATGCGTGATCTGCTGAGACGCTTTCAAAGTGAAACGAAAGGTCTCGGGAGTCGCTTCCTTCCAGGCCTGAATCGTTTTGGCATTCGGCATTCGATAGAAGGTGTAATCGATCTCGACGCTGTTCAATTTCGTCGCGTAGTAGGTCAGGAACTTCTTGTCCGAAAGGTCCTCCGGATAGAACGACGGCTTCCATTCCTTATAGCTGAACCCTGATGTTCCGAACCAAACATTAGCCATGGCTGATCATTATGCACCAACAGGTTACAGGTTTGAAGCTCAAGTATCCGATGCACAGGAATCGGACGGACGTTTCAGGTCCCGGCGAGTGAAACCCGCGTCCATGCTGATTCCTGTGGCAGAAATGCCACAAAAGCCTTGAAAAACAGCGAACAACACACGTGAAATGCCATGGTTTTCAACAGGTCCAGGGGTGACCGGAATCGGTGCAAGTCGCTAAAGGGTCATCTTTTATAGGGATTTTTGAGGATTTCCGGGAAATTTGCACAGGTTTTTCCACAGCGATTGTGAAGAAGAAAAATTCAAGGCTGGAATACGGCCTTGCCGTAGAGGTGCGGTGGACTCCATAATCCGACAGTCATGAGCACTCAGGACACGCTTAGCCGGCCAATGCGGGATCTGCGGATTTCGGTGACGGACCGCTGCAATTTCCGCTGCACCTACTGCATGCCGTTTGATGAGTACGAATGGATCGAACGCAACCAGGTGCTGTCGTTCGAGGAGATCGTGAGGCTGGCCGGCGTCGTCCGGGAGTTCGGGGTCGAGAAGATCCGGCTGACCGGTGGTGAGCCTCTGGTGCGGCGGAATCTCGACAAGCTGATCTATCAATTGCATAACAGTTCTTATGCGACATCATCACTGGACGTCACACTCACGACGAACGGCGCCCTCCTCAGCGAACAGGCCGCTTCCCTCTATGCCGCCGGTCTTCGACGCATCAACGTGAGCATGGACACCCTCCGTGAGGACCGCTTCAAAGCCATCACGCAGCGCGGCAACTTAAGCGAGGTCCAGGCCGGCATCCAGGCGGCGAAACGGGCGGGCATGAAACCGATCAAGGTTAATGCCGTCATCATCCGAGGAACCAACGACGACGAAATCCTGGACCTTGTTCGCTACGCCCGCGAGAACGGTCTCGAGATGCGTTTCATCGAGTACATGGACGTCGGCAACGCCAACGCCTGGTCGCTGGAGAAGACGGTGACGAAGCGTGAGATCCTCGATACGATTCATGCCTCCTTCCCGCTTCGGGAGGTCGGACGCGACCATGGCAGCGCGCCGGCCGTCGACTACGAGTTTCTGGATGGCGGAGGCGAAGTCGGCATTATTGGATCCGTGACGGAGCCGTTCTGCTCGTCGTGCACCCGGGTACGCGTGACGGCGGACGGCAAGCTGGTGACTTGTCTGTTTTCGGAGACGGGATTCGATTTGAGATCCGTGATGCGTGGCGGCGCCACGGACGACGAGCTACGCGCCAGAATCGGCGCCATCTGGACGGGACGGTCCGACCGGTATTCCGATGTGCGGTGGGAGAACTTGAAATCCGGAGCGGGCTATCAGCCGCGCGAGCATAAGAAGATCGAGATGATCACGCTCGGCGGCTGACCCAGCCGTTAACGTCCGCTTAGAATTCGGTGTCTGAGCCGGCGGCTGCCGCGCTTGAAGACTCGTTGTCGCCACTTTCGACATCATCGGACGCGTCAAAGTCGAGTTCGTCGTGAACGACATTGTCCGTGGAGGTCGTGGGTTCCCAGTTGAAGCCCGAGGTGGGGGCGGCTTCCGGGGCCTTGGGGGCCACGGCAGCGGCTGCCGGTTTTCGTGCCGGCGCCTTCGCGGTTTTTTTCGCGACAACCTTTTTCTTGGCGGGAGCGGCGGCCTTCTTCTTCGCGACGACTTTCTTCGCGGGCTTTGCGGCTTTCATCGCAGTCTTCTTCGCGGCCCTGGCTTTCGGCTTTGTCTTTGCCTTCGCGACAACTTTGCGTTTCGCCGTCTTTGCGGGCAGTTTGGCCGTCTTCTTTTTTGCCTTGGCTGCGGGTTTTGAAGACTTCTTCGCAGCGGTCTTCTTGATCTTTTTCTTTGCTGGTTTCGCCATGTCGAAGCTCTCCTTGATGCGCGTTGTGACGCGCCCGTACTTTGCTATATTCCGAAATCGTTTTCCACTACAATCAGCGCGGTGAGCCGCAAAACCACACTGGTCCTCGCGATTCTCCTGTTGTCCTCCTGCTCGAGACTTGACGCGCTCACTCCCGAACTCCTCGAATCCGCCCAATCGAAGTGGATCGCATCGAAGCCGGAATCCTACAGGCTGGTTATCGAAATGAAAGGAGACCGTGTGGAGAAGGAGCAGTTCGAAGTGATCGTTCGCGGAGGACGTATGGAGACTCTCCACCGCAACGGCAGCGCCGTCGCGCCAAGATCGGGCCAGGACTACAGCATGGACGGTCTCTTTCACATGCTCCGCCAGGAACTCGATCTCGCCGGGAACCCTACCTTGCTGGGAGCGCCTGCCGGCTACTCGGCATACACGATGGCCCGTTTTGACGAACAGTCGGGCCGGTTGATGGAATACCGCAGGACGGTTGGAGGCACGGCCAATTCCATTGAAATCCGGGTTCTGGAATACCAGTAATCCCCTTCCGCACCATCAGAGTGGAAGCGGGTACATGATCCAGCCGACGGCAAGCGCCACGAAAAGAAACGACACAAACACAAAAAGGCCATAGCGGAGTTGTTCGCGTGGCGTGTTCTTGGTGATCAGCGCAAATACGGTGGAGACGATCATCGCGAAGAAGAAGAGCGCTTCAAAATGAGAGAGTCTCACGGCTTCCTTCCTTGCGCGATGTCGAAGGCGTCGAGAATGATCAGGTAGTTCAGCAGTCCGGCGACCCAGAGATACGTGGTGCCGTAGTCGTATGTGGTGATGCTCATGCTGCCGATGCCCAGACCGAATTTTTCGGCGACAATGTAGGGCAGCCCGACGCCCACGTTGGCGATGAAGGCGAAGATCTGCAGCGGTTCTTCCACGACAAGATCGAATAATCGTCCGTGCATGCCGAGACCCAGCGCAAACATCACGATCACACAGACCGCGAAGATCACTCCTCGGATCCATTTGCCCAGCAGAATGTGACTCAGACCGGGGACGAGCCATCCTCCCGAGCATATGGCAAGAGCCGCAGCCAGATTGACCGGCTTGCGGTACACCTCAGGCGGTGGCGTGGACTCCATTTCCTGTTCTGATTGTTCCATCACGACGAGAAGCTGCTGGCGGCGAGTTTCCTTTCGACCTGTTCAAGGTCCAAGCCTATTATCTCGAAAATTTTGTGTCTACTCTTTTCTCCGGAAACCACCGACACCGCGGACCGCGGCACTTCCAAAACCTTCGAGACAAATTCGACCGCGGCCTTGTTCGCTTTTCCCTCCAGAGCCGGCGCGTTCAGCCGAAGCACGATCTCGTCTTCGCGATAGCCGGCAAATGCTGTTTTCTTAGCGTTCGGTATGACGCGGACTTTGAGCCGCGTCACCGCCTTTCCCCGAACAACGCCGTTCCGATGCGCACCATGGTCGCTCCTTCTTCAACAGCGACGTCGAAATCATGGCTCATGCCCATGGACAACTCGGGCAGCCCGAATTGTCCAGCCATCCGACGAAGACGCGCGAAGTACGGCCGGCTCTCTTCCGCGTTCTCAAAGTATGGAGGAATCGCCATCAATCCGCGGACGTCGAGGCGGTCACAGCCCTTCAGTTGTTGCAACAGTTCCGGCAAATCGTGCTCCGGAATGCCGGACTTCGTCAGTTCGTTCCCCAGTTCGACTTCGACCAGGATCGGCAGGCGAGGAGAGGCATACTGGTTCAGCTTTTCAGCGAGGTCGAACCCGTCAACCGACTGAACGACGTCGAAGTGTTCGACCACTTTTTTCGCCTTGTTGGATTGCAGATGGCCGATGAAGTGCCACTTCAACGGCAAATCCTTCAACGCCGGACGCTTCGTCAGGGCTTCCTGGAGCCGGTTCTCGCCAATATCGGCGATCCCCTGTTCCACCGCCTCGCGGATTCGTTCGGCGGGGACGGTTTTCGTCACGGCGATCAGCCGGATCGAGGCGGGGTCTCTGTGGCTTTTCGCCGCCGCATCGTGAATCCGATCCAATACGCGGCGGCAATTCTCCTGGACGTCGGTCATCGAGACTTTTTCGTTCGGGATTTCGAAGCGCGTCCGGAGCCGGCCGTCACGGTCTCTTCGTGCGATAGCAGGACCTGCGCCTCCGGCTCCCCTTTCCGGGTTTTGTTGAGGCTCATCTTCAAGATTTCCATCAGATCCACGACCTTGCCCGGCGCCTTTGCCGCAGCCGCCGGAAGTTGTGGAGCAACGCCGGCGATCTTGTTCTGAACGACTTCCATGACCTTTTCGTAATAGTTGTCCTTGTACTTGGAGGGATCGAATTTGTCCGTCATCGAATCGATCAGCGTATTGGCGAGATCCATTTCCTTCTGCGAGACCTCTGCCTTGGGCAGATTGAGTTCGTTCATGTCCTGAATTTCGTGGGCGAAACGCATCGTCTGCAGCGTCATCATGTCGCCCACCGTCTTGACCGCAGCCAGATGCTCCTTGGTCTTCATAACGACCTTCGCGATTCCGACCCGCTTCGATTGGGCGAGAGCATCCCGCATTAAGGCATAGGCGCGTTCGCCGCCTTTCTGTGGTTCGAGGTAGTAGGGCTTATCGAAGTAAACGGGATCGATTTCCGATTCGTTGACGAACTCCATGATCTGGATTGTCCTGGACAGTTCGACATCGGCACGTTCGATGTCCTCGTCCGTGATTTCGATGTACTGTCCCTTTTCATACTCGTAGCCGCGGGTGATCTCATCCCACGGCACTTCCCGGTCCTCGCTATCGCAAAATCTTTTGTACGACACGGGACTCATGTCCTTCTTATGGAGGTAGTGAAATGACAGTTCGTTCCGCTTGGTCGCACTGAAAAGCGAAATCGGAATGGTAACGAGCGCGAAGCTGATATGTCCTTTCCAGATGGCTCTCATCGGTTATTCGTCCTCAGCGCCCAATTCTAACATCAACTTACAAGTAGTATGATCGTTCGATGGAACGTTACGTCGTCGTTCACTATCACGAGGTCGGACTGAAAAAGGGCAATCGCGACTACTTCGAAAACCGTCTTTGCGCCAATATCAGCAAGATCTTAAGCGCCGGAGGAGCCGGACCACGGACGGTCCGCCGGATTTCCGGGCGCATTCTGATCGAACTGGCGGGCGACGCCGACATGAACGACGTTCGTTTGAGGCTGGCACGCATCGGCGGCATCGCCTATTTTGCGGAGGCCTGGAATTCGGGGCAAAGCCTTGAAGAGATGGAGCAAAACGCCTGGGATTTGATCCAGCGGAAACCGTTCGCATCTTTCCGCATCGACGCCAGGCGCAGCCAGAAAACGTTTCCCCACACTTCGGTGGAGGTCAATCAGCGTGTCGGCGCCTACGTCAAGGAACGTTGCGGCGCCCGGGTCGACCTGGAAAACGCGGAACGGACGGTCTGGATCGAGATTTCCGAGAAGTACGCCCTGATGTACACGGAACGCACGCCGGGACTGGGAGGACTTCCGACGGGAACCAGCGGCAAAGTGGTCGTCCTTCTATCGGGAGGCATCGATTCCCCGGTCGCCGCCTGGAAGATGATCAAGCGTGGCTGCCGCGCTATTTTCGTTCACTTCCACAGCTTTCCATACACGAACAAGGAGTCGCAGGAGAAGACAAAGCAGCTCGCGGCTTTGCTCGCCGAATACCAACTCCAATCGAAACTGTACCTTGTCCCGTTTGCCGAAGTGCAGCGCCACATCATGGTCGACACGCCTGTCGAGACACGCGTGATTCTCTATCGGCGCTACATGATGCGCATCGCCGAACAGATTGCGCTCAAGGAGAGGGTTCGGGTGATGGTTACCGGAGACAGCGTTGGTCAGGTGGCGTCGCAAACGATTGAGAATATCGACGTGATTTCACGCGCCGTTCAGATGCCGATCCTTCGGCCGCTGATCGGTGACGACAAGGTGGAGATCGTCGATGTCGCGCGCCGCATCGGCACCTACGACATATCGATTCAGCCCGATCAGGACTGCTGTTCCCTTTTCGTTCCCAGGCATCCCGAGACTCGAGCGTACCTTCCGGATATCGAGAAGTCCGAAGCCCGGCTCGACGTTGCTGAGTCGATGAAGCAGGCGCTCGACTCCGTCGAGGTGCATCAGATCGCCCTGCTTCAATCTGTGTCATCCGTGTAATCCGTGGCTGATAGAATGACGCGTTTATGAAACAAGGACGGTTTGTCAGCTTCGAAGGGATTGAAGGCTGCGGCAAGACAACGCAGATCGGACTGCTCTCGGATTACCTCAAAAAGAAAAATATTCCGTTTACCATCACCCGTGAACCCGGCGGAACGGCTGTGGGCGAAGGGATTCGAAGAATCTTACTTCACTCGGAGACCATCCATTTGACGGCGGCTTCGGAGCTTCTGCTCTTTTATGCCTCGCGCAGCCAGAACATCACGGAAAAAATCATTCCGTCGCTCGAGCGCGGCGAAACGGTCATCTGCGACCGATTCTACGACGCGTCAAAAGCGTACCAGGGGTACGGGCGCGGGATCCCGATCGAGTTCATCGATAAGGTCACGGAACTGGTCTGCAATGGCTATCGGCCGGAACGGACCGTCCTCCTCGATATCGATCCCGCGGTGGGCCTGTCGCGCGCACGAGCACGCAACAACGCTCGTGCTGAAGACGAAGGCCGCTTCGAAATGGAAAATCTCGAGTTCTACACGCGCATCCGCAACGGATATCTCGACCTGGCGCGCCGCGAACCTCACCGCATCAAGATCATCGAAGCGGATCGGACGGTCGAGGCAGTTCACCAGGACATCCTGAGGGTGCTGGGACTCTGATGGGCTTCGATCAGTTTATCGGCAACCGCAAAATCGTCGGGCGCATCCGGACAAAACTGAAACAGGAACGCTTCCCCCATGGCCTCATGTTCGCCGGACCCGAAGGTGTCGGCAGGCGCACTTTTGCGCTGATGGTTGCGAAAGCCTTGAATTGCCCGCTTCAGGGGCCGGAGGATTTCTGCGGCGACTGCACCCATTGCCGGAGGATCCAGTCGGGAACGCATCCCGATGTGCAGACAGTGACCGTCGAAGAAGAAGCGACCCAGATCAAGATCGTCCAGATCCGTCAATTGCTTTCGACGCTCGAGATGAAGCCTCTCGAAGGACGCAACAAGGTGTTCATCATCGATCCGGCGAATTTGCTGAACCAGGAATCCTCGAACGCCCTGCTCAAGGGTCTGGAAGAGCCGCCGGATAACAGTTTCTTCATGCTGATGGCGGTCAATGTGCACGAGCTGCTCCTCACCATTCGATCGCGATGTCAGATCTATCACTTCGCCCCACTCACCCTCGACGAAATCCGCAGCCAGGGCATCACGGATGAATTCGCCGTGCGCTGGTCCCAGGGCAGTATCGGCCGCGCCCGGAGCGCGGACATCGCGGCGATCAAGGCCCAGCGCGAATTGGTGCTGGACTTCATCGAGGCCGCGGTCAACGCGAAGGACGAGACCCTGCGCGACATGTTGAGCGCCAGCGCCGATCTCTCGCGAACAAGGCAGGATTTTTCCGGACATCTGACGATGATGGCCGCCGTGCTCGGCGACATCCTCTACCTGACCGAAGGCACGCCCGACAACGTCATCTGCGCCGACATCCGGCCACGCCTCGAACGCCTCGCGTCAAGCGCTCCGGCAGAGCGCTGGGTGCGGGTTTCCGAGTTTTTACGGGTCATGGAAAACAGTCTCAAAGGGCACATCAACCGGCAGATGCTGACCGATGCAATGGCGCTCGTAACGGCCGAGATTAGTGATGACAATCCCGTGAAAAGCCGCTAGAATTCGTCCCAGTCTGACCGCACATCTTCGCAAACCCTGATCCGGAGCGGCTTCGAGCGATTCGTAATTTTTACTGAGAGGGAAAAAATGTCAAACCGGAAGCTGATTCGGCCGAGCCTCGCCGAAATCAAGGAACAACTGACAACCGTGAGGCAACCCCGGAAGAGGCCGTCTTCGAACGACCAGACGAACGCTGAAAATTTCTACTACGTAAAACAGATGCAGAATAAAACGCCGATGGTCGTCGTTCTGCAGGACGGCGAGACCGTTCACGGCGTGATCGAGTGGTACGACAAGAACTCCATCAAGCTGAGCCGGCCTTCCGAACCCGGTATTCTCGTTCTCAAGCACTACATCAAGTACATGTACAAGGAAAACGAAGACAAGGATCTCGACTAGCGCTCTCCCTCCTTCCATGCAAGCCATCATCGGCATCACCGCAGGCGACCCGGCAGGCATCGGACTCGAAGTCATTCTCAAAGCTCTCCCTCACGCAAGAGATCTTGCCCGCTGGGTGCTTTTTACAACGCGAGCCACCTTCGAACGCAACGCCGCGGTTGTGCCGCATCGCCAAATCGACTCTTTGGATCAGATCGGTGCGGATGGGTTATTCGTCTTCTTTGTCGCTGACGGCGACCCGCATATCCATTTTGGAAAACTCAGTTCAAACGCCGGAGCGGAGGCGCTCGCCTGTCTGAGCGCTGCGGGACAGGCAGCGCTGGCCGGCCGGATCGACGCCGTCGTGACGGGGCCCGTCAACAAGTACGCCATCGGACCCGCTTTTCGCGGCCAGACCGACTTCCTTGCAGAACAGGCGGAGTGCGAGTCGTTCGCCATGGCTTTCTTTGCGCCGACGCTCAAAGTGGTGCTGGCCACGATTCACCTGTCGTTGCGGGACGCGCTCGCGAAGATCTCGACGGTCCTGTACATCGACCTTATTCGCTTCGTCGATTCCGAGCTGAAACGATTTCATTTTGAGTCGCGACGGATTGCCGTTGCCGCGATCAACCCACATGCCGGTGAGCACGGAATGTTCGGCGATGAAGACGATCGGCTTCTTCGCCCCGCCGTCGAACAATGCGCGTCCGAAGGCATCTCTGTTTCGGGTCCGCACTCCGCGGACAGCCTTTACTATCGCGCGCACACCGGCGAGTTCGACGCGGTAATCGCTCCCTATCACGACCAGGGACTCGCCCCGGTCAAACTCATCGCACACGGCAACTCAACCAATGTCACCCTCGGATTGCCCTACGTCCGTACATCACCCGATCACGGCACCGCCTTCGACATTGCGGGCAAAGGCCTCGCCGACCCGGCAGCCATGCTCTCGGCCATGAAGTGCGCCGCAGACCTTGTAAAACGTCATTGTCATGCGGATGGAGATTGAACAATTAAAGACTTCGCAATGTCGAAGGAAGTTCTATATGTCGTTGGGGATTTCGCCTTATTGGGCGCGAAGCGCCGGGGTGGTGCCGTTCAAGAAATGAAACAGCTCTTCGACATTCATAAGCCCGTTATTGGAATGCTTCATGCGCCTGCTTTGCCGGCCTCGCCAAAGAACCGGCTTCCCTTCGATCGCATAATCGAATGGGTTCTTTCAGACGCCGACGCGTTAACCAGCGGTGGAGTCGACGCGCTGATGATCGAGAACTTCGGCGACGTTCCGTACTACCCCGGGCCGGTTCCCGCTCATACGGCCGCGTTCCTGACGGCACTGGCGGTGGAGATCCGGCGGCGCTTCGATCGCCCGCTCGGGATCAATGTCCTCCGAAACGACGCAGCCAGCGCCATCGCTATTGCGGCCGCTTCCGGCGCCGCTTTTATTCGCGTCAACGTTCACACCGGCGCCCGTCTGACCGATCAGGGGATCATTCAGGGAACCGCGCACGAGACACTTCGATTGCGGCTGTCGCTGGGCAGCGATGTGAAGATTCTCGCGGATGTGGACGTGAAGCACTCCGTTCCACTTGCGCCGCGCGATCTGGCGGGTGAAGTCGAAGAGACGATTTCACGAGGTGGCGCCGACGCGGTGATCGTCACCGGCAGCGGAACCGGAAAGCAGACGCCTGCCGGCGACCTGAAAGCCGCAAAAACGGCGGCCGGGCCGGTACCCGTGTTTGCCGGGAGCGGTGTGGATGTGAATAGCGTCGGCGCGGTTCTGAAAATTGCGGATGGAATCATCATCGGAACCGCACTCAAGAAAGACGGCGTCTCCGGAAACCCCGTCGATCATCAACGCGTCCGCGTTTTCATTGAGGCCGTTCGACAATTCCGGGACGTTTCCTCAAAGTCCTGCGACTAATGTTCGAGATTTCAAATCAATCGCAGCAGCTTTTGCAGAGTCCGTAGATCTGAAGTCGATGATCCGTGACCCTGAACCCGAGTTGCTCCGAGGCGGCGTCCTGCAGGGCTTCGATGTGCGCGTTGTAAAACTCGATCGAGGAACCGCATTGCATGCAGATCATGTGATCGTGGTGCTGGCGATTGTACAGGTGTTCGTATCGCGTCATTCCGTCGGCCAGGTCGATCTCGCGGGCCAGGCCGGAATCCACCAGCAGCTTCATGGTGCGGTAGACCGTGGTGTAACCGACGCGCGGGTCCTGCTCCCGGACGACCCGATAGATGTCGTCCACGCTGCGGTGCCCTTCATTCCCGATGAAGTGTTCCAGGATCAGTTCGCGGTGCGGTGTGAGCTTCAGTTTCTTCTGGTGAAGGTAGTCCATGAAGACCTGCATCTCCGGCGAGATGGTCTTCATGGCGCGGCAGTGGGCGGCAGCAGTTTGATCACGTCGTTGTAAAGAACGACGACCATCATCAGAAGCAGGAAAACCATGCTCACCTGGACGACCCGTTCCTTGACCCGCAGGCTGAGGTCGCGGCCCATGAGCGTTTCGATAAGAAGCAGCAGCATGACGCCGCCATCGAGGATCGGAATGGGGAGAAGGTTCACCAGCCCCAGGTTCAGGCTGATCATCGCGGTGAGCGTGATCAACGCGGTGAGCCCGACGCTGGCGGCTTCACCGGATGCGCGGACAATGCCGATGGGTCCATCGAGTTGTTTCATGGATGCTTCCCGCCTGACCAGCCTGCCCAGAATCTGAAAGATGAGTTTCGCGTTTTCGGAGTTCATCTGCACGGACTGCTTCATGGCATCCATCATGGGAAGCTTGATGAACACGGTAGCGTAACCCTGCTCGATGCCGATCAGCTTTCGTCCGCCTTCGGTGATTGGCGTGACGTTCAGTTCGATCTCCCGGCCGTCGCGCATCACCACCACAGGAAACGTTTTTTCCTGAATGGTTTGGATCGTGTCGGTCAGTTGCTTGCCTGTCGTTCGAGGATCGATTCCGTTGATAGACACGATTTCGTCATTCGGCCTCATGCCGGCCAAAGCTGCCGGACCGCCGACCCGAACGCCTTTGACGATGGCTCGAAGCTGCGGCCCCATGCCCGCGTCTCCGGTGGCGCTGCGCTTGTCGAGGGCGGGCGTGAGCGTCGTGTCGATGCGTTGTCCGGCCCGATCGAGAACGATGGAAAGCGGGCGCTCGGGATTGGTCCCCACGGTCAGCCAGATGTTCTGCCAGTTCGGCTTTTCCCTGTCTTCGATCTGCAGGATGCGATCGTTCTGCCGGATGCCGGCCTTTGCGGCCGCGGAGTCCGGGGTGACGATGCCGACAACAGCCTGATTATTGAAGTACTCGGGAACGTCCATGCCATGCATGAACAGCGCGGTTATGAGCACGAAAGCCAGAACGATATTCATGAACGGACCGGCCGACGCGACCAGGAAGCGTTGCCACTTCGGCTTCGACATGAATTCGCGAGGATCGCCCGTGATTGCGTCTCCCGGGGTCTCGCCGGACATCTTCACGTAGCCGCCAAGCGGCAACGCGCTGATGCGGTAGTCCGTTTCGCCCCGGCGGAATCCAATGAGTCTGGGACCGAAACCCACGGAGAAGGTTTCGACCTTGATCCGGAACAGCTTGGCGACTGCGAAATGACCAAACTCGTGAATGACGATGATGACGCCCAGAACGATAAGGGCAACGAAGATGCTTGTCATGGGGTAACTCTTGAATATCCGGCCTCGAACATTCTAACACTGCGCAGCATGCCGATGGCCAACCCAACGTTTTGCGAACTCTCTGGCCCATCGATCCGCCTCCAGAATCGAGTCCAGCGAACTTCCGGACTGCAGGTCGTGCGCATCGAGCGCGGCATCGATGACGTTCGGAATGTCGGTGAATGGTATGTTGCCGTTCAGAAATTCTTCGACTGCAATTTCGTCGGCCGCATTCACGACACACGGCGCCGTGTCACCGAGTTCGATCGCCTGGTACGCCAGCGCGATACAAGGAAACTTCTGACGATCCGGCAGGTGGAACTCCAAGCGAGACACCGCTCCCCAATCCAGCGGAGCGACCGGGGACGGCAGACGTTCCGGATAGGTGAGTGCGTACTGGATGGGCTGGCGCATGTCCGCAGTTCCCAGTTGGGCGACGATCGATCCATCGACGAATTCCACCATGGAGTGAACGATCGACTGCGGATGCACCATGATGTCGACTTTCTGCGCCGGAATATCGAACAGCCATCGCGCCTCAATGACCTCCAGGCCCTTGTTCATCAGCGTCGCCGAATCGATTGTGATGCGTTTGCCCATTTTCCACGTCGGGTGCTTCAGCGCCTCTTCCGGAGTCACGCGCACAAGCCGTTCGACGGGCGTCTCGCGAAAAGGTCCGCCGGAAGCCGTTAATATCAGGCGCAACACCTCGCCGCGCGCGCCGGCCCGCAGACACTGGTCCACGGCGCTATGCTCGCTGTCAATCGGGACGATTTGCGCTCCGGTGACTTCCGACGTTTTACACAACAGTTCGCCCGCAACCACCATCGCCTCTTTGTTCGCCAGCGCGACGATCTTTCCTGCCGCAACGGCCGTATAGGTCGGCCAGAGTCCCGCGGCGCCGACAGCCGCGGACACCACGATGTCCACTTCCGGCGCGGACGTGATCTGCCGCAGTCCATCAGGACCGGTAACGACTTCCGGGACCGCCACCGACCGATCCCGGCAGGCCCGGCGAAACGCGTCGACATGCCGGGCATCCGTCACGCCGACGACTTCCGGACGAAACACCGCAACCTGATCGGCGAGCAGGCCGACCGCGGAGTTTGCCGTCAAAGCGAAGATGGAAAAGCGATCCGACAGGTGTTCCACCACGCTGAGCGTACTTTTGCCGATCGAGCCGGTGGAACCGATTAGGGAAATCCGTTTCATGCCATGATCAACCAGAAGAAAACCGGAGCTGCGAACAGAAGGCTATCCAACCGGTCGAGTATGCCGCCGTGGCCAGGAAGAATTGAAGAGGAATCCTTCACCCCGGCGCTCCTCTTTAATGCAGATTCCGCCAGATCCCCGATCTGGCCCGCAATCGCCGTCGCTGTGGATACGGCCGCCAGCAGGGTCCATGGCAGTTTCAGCAGCCATGCGCCGACCGCGATGCCGGCAATCACGCTGCCGATCAGACCGCACATTGCGCCTTCAACCGTTTTCCTGGGACTCACCTTCGGGGCCAGCGGATGACGCCCGAACGCCCGGCCTCCGTAGTAGGCCGCCGAGTCTCCGGCCCAGATGATCCCGAAAAGGACGAAGATCGCACTGCGAGGCAGCAGGAGCAGGAAACCGATGAGCACGGAACAATACGCGACGCCGCTTAAACCGCCCGCTACTCGGTCCAAAGCGCGGTCCAGGCTGCCGCTGAAGACGCAGGTGGCCGCCAGGCATAGGATCGTCATGACCAGAGTGGCGATCACTCCGATCGGATAAAGATAAAACGATGCACCGACCAGGCCCCCGGGGATCAGGAACCATCGTCCAGGACGGGCTCGCCCGTAGGCCTCGAGCAGGTTCAGATACTCATCAAGCATCAAGCCCGCGAGGAGCGCCACGACCAGCGCAAGAACCCAGGCCGGAGCGAATTTCGTAATGAGAAGGGAAACCGGGATTGCAATCGCCGCCGTCGCCAGGCGTCTCATCTAGCGGGAACGCACCAGCTGCGGTTCAATGCCGCCGTAACGCCGCTCGCGTTTCTGATACGCGATGAGGGCTTCGTACAAGCACCTCTTATCGAAATCCGGCCACAGCGTATCGGTTACGAAAAGCTCGGCATAGGCGATCTGCCAGAGGAGGAAATTGCTGATGCGAAGTTCGCCGCTTGTCCGGATAAGCAGGTCAGGGTCGGGCAGTTCTGAAGTGTAGAGGTACTTGGCGAATTCCTGCTCCGTCATCGGCTGGACGGAGTCTTTTCGACCGTTCGCGAGGATCCGGTTCACGGCATCGATAATCTCGGCTCTGCCGCCGTAGTTGAGTGCGAGGGTGAGCACCATTCCGGTGTTGTTCCGCGTGTCCTCGATGGTCCTGGCCAGTTCCTGTTGAACCGTCATGTCGAGTTCGTCGGTTCTGCCGATCGTCTGGAGCCGGATGTTGTTCCTGCAGAGTGTTTCGAGTTCCTTCGCCAGATACTCCTTCAATAGCGACATCAGGGTGCTGACTTCGGTTCTCGGCCGCTTCCAGTTTTCGACGGAAAAGGCGTAGAGCGTCAGTGCGGAAATGTGCAGTTCCGCACAGCCCTCCACCACTTCGCGAACGGCTTTCGTTCCGGCCCGGTGGCCCGCCACCCGAGGCAGTCCGCGCTTGCGCGCCCAACGGCCGTTCCCATCCATGATGACGGCGACATGGCGCGGCAGGGCCCTCACATCGATCTGGTCGATCAGTTCCTCCGGGCTCCGTTTCATAGGGTGGATCTTACCACGCGGCCGAGGGCGATTTGCAACGCAAAGTTCTTTTAGTATTCGACCGAAATGAGGTGCAACCCATTGGGAGGAAGGGACGGCCCCGCAAGCCGGCGGTCCTTCGCCGCAAAGATCTCCGGAATTGACGATGGGTCAAGCCTGCCCTGTCCCGCGTCCAGGATCGTGCCGGCGATCGTCCGAACCATGTACTGAAGGAAGCCGTTTCCACGAATTCGAAAGACCCACGCCGCGTCTCCGCGCTCCCATCCGGCTTCATAAATCGTGCGGACCCGATCCTCGATTTCGGTCGCGGTCGAACAGAACGACGTGAAGTCGTGAGTGCCCAGGAACGCCCGGCTCGCCGCGTCCACGGCGCTCTCATTGAGGGCATACCGGAAGGCATGAACAAAACGCACGTGAAAAGGGCTGACGATCGGCTGACGCCAGACGTGAAACTCGTAGGTCTTCGAGCGGGCTGAGTGCCTGGCGTGAAACTCCGCGCTGACTTCTTCGACCAGAAGCACGCGTATGTCGGCCGGCAGGAGCGCGTTGGCTCCTCGAAGAACCGCGTCCGTGTCCATCGACCGTTCGGTGTGAACATTGGCGACCTGGCCATGCGCATGAACGCCGGCATCGGTCCGGCCGGATCCGGCGACGTGAACGTCATGATTGAAAAGCTTTCGGAGGGTTCGTTCCAGCTCGCCCTGGATGGTCGGAAGCTTCGGTTGAATCTGCCAGCCATGAAAGGCGGTACCGTCATAAGCCAGTGTCAACTTGAGGTTCCGCATGCGATTCGGTTATAGCATAGCTGGAATGCCCGGGATCACCGCGACCATCATTACGAAAAACGAAGAGCGGCGCATTGCCGAAGCGATCACCAGCCTGGCCTGCTGCGACGAGGTCGTCGTTGTGGATTGCGGCAGCACGGATCGAACCCGCGAAATCGCTGCGAAGTACGGCGCCCGTGTCATCCGCCACGAGTGGGAAGGCTATTCGAAACAGAAAAACTTTGCCGCGGCGCAGGCCCGGCACGACTGGATTCTCAGCATCGACGCCGATGAACGCGTCAGCGCGGAGCTGGCCGGGGAGATTGCCGGATGGAAGCGCCGGGATCCGCCCGCCGGTGCGGCCATGAGCATGCCTCGACGCGCCTACTACCTGGGCCGGTGGATCCATCATTCCGGATGGTACCCGGACCGCAAGATTCGTCTTTACGACCGGCGGTTCGCTCGATGGACAGGCGACTTTGTGCATGAGGCCATGGAGGTCGACGGGAAGGCCGGCCGGTTCGACGGCGACCTTCTCCATTTCCCTTACCCGGCATGGCAGGATCACGTCGAACGCGTCGATCGGTACACGCGTCTGGCGGCCGATGCGGCTCGAAAGGCCGGCCGGCGGGCAAACCCGCTGCGGCTGTTGGGCGGGCCGCCGCTGTTCTTTTTGAAAACACTGATCGTGCAGGCGGGAATCCTCGATGGCTGGCGCGGAGTGGCGATCGCGTACATGGGGGCTCGCTATGTTTTCCTGAGGGAGTTCCGTATACTGCGCTGATGGAACTCGCGCTGGCTCTGGTTTTCGGCCTGGTGATCGGAAGTTTCCTGAATGTCGTCATCGTCCGGCTGCCCCTGGGAACATCCATCAGTGTTCCCCGCTCCCACTGCCCGCAATGCAGGAAACAAATCGCCGCATACGACAACATTCCCGTGCTGAGCTACCTCATCCTTCGCGGGCGCTGCCGTCATTGCGGACGGAAAATCTCCCGCCGGTATCCCGGCGTTGAGCTTGCTGCGGGAGCGATCAGCATCCTTCTTTATTTGAAGTTCGGCCTCTCGGTGGAGTGGGCAATTTACCTTGCGTTTTGTGCCGCATTGCTCGTGCTGGCCCTGATCGATGTCGATCACCGAATCCTGCCCGATCCGATTACGCTCAACGGCATCTGGATTGGAATTCTCGTCAACCTCCTCCTCCCCCAGCCCAGCGGCTTCACGACCAGGCTCGTCGGCTGGAGCGGCGCCGATGTTTCGAATCCGCGAATTCTCGCTCTGATCGGCAGCCTTCTCGGAATCGTCCTGGGCGGCGGGCTGCTGTGGGCGGTCGGCGAAGCGTTTTATCGCATTCGCGGAATTGAAGGCATGGGATTTGGCGATGTGAAGATGATGGCGATGGTCGGCGCGTTTCTGGGCGCACCGCTGACGCTGTTTACGATCATGGTGGGGTCGCTTCTCGGATCGTTCATCGGCCTCGCTTTGATCAGGTTCGGCGGAAAAACGCGCGAATATGAACTCCCATTTGGAACGTTCCTCGGAGTCGCTGCCATCGTGGCGGTTTTGTATGGCGATGCGCTCATCGGCTTCTACATCGACCGTGTCATCCGGCCCGTATGAATATCCTCAGCGATCACATCACGCGAAAGATGCCAAGCGGTTTGCTGACGGTGGACCTCGATGGTGTCATCACCGGTTTCAATCCGGCCAGCGAGCGGATTTTCGGCGGTACGCTTCAACTCAATGCGAAGCTTCCCGATCTTGTCCGGGAGTCCAGGATGCTGCGGGCGCTTCTCGATCGCTGCCTGCAGACGGGCGAAATCTTCACGCGCGTCGAGCTCAACGTTCCCGTCATCGCGGATTCGGATAAGAGGATCGGGATCAACCTCTCCCCTTTCACCGATGCCGCCGGTACGATCGAGGGCGCGATCTGTCTGCTCTCCGACCTGACCGAAATTGTGGACCTGCAAAACCAGATCAAACTGAAGGAAAACTTCGTCGCGCTGGGCGAAATGTCTGCCGGCATCGCGCACGAGTTCAAGAACTCGCTCGCAACGATTCTGGGCTATGCGCAGATGTCGATACAGGAATCCGATATCGAGACGCTGCGGGGATTTGCGCGGGAGATCCACAAAGAATCCCAGGCGTTGTCCGTTCTGGTCACGGATTTTCTGAATTTTGCGCGACCTTTAAACGCGTCTTTTCAGGAAATTGATGTCGTTGAACTGTTGACCGCGGTGATCGCCGATTTGAGGAACCTGCGTCCCGGCAACTATGACGTTCGATTCAAATCCACGACCGGGGCCATCGTTACATGCGACGCAACGTTGATGCGGCAAACCCTGTTGAATCTGCTGATCAACGGCGTCGAGTCCCTCACTGAAAAAGAGGGAACCATCTCGGTTTTTGTTGAGGACGCCCAGCGCGACCACGTCCGCATTGTCGTCGACGATACCGGACGAGGCATACCCGCGCATCAGGTCGGCAAAATATTTCTCCCGTTTTTCACGACAAAAACCCACGGAACCGGCCTCGGTTTGTCGCTCGTCCAGAAAATCATCCTGGCGCACAATGGCAGGATTGAAGTTCAGAGCACCGAAGGAAGAGGAACCCGTTTTGCAATAACGCTGCCGAGGTCTGCGGATTTACAGGCTTCGGAGATCTGAGAGCCGTCTGGTGTGGAGTCAGGCACCGCGTTGATAAACCCGGCGCCTGACACGTTGTGCGGTTTCGATTTGGCAAGTTGTAGGCTAACGAGACTTTTTCCTGTTGCACCTCCCGTGTTTGGTTTCTCACTTCCCGTCTGGCGAATCATCGGCACTTGACTCGCCAAAACCCGAATCTCAGGCCATGCAGGACTTTGCGCGTTCCGGCGCTGTTGCCGGTTATTCGATCCGTTTCGAAAGGTGCCCAAAAGTGAAATCGCGCCGCCAGGGGTTCACGCTGATCGAAACCGCAATCGCCACCGGAATCCTCGTCATTGCCGCCGCGGCGATCGCGACGCTGTTCGTAAACAGTCTCCGGCTGGGAATCGAGAACCGCGAAAAGACGAATGCCAATGCGGTTCTCGTCAACAAGTTGGAAGAACTGAGAATGGCGCCGCCACCCAGCGGCGACTACTCCGATGTCGTCGTGCTGCCCGACGGAACCTCCCTTTTGCGAGAGTGGCGCGTGACCGGCACAGCGCAACGAGACATCACAATCATTGTCTATTCCGGCCGGCATGTAGAGTTGATCCGCACCGCGACGACACGGTCAATGTCATGGTAAGAGGCTTTACCCTTCTCGAACTGCTGGTGGCGCTCAGCATCACCCTGGGCATCGGATTGGCCGGCTTTCAACTGTTCATGCAGAACGAGCGAGTCTTCCTGAGTCAACATTCCGCCAGCGAGACCGAGCAGAATGCGAGGGCGGTCGGGTTCCAGATCGCCGACGAAATCCGAAGGGCCGGGCAAGGCGTGGCCGTTTATGCTTCCCGCTTTGACGCCCTTCAAACCGAAGAAGCGGCAATCGTTCTGAACGGTTCCGACTCCACGCGCCTGCGTATTCGCGAAGGCTTTTCGAACGCCGAAACCTCCGTGGTAACGACGCCAGTCAACTATGAAATCGGCGTACCCGTCTCCGTTATCGTCGAGAATGCATCTGTTTTCTACGCGGCGCTTTCCACAACGGCGCCTCATGGCCGCTTCGTCTATATCTGGGGATCCGGAAGTTTGTCCTGCTGGAGTTGGATTCGAGGCGAACTCACTGCCATCGACTCAAACGCGAGAGGACTGACCCTCATACCACGCCAGGGCGGCGAGTCCTGCCGCACGGCTCCCGACACGGTCCGTTTCACGTCCACGCAGACCCTGTCGCTTGAAGAAGCAGTCTCCATATATTTCGCTTCCGGCAGCGTCTGGAGGGCCTCTGCAACCGACACGGCCAGCCCGGTCACACCGGCCTGGGGCTCTGCCTCCGAACTCGGACGTGAGATAACGGAACTGGAATTCACTTATTTCGATGAAGCCGGACAGCCCGTTTCCCCGTCGACGCTTGTGAACCGGCTCGCCGTCAGACGCATCGACGTCAGACTTCGTAATCGCAGCGGCTTTTCACTGACGTTGCGCAGTGCGCCCCGCAATGCCGGCCTTCATTGAGGAGACAAATCGTTACGAAATATCCGCCCACCGACCTGGAGCCGGGACGTATCCTTCATGTTTTCAATTGAAGTGAAGCTGGCAGGGGTCGTGCAATAGCGGCGGCGATGCGAGAAGACACTCTGATACTCCCGCCGGCATCGAGTATCATTCTTTCGAAACTGGTTGGGAGTCGCGGAGTGAAGATACTTCTTGTTGAGGATAAAGACAGCCTGCGCCAAATGCTTTCGACGGCCATCAAGAAAGCCGGCTACGCAGTCGACGAAGCGTCTGACGGCAACATCGCTGTCGAAAAAATCAAGAAGCAGCCCTACAGCCTGGTTTTGACGGATCTGCGTCTGCCAACATTGTCCGGTCTGGAAATCCTCACCACGCAAAAGGAGATCGACCCGACTATTCCGGTTCTCATCATGACCGCCTATGGCACCATCGAAGAAGCCGTCCAGGCGATGAAACAGGGTGCTTTCGATTTCGTGCCGAAGCCGGTCGACATCTCGCACCTCTTCCTGCTGATCGAACGCGCGCTGGAGCAGCGGCGACTGCTTCTCGAGAACATTCTCCTGAAGGAGGAGGTTCAGCGCAGCTACGGAATCCCGAAGATCATCGGCGAGAGTCCCGCGATTCAGACAGTCAGCCGAGAGATTCAGAGAGTAGCGCCGACCGAGGCCACCGTTTTACTGACCGGAGAGAGTGGAACCGGCAAGGAAGTGTTCTCCCGGGCCGTCCACCAGCTGAGCCCCCGACGCGACAAACCGTTTGTCACCGTCAACTGCGCCGCCATCCCCGCCACACTCATCGAAAACGAATTGTTCGGTCATGAGAAGGGCTCCTACACCGGCGCGTTCACACGGAAGATCGGGAAGTTCGAGCTGGCAGATCAGGGAACGATATTCCTGGATGAGATCGGCGAGCTTCACTTGTCGGTGCAGGCGAAGGTCCTGCGAGTCATCGAAGAACAATGCTTTGAACGCATCGGCGGACTCGAAACGATTCGCGTGAACGCCCGGGTCGTGGCCGCCACCAACCGAAATCTGCAGGATCTCGTCGGAAAGAAGGAATTTCGCGAGGATCTCTTCTTCCGGCTCTCCGTTTTTCCGATCCACATCCCCCCCCTCCGGGAACGGATGTCGGATATTCGCCCGCTTGCCCAATTCTTCGTCGACAAGTTTTCGCGCGAATTGCACCGGCAGGGTTTACAGCTCAGCCCGGAAGCGGCCCGCTCACTGGAAGAGTATTCGTGGCCCGGCAACGTCCGCGAACTGCAAAATACGATCGAACGCGCCGTCATCCTCGCGGATGGAAAGTCGATTCAGCCGAAGGACCTCAATTTCGCATTCGAAAAGGGCAAACGCAGCGACGACTTTGTGCACTTTCTCGATATGTCCGGCTCCCTTTCCGACGTCGCGGGCCGCGCGACCCGGGCAGCGGAGCGCGTCAAGATCAGGCAGGCGCTCGAGCTCTCGAACTGGAACAAGACGGCTGCCGCAGAGATGCTGGCCGTTTCCTACAAAACACTTCTGAACAAAGTTAAGGAGTTCGAACTGGAATAGACCTCTGACCTCAGGCTTCAGGCTTCAGCGGGCGTCCACCGTTCCCCAATGGAGAGCGGCAATTCCGCCTGACAGATTCCGGTAACCCACCTCTACGAATCCCACCGCAGACATCAGGCGGACCAATTCCTGCTGCGCGGGGAACTTGCGCACCGAGTCCGGCAAGTACTGGTAGGCGAAACCCTGACCTGAAATCAGCGATCCCAGACGGGGAAGGATGTTTCGAAAATAGAAACCGAACACCTGCCGAACGACGGGAGCCACCGGCTTCGAGAACTCGAGGATAACCGCCGCGCCTCCGGGTTTGAGAACCCTTAACATTTCGGCCAGCCCGCGCCGAGGATCCTCAAGATTGCGCAATCCAAACGCGTTGGTCGCCGCATCGAAGAACTGGGACGAAAATGGAAGCGTCAGCGCATCGGCCTCGACGGTTCGAATGACCTGCGAGAATCCCGACGTCAGGATCTTGGAGTTCGACCGTGTCAGCATCGGATGACAGAAATCCGAAGCCACAACCCGAACACCGAGCCGCCGGTGCAGTTCGAGAGCAAGGTCGCCGGTGCCGCTGCACAGATCCACGCATATTGGGGATGGCGACGGCCGCAGTAGTTCCCGGACCTTCTCGGCAGCAATGCGGCGCCACCGCCTGTCGATCGAGGCGGAGAGAAAGTGATTCAGAAAGTCGTAGCGGTGCGCGATTTCCGCAAACATCCGCCGCACCCGCTGCCCATCCGGACCCGGGTAGCCGGTCCCGGCGTCAGTGTGCTCTCTTGCTTTCATCGAGCAATCCCCTCACGACGTCGCGAACCAGTTCAAGTGGAACGTCCGGCGTGATTTCGACCTTTCCGACGGCTCTCGCCAGAACGAAGTGCAGCGCTCCATCGCGTACTTTCTTGTCATGCTGGAGAGCGCTCAATACTGCGCGGAAATGGACACCATCGAGATGCGGAAGGCGTCCGACGGAACGAATGACCTGCTCGATGCGGCAGCGATCTCCATCGGGGAGTTTGCCGAGACTCGCGCTGATTCGGGCAGCGGCAATCATCCCGTATCCAACCGCCTCTCCATGCCGGATGCGTTGAAACTTCCCTGCGGCCTCCAGTCCGTGACCGACCGTGTGTCCAAAATTCAGGATGCGGCGCAAGTCGCCTTCCCTCTCGTCGGACACCACGACCTGCGCTTTAATCGATGCGCACTGAGCCACGAGTTTTTCGATGGCGTCCGCATCGCGCGCCATCAATCGATCGACGCCGTTTTCAAATTCTTCGAACAGGGACGGAGATGTGATGATTCCGTACTTCAACGCTTCATACAGGCCGCTCGAATACTCCCGTTCAGGCAGGGTCGTCAGGACGGCGGAGTCGGAAAGGACCAGGCTGGGCTGATAAAACGTGCCGATCAGATTCTTGGCCACGCGGTGGTTCACACCCGTCTTTCCGCCGATGC
>JAHFTY010000036.1:0-8522 GCA_023265365.1 Acidobacteriota bacterium
GTGAATCTTCAGCCGACGGAGGATTTTCCGAACGCCGGGACCAACGGCGGGACCGGCCAGGTTGCGGAGGACGGATCGTTCACGCTGCCCAGCGTGACACCAATGGAATATCGCGCTCGCGTGAACGGCCTGCCCGCCGGCGCTTATGTGATGACGGGCCGGATCGGCAACGACGATGCAGTCAATCAACCCTTCACGATTGCCGGCGATCAGCAGGTTTCGCTGCAACTTCAGATCGGCTTCGCCGCAGGGCGGGTGCAGGGAACCGTCGTGGATGAGAAAGGCAACGCCTTTCAGGGCGCCCTGGCCGCTCTCATTCCGGAAGAACCACGCCGGCAGAGGACCGAACTGTTCTTTGCCATCCCGACCGACCAATACGGCCGTTTCAGCTTCGCCGGCATTCCTCCCGGCGCATACAAGCTGTTTGCCTGGGAGTCCATTCCCAATGGCGCCCATCAGGATCCGGATTTTGTCGCACGTTTTGAAGACCGGGGCAAGCCCATCAAGATTGACGCGAACGGATCCATCGACGCTCAATTGAACGTCATCCGGCAGTAGTCGACGGATTCCGGCCGGCTCGACCCGTCGATCTTTCCTCTGGCAGTCTCAACGGCGGCGGGGTATTTTCCCAGCGTTCTAATCCAAACCCAACCAGGAGTATTTCGATGATGAGAGGCGTTCTGACGGCGTTTGTGATCTGTATCGCGGCACTCACGCTCACCACTCTGGGCCAGCAACCCGCCGCTCCGCCACAGGAAGCCCCGGCCGCGCAGCGCGGCGGACGAGGCGCACCGGCGGCGGGCGAGCCGCGCCCTTATGCGCAGGTGGTGACCGGCGACGCAAAGTCGGATACCGGCGTTTTCACGGTTCACCGGATCAAAGACCGCGTGCTCTATGAGATCCCTGCGGAGGAACTGGACAAGGAATTTCTATGGGTGACACAGATTGCGAAGACCACGCTGGGCGAAGGTTACGGCGGCCAGGCGATGGGCAATCGCGTGGTGAAGTGGACGCGCATGAATAACAAGGTGTTTCTCAAGAGCGTGTCTTACGACGTCGTCGCCAGCCAGGGCGATCCGATTGCGCGGGCAGTCGAGGCTTCAAATGTGGATTCCATCATCATGGCTTTCGATGTCGATGCAATCGGAGCCAATGGAAGCGTCGTCATTGACGCCACCCGCCTGTTCACCACCGACGTCCCCGAGTTCAGCGCACGCACCCGCCTGGGAGCGCGCGGCATGGATCCGCAGCGGTCGTATCTGGAGCGGGCGGTGTCGTTCCCCGGGAACATCGAAGTTGAAGCGACACAAACCTACACCGCAAACGACCAGGCCGGAAACCGCGGTGGCGGAGGCGGCCAGGCTCCGCGCGGCCAGCCTCAGGGCATTCGCGGTACGGCGACGGTGGTCATGCATTACAGCATGGTGAAGTTGCCCGAAAAGAAAATGATGCCGCGGCTCTTCGACGATCGCGTCGGTTATTTCTCCGTGCGCCTGCTGGATTACAGTCAGGATGAACACCGGTCTCCGGAACGGCGCTTCATCACCAAGTGGCGGCTCGAAAAAAAGGACCCGAATGCAGCGGTCTCCGAACCGGTCAAGCCGATCGTGTACTGGGTCGATTCGGCGACACCCCTCAAATGGCGTGAGGCCGTGAAAAAAGGCATCGAAGCATGGCAGACCGCGTTTGAGGAAGCCGGATTCAAAAATGCCATCATCGCGAAGCTGGCCCCGACGCCGCAGGAAGATCCCGAATGGAGCGCCGAAGACGCGCGCTACTCGGTGATTCGCTGGCTCCCCTCAACCACGGAAAACGCATCCGGCCCGAACATTCACGATCCGCGCACCGGTGAGATTCTGGAATCCGATATCCAGATGCATCACAACGTGATGAATCTTGTCCGCAACTGGTACTTCATCCAGGTGGGCCCGCTCGACCCGCGCGCCAGGACATTGCCGCTTCCGGACGATCTGATGTCCGATCTCCTGACCTACGTCGTGGCGCATGAAGTCGGTCATACGCTGGGCTTTCAGCACAACATGAAGTCGAGTTCCACGTATCCTTCGGAGAAGCTGCGCGATAAAGAGTGGATTGCGAAGATGGGTCACACGCCGTACATCGATCCGTATCGGAGGAACCTGCAGCGTACCTACCTCGACATGCTGGACGACCGGTTGAACGGGGCCACACCCGTGACCGACGACCAGCGGGCGTACTACCGGGGCGAACTCCGTTCATTGAATGCGGCGATCGCGGCGGCGATTCCGAAGTCGGCGAACCGGCAGACCCGGCTCCACCTGGAGGATTCGAGGGACGAGATTTCGAAGATCCTCGATCCGAAATTCGTCAAACCCGCTCCGGCCGCCGGTCAGCGCGGCCAGCGCGGCGGCGGGATCGGGCTTGGGCCGGGGTGGTGTTGTCCGGGAAATTAATTGGGCCGGGGGCCCGGATCATCCGCCGGATTTCCGTGGTATGTTCACGGGATGAAAGTTGGAGTTCGACGCGAGGACAAGAACGAGTGGGAACGGCGGGTCCCCCTGACGCCCGGCCACGTGAGATCGCTGGTGCTGCAAGGGCTCCAGGTCGTTGTCCAGCCTTCGACCATCCGCATCTTCAGGGACGAGGAGTACATCCAGGCCGGCGCAACCGTTCGGGAAGATCTGAGCGGCTGCAATATCGTGTTCGCGGTGAAGGAGATTCCGGCGGATTTCTTTTGCGATCACGGAACGTACATGTTTTTCTCGCATACCTTCAAAGGCCAGCCCTACAACATGCCGATGCTTCGCCAACTGATCGAACGCAGGGCCACCCTCATCGATTACGAAAAAGTCACTGACGATCAGAACCGCCGCATGATTTTTTTCGGCAATTACGCCGGAACCGCGGGAATGTTCGAGACCTTCTATACGCTCGGCAAGCGGCTCGCCTGGGAAGGTACGCCGACGCCATTCGCGGATTTGAAGCGCCCGCTCGAATACTCCGGTCTTGACGAAGCCAGGGCCGCTCTTCGCGCGGCCGGCGAGCAAATGGCGCGAGAGGGCCTTCCGGAATCGCTCGGTCCACTGGTGGTGGGATTCACCGGATACGGCAACGTTTCGCGCGGCGCCCAGGACATTTTCGGCCTGGTGCCTCACGAAATCATTCCCCCGGACGAATTGGATGCCTGGATGAAGTCGGGCAAGGCGTCGAACAGAAAGCTGTACGGCGTGGTGTTCTATGAAAAGGACATGGTCCGGCCGCGGAACGGGGGCGCATCGTTTGACCTGCAGCAGTATTATCGTGAGCCGGAAAAGTACGAATCGCGCTTTGAGGAATACCTGCCGCATCTGACCGTGCTGGTGAATTGTATTTATTGGGACGCGCGTTATCCGCGGCTGCTGACGAAGGACTGGGTCCGTCGCGCCTGGAGTGCGGAAAAGCCGAGGCTGCGGGTCATCGGCGACATCAGTTGCGACATCGAGGGTTCGGTCGAGTGCACGGTGAAGGCGACCGAACCGGGCGATCCCATCTTCACGTACCTCGCGCCGGACGGCCGGGTGGTCAGCGGATGGGAGGGCAACGGTCCGGTCGTGATGGCGGTGGACACGCTTCCTTCGGAGTTGCCTCGCGAAGCGTCGATCAGTTTTGGAGACATGCTGATGCCCTTTGTTCCCGCGCTCGCCCGCGCGGATTTTTCGAGACCGTTCGAAGAACTCGACGTGCCGAATCCGATTCGGCGCGCCGTCATCGCGCATCGGGGCGAGTTCGCTCCCGGATATCTGTACATGGCGAAATATCTTCAATCCACTTCTGTGTAGGTGATCCGATGAAAAAAGTTCTGATCCTGGGAGCCGGCCTGATTTGCCGGCCGATCGTCCGGTACCTGCTCGAACTCGGAAATATCGAAGTGACCCAGGCGACACGGACGGTGGACAAGGCCCGGGGCATGATCGCAGGTCATCCCAACGGGAAGGCCGTCGCATTGGATGTGACGCAGCCGGAGGCGGCGCAGCGCCTGGATGAACTCGTCAGCCGGACCGACCTTGCGGTCAGTCTGCTGCCGTACACCTATCATCCGATGGTCGCCGAAGCATGCATCCGGCGACGGAAAAACATGCTGACCACTTCTTACGTTTCGCCTGCGATGCGCGCCCTGGAAACGCGCGTGAAGGAGGCGGGCATTGTGATCCTCAATGAGGCCGGCCTCGATCCCGGCATCGACCACATGTCCGCCATGCGCGTGATTCACGGCGTCGAAAAGCGGGGTGGGACGGTGACCGGCTTCCGGTCCACGACGGGCGCATTGCCCGCTCACGATTCGAGCAACAATCCCTTCGGTTACAAGTTTTCCTGGTCGCCTCGAGGGGTCCTGCTCGCATCGCGCAATGCGGCGAAATGGCTGGAGAACGGATCCGTTGTTGAAGTTCCGGGCGAGCGTCTTTTCGAAAACTACCGTCTCCAGGACGTTCCGGGCGCCGGAACTTTCGAGAATTACCCGAACAGAGATTCCCTGCCGTACAAGGACGTGTATGGATTGAAGCACGCCACAACCGTGTACCGCGGAACCTACCGCATGCCGGGCTGGTGCGAGACGCTGCGGTCGATCGTCGCTCTGGGCTGGTTACGCGACGAGCCCGTCGCGGGTTTCACCGGAAAGACCTATCGCGATATGACGGCTCATCTGTGCGGCGCTCCGGTCGAAGGGCTCGTCGGGAACGTGGCGAGAGCCCTCGGTTTTCCGGTCTACGCAGCGGCGATCAAACGTCTGGAGTGGCTGGGACTGTTCAGCGACGAGTTGTTGCCGCCGGACGCGAACGACCCGCTCACTTACCTCAATGTTCTGATGTTGCGGAAGCTGTCGATGCAGCCCGGCAAGGATCGCGACATGGTCGTCATGCATCACGAATTCACCGCCGGGTTCCCGGGAGGGAAAACAGAGGAACTGACATCCACGCTGCTGGATTACGGCATTCCCGGCGGCGACACTTCCGTTGCCCGGACCGTCGCGCTGCCCGCGGCAATCGCGGTCAAGATGATTCTCGATGGGAAAATCAGGACCCCGGGCGTATTCATCCCCGTGGAGCCGGAGATTTACGAACCGATCCTGGATGAACTGGAGAAACTGGGAATCAAATTCCACGAGGCCGCGACGGAGTAATCCTCCTCGAATTCCCCATTTCTTGAACAGCACCACCCCTCCTCGTCGAGGAGGGGAAACCTGTAGAAATTTCCCCGCCTTGGCCAAGGCGGGGTGCCGCGAAGCGGCGGGGTGGTTGGTTCAACAAAATCGATTTCTTGAACAGCGCCACTCCGGCGCTTCGCGTCCGATATCACCGGGCGTCCACGTCAAAGGCTTCCCGCAGTCCCTCGCCGAGAAAACTCAGGCTGAACAGGGTCAGCGCCATTACCGCTGTCGGCGCGATCAGCAGGATGGGATGGACGGCGATCGCCTGAGCGCCCTCCGCCGCAAGGACTCCCCAGGACGGCGTTGGGGGTTGAACCCCCAGCCCGATGAAACTCAGGAACGCCTCGTCCAGGATGACGGTCGGCACCGTCAGCGTTGCGTAGGCGAGCACGGGTCCCATGGTGTTCGGAATGATGTGCCGGAATAGAATCGCCGAATGCGACGCGCCCAGCGCGCGGGCGGCTTCGACAAAGGGTTCGTGTTTCAGCGACAAGACCTGTCCACGTACAATGCGAGCCATCGTCAGCCACGACACCGCCCCCAAAGCCACAAACAGCAGCAGCAAACTGCGATCGAAGAGAGCCATGAGGATCACCACCAGGATGATGTCCGGCAGTGAATAGAGAACATCGACCGCCCGCATCATGACGTCGTCGATGTTTTTCCCTGCATAGCCCGCGATCGCGCCGTACAGGACTCCGATCACGACCGAAATCAGGGTTGACACAACGCCGACCGTCAGGCTGATCCGGCTCCCGTAAGTGACGCGTGCGAGCAGGTCGCGGCCAAGCGTGTCTGTTCCGAGCAGATGATTTCGGGAAGGATTCTGCAATCCGTTTCCCAGAGACTGGACGTCATAGGCGGACGGTCCGAGGATGGCGAACGCGGCGAGCAGCACGAGAAAGGAAGCGCTCAGCATGGCCGGCATGTTGTGAAGGAGCGTCGTGCGCGCCTTACTCATGGCGAATCCTCGGATCGAGAATGGCGTAGAGGACGTCGACGGCCAGGTTCGCGATCATCAGGCTGAGGGCGCCAAACGCCGTAATGCCGAGAATGAGGAAGTAATCCCGGTTGTTGGCCGCATCGATGAAGTAACGCCCGAGCCCGGGAACCGAAAAAACGGATTCCACGACAACCGTGCCGGTCACGAGGAACGCGATGGCCGGACCGCTGAAACTGACGACCGGCAGCAACGACGCCCGCAGCGCGTGATCGAGGACGATGCGCCTTTCGCTCAATCCCTTCGCCCGCGCCGTTCGGATGTAATCCTGGCGCAGCGACTCCACAACGCCGTTCCGCGTCAGGCGCGCAATGTAGGCGATGAACGCCATCGACAGCGTCAGTGCCGGAAGAGCCAGTGTGCGAAGCGTGGGAATGCGGAGATATCCCCACTCCATCGACCATTCCACGCCGCCCGGCGGAAAGAAATAAAACGTCAGGCTGAATAACGTGATCAGCAGCGGGCCCAGCACGAAACTGGGCAGGGCGATCCCCAGCATCGAGCCGAGCATCAGCAACCGATCCAGCCAGGTGTCGCGCCGGCTTGCGGAAAGGGATCCGGCGCCGATGCCGGCAACCAGGGCGAGAAGGTAAGCCGCGATCCCCAGCACGACGGAAACCGGAAGAGACTCTTTGATGATGTCGTTGACGCGCCGGTCCCGGTACTTGATCGACTCTCCGAAGTCCGGATACGGATGCCATGTCGTGACGCCCGATTGATCGACGCTGAATCCGGCGATCCGGCTCATGAAGCGGACGTATTGCTTCCAGCGTGGCTGATCGAATCCATACTTCGCCTTCAGGGCCGCCTCCACTTCCGGAGGCAGGGCGCGGCCGCGGCTGAACGGGCTGCCCGGCGCGAGGTTGACCATGAAGAAAGCAATCGTCAGAACCAGCAGGATCATGGGAATCATGACGGCAAGCCGCCGAAGAATGAAACGTTTCATTGGCGCTCAATCCTGACGTACTTGAAAAACGGCGTGCCTTGCGCCGACGCCTGCATCCCGCGCACATAAGGCTTCTGAAGGTAACTGAGCGTGTCCGTCAGGATCGGGACGAAAGGCATCTGTCTCAGAAGCTCTTCTTCGGCCGCGGCCAGTTTCTTCATGCGCCCGGCCCCGTCCAGGGTTCGATTCGCGTCGATCAATAACGCATCGAAAGCGGGATCGCGAAGACCGGTGCCGTTGTAGATCGAATCGCTGGGGAAGCGGAGCAGAAAGGAATCCGGGTCGACGTAGGTTCCGAACCACGACGACTCGATGAGCCCGGTGTATTGAAGGGTCACCGTCGAGTCATAGAGAACTTTGTTTTCCATCATGACCGGCGTGACTTCGATTTGCAGATTGTCCCGCCACTGCTGCTGGAGAATTTCAGGGATCTGTTTCAACGGTGAATTCGTGTACTGAATCGATACGTTCAATCGCTTCCCATCGGGCCCGATGCCTCCCGGATAGCCGGCTTTCGCCAGGACCTCTCGTGCGCCGGCCACATCGTATTGGAGAACGTCATAGGTCCTCTCACCGGCTCGGACCTCCATTTTTGACGGAGACGTATACCCCGGCGTCTCCGCAACGAACGTGCGCGCCGGCAGCGCGCTCAACAGGGAAGCGATGGCCACTTTATCCGTGGCCATGTTGAGCGCGTACCGGACCAGAACGTTATCCATCGGCGGCCGGGCGACGTTGATCGAATACTGAAAAGTCATGAACAGCGGAACGCTCTTGAAGTCCCGTTTGCGGCGAAGAGCGGGAATGAAGAATTTCGGAACGTTTAAGCCGTCGACGATGTCGACTTCGCCGGCCTTGTACTGGTTCACGTAGGAGGACGGATCCGATACCGGCCGGAATCGGAGTTCGTCAATACCGACCAGGTTGGCTTCGTAATAAAACGGGTTTCTGACGGCGACGATCTTTTCATACGGGCGCCACTCGCGGATCGCAAACGGGCCGTTACTCGGGAATGGAAGACGCCTCGCCCACCCCGGTTTGACGACGTCTTCACGCAGTGGAGAAAAGAATGGTTGCCACAGTATTTTCAATAAGAAAGGTGTTGGAGACCGAAGATCTACTTGAAATGTAAAGTCATCGAGGGCTCGGACCGTTTTGACGGCCTGGGCGTAGGCAAGGTTGGGAGACCCGGTGGTGGGATCGAGCAGCCGGTTCCACGAGAACGCGAAATCCCGGGCGGTGACGGTTCGGCCGTCGCTCCACTTCGCGGCAAGGTTGCCTGGCGCGGCGGAATGTCCATGCCTGAACTCCTCCGGAAGGGAGTTTGAATCGGGCAGCGCGATTCCCCGCGGATGGGGATGGCCGCGCAAGTAGAACGTGAACCGGGTGGCGTCCGTGTTGGCTTCGTAGTG
>JAHFTY010000036.1:8532-25427 GCA_023265365.1 Acidobacteriota bacterium
ACCCGCAAGAGGTTCCAGCGTGATGGGATGGCTGATCACCAGACCTTCAAAAAGGGCCGCAATCGTCGTCCACTCCTGAGTCAGCGTGGTGAGGGTGGGATCCAGCGTTTCGAGTTCGGCAAGGTGCTCGTACGTCAGACGGTCGGATTGCGGCGGGCTGGTCCGTCCGAAATATTCCTCTTCAATCGCATTCGAACGGCATGCGCTCAGGTCCAGCGTGAGCAGCAACAGCGCAGTCGAGATAGTGGCCAGGCGCATGAGGTCTTTTACTATAATGGCGGCGCCATGATGAATGTCTTTCTCCTCTTGTTCCTGTTGGCGTCCGGCCCCGCCGTTGCCGAGCAGGCGTCCGGCGACAAGCTATTGAAGGATGCCACGCACATGCTCACGTTGATCGACCAGGGGAAGTACGACGAGGTCATCGCACGGTTCGACGATCGGATGACGCGGACGATGACCAGAGAGAAACTCGAGGAGCATTGGAAGGGCGTTACCTCTTCGGCCGGGGCGTATAAAGGCGTTTACAAGGCGGCGATGGCGAAGATCAGCGGTTTCGACGTGGCGCAACTCGACTGCGACTTCGAGAAGATGAAACTGCGCGCGACATTTGCATTCGACAAGGAAGGGAAAGTCGCTGCCTTCCAGATGGGCCTTGTTCCATGATGAACTTCACGACAAAGGTGAGCTTGAACTGCCTGCCGGATACCGCATCGCGATGTCGTCCAGAGCTTCCGCAATCTCGGTAATCAGTCGTTCGCAGGCGGGGCAGCCGATCACGTGCTCATAGTCACGCAAGGGTAACTCCACAGCGCCACAAACGCACTGCCACAGCTTCGACGGGGGAACATGAAGAGCGGTCTCTTCTCGCATAATGTCTTGGACTCTCCAAAGACGAATCCGGCACTTGAGTCAGGCCTGAATCCTGGCATCCATCGCATCGAGCAATGCGCGCAGGCTGAAGGGTTTACGCAGGACCGGGATCGACTGTTGAACGACCCAGCGTGAATCTTCGCTGTTGGCAGGCTCTCCCGTAATCACAAGAATGCGGGCGATTGGGAACAATTGTTCCGCCATGATCGTCCGGATCAACCCCACGCCGCCAAGTCCTTCCATCTTCAGGTCTGTGATCAACACGTCGAACACTTCCGATTTGAGAGCGTCGAGTCCTGCTTCGGCGGATGCAACGCCAAGCACCTGGAACCCCTTGGCCAGCAGCATCGAAGTCACGAGTTTTGTGAACAGGGGATCGTCTTCCACGACCAGGACCTTAGTCGCTTCCTGCTTCATTTGTCCTCTTAGCCGGTGGGGCATCGATCACAGAGTGCATCCAACACCCGGCACTTAACGCTAGCATCAAGTCAATACTTCAAAGGAGAAATATTCTGAAACTTACTTGATGGATTCGCTGCGGGTAAGTCATTCAAAACATGGATAACGACTGGATGGCGTTCCTCGTGCACCACGTCGCTTGATGGAGACATCGGAGAATCCCCTTCAGCGCGGAGAAAAAAAACACCGGCTCCGTCTGATGCTGGCGCTATGGCTGGCGGTTGGCGTGGTGTATTTCCTGCTGGTGAGCGGATATATCGCTGTGAGCATGAAGGACAGGGCGTTCAATGACTACATGGATTATGTGGTCGGCCTGGCCTTGATGGAACATCGTCCGGCGAAGGAAATCCGATCCTTGCTGCTCGTGAAAGCCGATGAACTTTCGATTCCGCTCCAGGGCGAGCAGATTAAGGTCGATACGAAGGGCCGTACTCTTCGCGTGGTGGTCGATTACGAAACAGATGTGCGGGTCCCTTTGTTGAACCGGAAGGTCTACCGAAAAAGATTCAGCCACGACATTACCCGCACCAATTAGTCCAGCAGATCGCTGCCGATTTGAATCAAAAGAACTCTACGGACGATGAACCAGTCTCACCTGGATTTTCCTGGCTGCGAGGCGCGGGCCAGCGCCATGGTGGCCCAGCTCGTGGCTGCGGTTGAGACCCACTGATCGAATCCGTGGGGAAATCCGACATCAAAGTACGGCTGTACGGGAAGAGAACGCGTTTTCTGGTACCAGGAGCCGTCTTCGAGTTGAGTGGAGAGCAGGAATTGGACTCCTCTTTGATAAGCGGGGTCGGTGACGGGCAGTCCGGCTTCATTCAGCGCGACCAGCGACGGGCCGGTGGCGTAGGCGCCGCTCGGCAGGGTCGGAACATCGGACCATCCGCCATCGGGGCGCTGGGTATCGAGGATGTCCTTCATCGCTTTCTGAATGGTCGCCTTGTCCTTTCCTGCCCAGACCAGTCCGAGGAGCCGGAACGCCCGATCCTCGGTGACTTCCGGAGTCGCTTTCGCGAGCCAGTCGGCAGCACGCTGAATGGCTTTGTCGTCATCCGCGCGATCCTGTTTCAGGCCATAGAGCTGAAGAGCGCGAAGGGAAAGCGCGGTGTTCGTTATTTCAAATCCGCACGTGGGTGGGCGAGAGCCGCCGCAGGTCGGCTGCCATTTGCCGCTGGCTTTCTGGTGCATTCGGATATCGCGTGCAATGGCGTCGGTCATGGCGTCGGATTTGTATCCCATTTCGTGCAGGCTCACCAGGGTGTAGGAGACTCCTCCCGGAGCGATGCCCTGGAGGAGGCGGTCTTTCCAGCCTTCAAAGTTTTTCTGAACGGCCTCAATTTGTTTTGCCGCGAGTGTCTCGTCCACCTTGTAACCGAGCTTGCGGGCCGTTCCGACGGCCATCTGAGTGGTGCCCTGATTGTGGCAGGACGTACAGCCCGACTTCGTCATGAAGACGACGTCCGCTTTCTGAATGATCGGCAGGCTTCGTTGGACCGCGGCCTCGATCGAGTTGGATTTCAGCGGAGTGACCGTTTTCGGGCCTGGAGCGGCGGTTTTGGCGCCGGCCTTGACGAGCAGATCGACGATCGGACTGTCGCCATGCAGTTTCGCCATGTCGAGGACCGTCTGGCCCGCCGTATTCTTCGCGTTCACGCCGGCGCCCGCCGCGATCATCATGCGTACGCTTTCGACAGGCATCCGGTCCGAGTTCGCAATGTTCATCAATGCCGAGCGTCCTTCGCCATCCGCGACGTTGGGATCGGATCCGCGATCCAGAACGAACTTGATGTTTGAGGGCCGGGCGCCGACGGACAGGGTGAGGAGCGCCTGGGTGGCGGCTTGTTTATCGAGATTTTTCGAAGCGGCTTCGACGCATTTTGGGCAATCGGACTCCAGCGCCGCGGCCAGGCCTCCGACGGGGGTCACGCCCTGGTCGAGCAGCAGTTGAACCAGTTCCGCGTCGCCCGAAGTGAACGCGTCACGCATCATGCCGCTGTCCGCCTTCACACCGTGTTGCAGAAAGAGCTTCACGATCGGAGCGGTGCCCGGCTGGGTGGCGGCGACCTGTACGGCGGTCCTGCCGTCTTTCGAACGCACGTTCGGATCGGCGCCATGTTCGAGCAACAATTTTGTCTTTTCGAAATTCAGAGCGCTCCACATCAGCGCCGTCGCTCCGGCATCGTTGCGTTTGTCCGGATCGGCGCCTTGCTCGAGAAGGCGGCGGATGGCTGCCGCATCGGAATAAAGAATGGACGCCATGAACGGCGTCGTGCCTTCGGGACCCCTGAGGTTCAGGGCTTTCGGATCGTCGTCGGCGAGTTTTTGAAATTGGGCGTGATCGCCTGCCCGAAGGACATCGATCATGCGGACGGCGCCGGGGTCGGCCGGAGGAAGGTCTTCCTCGTTCGCGTATTCATCAGGCCAGTCGAGACCCTGATCGATCCAGGTTTTGAGAATCGCGATCTTGTCGGGACTTAACGGTCCCTGAGGCGGCATCGGATTCCCGAATTGCCTTCTTCCGATCAGCCGCAGATACATCCGGCTGGATTCGGAGCTGCCGGGAACCACGTCGTTGCGGTTGCCGTTGCCTCCACGCAACACATTGCTCCGCCGGTCGAGTCGAAAGTTGTTCATCTGCTTGGCAGGCCCATGGCACCCATGGCAGTTTTCGCGCAGGATCGGTAAGACGTCTCTTGCAAACTCGATCCTCGAAGTCTGTGCCGATAGGGGACCTGCAAATGAACACATCAACAGGACGGCGGCCGCCGCGAGACGTCTGAACATTGTTCCTCCATTGGACAGTTCTGCCCAGAAGCGCCGGAGTGGCGTTCACCAGTATTCATGTCTGGGCCGCATTACTTAGAATTTCCAACTCGCGCTCAGCCTGAAGATACGCGGGTTCAGGATGGACGTCGGTCTTCGGAACGTCGGTTCGATCGTTCCGCTGACCGGATTGGTGGTTGTTGAGCTGGTCGTCGTCCAGCCGCGCACGGTGTTGCTGTTCAGTGCGTTGAAGAGTTGGAAGTCGGCGTGGAGCTTGCCGTACTTTTCCATCGAGAATTCCTTGCCGACGCTGAAATCGAGAAGCCTGACGTTCGGGTAAAAGTATTTCCCGCTCGGCTCGACGGTCAGATCGAAGGAACCCTGGTTCGGCGCGGCGCCGCGGATCGAACTGCAGGTTTCGCCGACGGGTACCACGCGATCGCAGTCGATGCGGACCGTTCGATTGTGCGCTTCGCCGATCTGCGGACGAAATGCGCTGGAAAGCTTCAGACCCCATGGCGCGTCGTAGGTCACGAGACCTTTACCGGTCCATTCCCAGTAGTGGCTTCCACCGGTCGAGTTGACGAAGTAGACGGTGTTCGCGTCGTTCGTATTGTAGTTCGGACCCAGATCCCGCTTGGTCCAGTCGGCGCCCGCGACGAGTTGCCATTTGTGCGCATAGCGCTTGGTGGCCGTGATCTCCCAGGTCCGGAACATGTCGCCGGCTTCCGGGTTGAATCGAACCAGCGGGTCGGCGTTTCGCGTGACGGCGGGGCGGTTGTACGCGGTGACGATCGAATCGTCGGAGGTGCCGGGCCGTCCATCCTTGCCGGGATCGCGGAACTGGAACGGCGTGTATTCCCGGGTCGCGTAGGCCTGGTCGATGGTGCCGTAAGCGCCTTCGTCGATTTTGCGGACGAAGTTGACCCGGATATTCCAGTCGGTCAGCAATTGCTGGTCGATGCCGAAGGTATATTCGGTGACGTAGGAATTTCGCAGCGACGGATCGATCCGCGTCTGCGTCAGGTTCGGCGACGTGATGATGCGGCAGCTGGCGTTCGTCAGGCACGTTCGCAGGTAGTTCACCGTGAACGGCATGGTGCCGTTCCAGGAATAGGTTGCGGATCTCAGGCCGTTGTCCAACCCCTGGCCGGCGAGGTTGTCCGCGGGATTCTGGCTGAATCGCCCGTAGCTCGCCTTGATGGCGGTCTTGCCGTTGCCGAACACGTCGTAAATGATCGCGAAACGGGGAACCGGATTGTTGAACTTCGCGACGTCGCGGTGCTCCCATTCCTGGTTCCGGAACGATGCGAGACCCGGGATATCCGTCGCGGTATTGAATGGATTGCCTCCAGCGGATTCACGAACCTGCCTGGGGATGAAATTCGAATACCGGTCGAAGCGGAATCCCAGGTTGATGGTGGCGCGTTTCGCGATCTGCCATTTGTCCTGAACGAAGATGTAGTTTTGCAGCATGTTCTGCTGCGCCCACTGCTCCGGCGTGTTTTCCACCACGATCCGGTCGGGAACGCCATTGTTGAACTGGTACAGGAGATGTCCCTTGTAACCGAGCCAGGAATTGCGGTCGTCTTCGTACTGGATGGCGTATCCGCCTTTGATGTTGTGCGATCCGCCCAGGCCGTTCACAAAGTGGGAAAGGCTGATGTTCTCGTGCCATCGCCGCCGGTTGACGATATTGGCCCGAAAGCCGCCCTGCAGGTAGTTCGCTGTCACGCCCGTGGTTCCGCGATCCTGGATCCGCACTTCATCGACGTGCGAGCTGTTGCGCCAGTAGTAGCCAAAGTTGTTCACCGACACGTCGAGAGTTGTGCGATTCGTCAGCGTCGAGAGCCATTGGACCTTCCAGATGTGGAACCAGGAATCCTGAATCTGTGTGGTGTCCGGCGTCTGCTGGTAGGCGTTCGTGCCGTCGCCGCCGCGGAACGGCTGGAATTTGTGGCGGATATTGGCATCCGTGATGATTTGGTTATTGGGATTCAGCTGGTAGTTCAGTTTCACCGTGAGATTGCGGAGCCGGGTGTAGAAGTCCGCGCCCTGTGCCGCGCCGTCCGCGGTCCTCGAACAGGGCAACTGGCTGCACAGGTTCGGCGCGATGCCGCTGGCGGGCAGAACGTAGCGTTTGCCGTTGTTCTGGCGCATTTGGGTCTGCAGGCCGACGTACTCATGACGGAACGACGTGTAATACCAGAACTTGTCCTTTTTGATCGGTCCGCCGAGATCCGCGTTGAAGTCGTGAAGGCGGGTAAAACGGTCGGTCAGTGTGAAGCCCTTCGCCTTCAAGCCGGCGTCCAGATTGTTACCCTGGAACTTCTTGTCCTCGACGCCGTACAAAAGGCTGCCGTGCGCCGTATTGCCACCGGTCTTGATCACCGCGACGAACGAGGCGCCGGCCGTATTCATCTCGGCATTGTTGCCCGCGGCGGAAACTTCCACTTCCTGCCAGGATCCGAAATCGCCGTAGACGCTGGCGCTGTTGTTGCCTTCGGTGCTGTTCACGCCGTCGAGCAGGAACTGCACCTGGCCCGAGTATCCGTAAGCGCGATAGCCCGCCCCGGTGCCGACCGTGCTGCCGCCGACGTCAATGGTGGTGCTCTTGAAGCCCGGCGTCATCCCGGCGAGCTGATAGTAGTCGCGGGCGCTGATCAGGTTGTCCTTCAGAATGGACGAAAAATTAATCCCGATCGTGGCCTGTTCGAGATCGACAACCGGCGATTCGCCGCTGACGGTAACCGTTTCGGCGAGCGTCGACACCTGCAACTGGACCGGCAGCGTCACGGTTCGTCCGACTTCCACAATGATGCCGTCCCGGATGAGAGTGGAGAAACCCGGCAGTTCGTATTTGACCGTGTATGTGCCGGGAGGAAGCGAACCGAATCGATAATTTCCGTTTTCATCGGATACGACGGATTTTTCGCCCTGCAGTGCGCGTGACGTCAGTGTGATGGCGACACCCGGGATGCGTGCTCCCGAGACGTCTTCCACTCGGCCGGTGATGATTCCTTCAACCGTTTGCGCGAAAGTCCAGGAACCGATGCCCAAAACAAGGATGACGCTGACCAGTGCCCCTAGCCGCTTACCCATGATCCCTCCTTCTCAAAAGTGAACCCGTGAGAGATTTCGGACCTCTTCGACCGAAGTTGCTCAAATTGTCTGAAATGCTGCACGAAGTTCTAGGTCACCGGGCAATCAAAGTCAACGTCTCTGAAGTTGCATCGACACTTCGCCTGCCGGTCAACCGATCATCACGGTGCGGGGCCACTGCGAGTTGTTTTCGCGTCCGCTCGCGATTTCCTTCTGAAGTTCTTCGGGTGTGGGCTGAATCCTGCCGTTCGCATCGATGGCGCGCGACACGAGCGTATGTTTGCCCGGCGCCGGATTCGGCCAGTCGATGGACCAGAGCATCCACGCGTATTTGCCGCGCTTGTCCGTGATCGTCGCCGCACGCCAGGGCCCGTCGTCGATTCTGACTTCGACCTTGCCGATCGGAATCGAACCTCCCCACGCGGGTCCGGAGATTCTGTACTCGTATCCGTTTCCGGCCTTGCGGCGTGCCACGCGCGCCACAACAGATTTCAGGCGGGTCCTGGAAATGGACGTGTCGAGCCAGATTTCACCCTGAGCCGTGTGGATCGAGCGCAGGCTGAGATAGTTTCGAACCATGTGCTGGCCTTCATATCGCCGGTCGAGCACATAGATCAGGGACAGCCACTTCACCTGGGTCATGCCGTACCAGCCCGGACGAATCAAACGAAGAGGGAATCCCTGATCGGGAGGCAGCGGTTTGCCGTTCATGTCGAAAGCCAGAAACGCCTCCGGGTCGAGCGCATCCTGGATGTACATGCTGCGCCCGTGGGGCGTGGCGTATTCCTTGCCGCCGGCCGCCGGCTTCGCTTCGGTTTCCATGTCCGCGCCGAAAAACACCACCTCGCGGGCCTCCGGCTTGACGCCGCACTCCTTCAATATCGACCCGAGACCGGCGCCGGACCAGACCGCGTTGCTGAGAAGTCCGGACATTCGGTTCGGACGGGTGGAGTTCCCGGAGCATTCGAGCGTCACCGCTTCCTCGCGCTTGTCCGCGCGTTTGCGGAGATCGTCCAACGTGAATTCCCTGGGGCGCTCCACAAAACCGTCGACGCGCAGCCGCCATGCGGCCGGATCGACCTTCTGCGTTTCGCCCTGGGCGAAGGCGTAGAACTGTTCCGGTGGCGTCGTCCAATTCGTCAAGGTACGCAGATCGAAACAGCGCACGCGAGGTCCCTTCTGTGAAAACTCGATCTTGAATTGGTCGGTGTAATCCGTGAAGGTCACCGCTTCCTCACCTTCCTGAAGCGCCCACGCGCTTTCCGGAATTCCCAAAGCCGCAAGAGCCATCGCGCTTTGCTGAAGCATTTGACGCCGTGTCCACCGTTCGCTGCCCATGATATCGACCTCCCCATTCCTGAAATTCGGTGTCAGTGGTGCCTGACACCGAATGGCCATCGGCCGCGGATTCTATCAGATTCCAATTCTCAGAAAATTCTTCGGTTTTGCGGTTTTCTACAGTAGTTTATCGGCCATTCCATTGAATCAGAAAAAAAAGGCGGCTTGGTTTTTGACTTGCGCACTGCGGAGTCATTAAAGGAGGAAGTCATGTTCGAGCGGAAACGGACGTTCATCTTTCTTGTGGCGATGTGTGTCGTGGCGGTTTTCTCGCTGGATGGGTTCGGCCAGACGGCCAACATCGTCGGTACCGTGAAAGACCCATCCGGAGCGGTGCTTCCGGGTGTTTCGATCACGGTGAAAAACAGCGGGACGGGTTTGACACGAGACATCGTGAGCAACGAGACCGGCGACTACACCGTTCCACTGCTGCCGATCGGAGTGTACGACATCACTGCGGAGCTGCCGGGCTTCAAAGCGGCGACGAAATCGGGAATCTCCCTGAAAATCGACGACCGCATACGCGTGGACTTCGCGCTGGAAGTCGGGAACGTGAGCGACAAGATCGTGGTGACCGAGACCGCTCCCCTGGTGCAGTCGGAAAACGCATCCATCGGCAATGTGATCGACAACGCCAAGATCGTCGAACTGCCGCTGGATGGCCGCGAGTTTTATCAACTCGCGAGACTGAACCCCGGCGTCTACGAACCGGCGCAGAATTCCACCATCGGATTTCGCGGCGGCTTCAACGTTGCGGGCGCGTCCGAGGTCACGAATTCGTACTCGCTGGACGGCGTCGAAAACATGGATATGGCCTCGAACCAGCCTGCGCACCGGCCGTCGGTGGACACCATCCAGGAATTCAAGGTCCTGACGGGAACCTACTCCGCCGAATTTGGACGGCATTCCGGCGGGCAGATCATCGTTACGACGAAGTCCGGCACGAACCAGATTCATGGAACCGGCTTCGAGTTCTATCGCAACAGCAGGATGGACGCGAAAAACTTCTTCAACACCGGCCCGAAGAGCCCGTTCAAACGAAATCAGTTCGGCGGAACGCTCGGCGGTCCGATCTTCCGGAACCGCACGTTTTTCTTCGCCGGATTCGAAGGCAATCGGGCAAAGGAGCAGCAGACGATCCTGTCCACCATCCCGTCGGCGAAAATGCGGGCCGGCGACCTGTCCGAAATGCTGGATCCGGCCAATCCGTTTACCGGCGCGGTGACGGCCGTCAGGGATCCGCTGACCGGCGCGAATTTCCCGGGCAATGTGATTCCGGCGTCGCGGATCAACCGTGTGTCGAAGGAACTGATGGATATCTGGTATCCGATTCCGAATAAGACGGGCGCGCTGAACTACGAGGCGAACGGCACGCGTACGGAATACCGGAATCAGTGGAATGTCAAAATCGACCACAAGTTTTCGGATAAGAACAATCTTTCCGGCGGATATCAGTACATGAACAACAATCCGTATGAAGGACTGGGCTACATCTCTCTTTGCGGGACGCGTACGCTGCCCGGACACGGCTGCACCGACACGACCAGGACCCAGGCTGCATTCATTTCGGATGTGCATGTGTTCACGCCAAACATCATTCATGAGCTTCGGCTCGGATACACCAGACTGTATGCGCTGCGTGTTCCGGAGGCCGGCGGCAAAGGGATTGCCGCTCGACTCAACCAGCCCGGCCTGCCCGGGGCCGAGTTCAAATACAACCAGGGCGGACCGCAGGTGAGCATAGCCGGCTTCGCCACCATCGGCCCGTCATCCGGCAATCCCCAGGGGCGCTGGGATAACACCTACAACATCATCGATCACTGGAACTTCAACCACGGCGGCCACTCGGTGAAGGCCGGCACGGATCTGCGCTACTTCCAGTTCAACTCGTTTCATGCGGCGAACCGCGGAGGTGTGTTCACGTTTGTGACGGGCTCGTCGTCGCTCACCAACTATTCGCTGGGAGACTTCCTGCTCGGTCTGCCGCGCACGGCAAACCGGAACACGGGTATTCCGTACACGGTGACCACAGACGTTTCGTACAATTTTTTCGCGCAGGACGATTGGAAGGTAACGAACAAACTCACGGTGAACTTCGGCGCCCGTTACGAGTATAACCGCCCGATTCGCGAACGCGCCGATCAGGTCGCATCGTTCGATCCGGCAACCAACAGCGTTCGCGTTGCGCATTGCGGGAAGGCGACCGTCGACGCGGCGAACAACCTGGTCTACACGCCGGGAACCTGCAAAACGCGGGAGGTCTGGACGTTCGATAAAAATAATCTCGCTCCCCGCATCGGCATCGCCTATCGCCCGTTGTCGAACAGCTCATTCGTGGTCCGCGCCGGCTACGGCGTGTACTACGACGACATCGTCAGCGGAAACGGACTGTCGGGATTGTGGCGAGGGCTGCCTTTCCGCATCACATCGACCATCACCACCATTCCCGCCAATCCCATCTCGCTCAGCGATCCCTTCACCCCGGCGCCGGGCCGGCCGCTTGCGCGGTTCACGCAGCCGAGCATTGAGCCGAATATGGTGACGCCGTACATCCAGCAGTGGAGCTTCGGCCTGCAAAAGGAACTCGCGTCGACGCTGGCGCTGGAAACCACCTACTTCGGTTCGACGGGCAACAAACTGGTGGATGCCATCCCGATCAACAATCCGGACCCCGGGCCCAGCAGCACCACTGACGCGCGGCGGCCATATCAGCCATGGGGCGCGATTTCGAAAACCGCGAATATCGGGCGTTCGTACTTCAACTCATTGCAGGTGCGCGTGGACAAGCGGCTGGCGAACGGCGTTTCCGGCTTGATTTCCTACACCTGGGGCAAGTCGATCGACACGGGCACCGGAACAGCAACGGGAAGCGACGGCGACAGCGGCACCCAGAATCCCAAAAACTACTTTGCGGATCGCGGTCTGTCCGGATTCGACGTCCGCCACCGCTTTGTCGGCTCTTATCTGCTTGAACTCCCGATCGGCAAGGGCCACCGGTATCTGGGCCGGGCATCGAAATTCGTGGATGCCGTGATCGGTGGATGGCAGCTTTCCGGGATCATCACGCTGCAGACGGGAAGCCCGTTCAGTCCAACTGCCGCGGACGTGACCGGCGGCGCCGTGGGCACGCAGCGGCCGAACCAGCTTCGCGACTGGCGCGTGGACAACCCCACGCCGGACCGATGGTTCGACCGCACCGCGTTTTGCGGAACTCCGGCCTGCGGACTGACGTCCTTCGGCAACGCGGGTCGCAACAGCATGACGGGTCCCGCATTGAAAAAAACCGATCTGTCGCTGCAGAAATTCTTTGCGGTTCGCGAGGGACAACGCCTTCAACTCCGCGCCGAAATGTTCAACTTCACCAACCACCCGAACTTCTTCCTGCCGGCAGGCCGCGTCGATCAGGCGTCCGGCGGCAAGATCAGCCAGGCGCTTGCGCCGCGAGTGGTGCAACTTGGAGTGAAGTACGTGTTTTAAGAGCCGGCCGGTGCGGTGCCGGCCGGGAGTTTCACGGTGCCGACCCGTTCCTTGTACTCGATCGTTGTTCCCATCGGCTTCGAGAGCCGGGTCAGGTCGTCGATGATCTTCTTTGAGAGTTCTTCATTCGCGAGCATCGGACGTCCCCGCCGGCCTGGAAGTTTGCCGAAACCGAGACTGATGGGATGCAGTTTCAGATCGATCAGTTTGCCGTCCCTGAAGGATGGAACCGCGATGACGCTTTCCCAGACCAGCCGGTCCGCGGGAAAGCCGGTGGTGTCGTTGGCGTACCGCTTGGCGTTGAAGTCGCTCACGCGGTCTTCCGGCCCCAGGCCGAGGGCTTCATAGTTGTCTTCGGGAAGGCGGAGCACCGTTTCGTTTTCGAAAATGAAATCGCCGATGCTGTAGAGAATCGGCTTTCCTTTGTAGATTTCGATGCCGCGCAGCACGTGCGGACCGTGGCCGACGAACATATCGGCGCCCGCGTCGATTGCGGCGTGCGCGAAGATCGGCAGGAACGGGGCGGGTTCGGTGCGGTCCTTGCCGCCTTCGTGCGCGTGAATGGTGACGACGACGTAATCGGAGAGTGTCTTTGCGTCCTTGATGCTGTGAACGATTTCCGCGAGGTCGAGCGCGTTAGGTGTCTGCTCTGTTTTGAAGGCGGGGCCGAGGGCAAAACGATTGCCCATGAAGGTGAGTTGGTTGCCCTGACCCGCGGGCAGGCCAAGACCAGCCAGCGTCCGGCGCAGGTTGTCCAGGGTCGGCTGGTCCACCACGTATCGCGTGTCGAACCGCAGAGGATTGAGGCCGGGTCTTCCCGAAACGTCGGACCGTTGCTTGCCCGCAATGGACTGCGGCGTAAACGTCGACGCACAGGAGATCAGCGCCACGCGCCCATCCGCCGTCTCCAGATAATGGGCTTCTCGCGCCTGCTGCAGGTTTTCGCCGACGCCGGCCCATACAATCCCGGCTTCGTTCAGGGACTTCGACGTCGTGCGCAACGACTCGGGACTGTAGTCCCCGGTATGGTTGTTGGCGCGCGCCACCATGTCGATGCCGGCCCATGCCAGTTCCTTCGCCATGATCGGATCCGCGCGCATCCACGTTCCACCGCTCAACGCGCTCGGATAGCCTTCGTAGTCGTGGAGCAACATCTCGAAGTTCGCGAAGGCCACATCCGTCCCGCGAAGGAGATCGATCAACTGCAAAAACTCCGGTTCTTTATACGGCGACAGTCTCTCCGTAATGATCGAGTCGCCGGCCAGCGCGATTGTGAAAATGCCGTCCGTGCCCGTCCGAAGCTGGGGCGCCTGCCTTCCGGCGATGGTGACCGAGTACAGGGAAGCGACAACGAAAACACTCCACGCGAAAACAAAGCGTCTTCTCATGAGAATCCTCCGTCGAATGTGAGTTTTCATGGTAGGCGCGGAGTCTACTACAGCACTGGCGCCGGCAACAATCAGCGCTCTCCAGGAAACTCCAGGAATTGGAAATGTTCAGGCGATGAGGTTTCCCTCCTCGACGAGGCTCGACGAGGAGGGTGGCGCGAAGCGCCTGCGTGGTGTCCTTCGAAGAATTGATTTTGTTGAACGAACCGCCCCGCGGGGAATACTCCTGATCCTGACTGCGGAATGAGCCGTGCAGGAATCGAACCTGCGACCCCCTCATTAAAAGTGAGATGCTCTACCAGCTGAGCTAACGGCCCGGCGAACCCAAAGAATAACACAGCGTCTGCGGCGGATTACATGTGGATGGTCTCGTCCCGGTCGGAGCCTGTGGACACCATGGCGATCGGAGTTTCGAGGTAATCGGACAGGAATTTGAGATAGTCCTGAGCGGCCTGCGGGAGCTTCGACCATTCGCGGGTTGCGGCGATCGAGGTATTCCATCCGCGGATCTGTTTGTACGCCGGTTCGACTTTTGCCAGGATCTCGGCGTCCGCCGGGAATTCGTTCAGCAGGGATCCCTTGTATTTGTAGTCGACGCAGAATGGAATCTCCTTGAACGTGTCCAGGACGTCGAGTTTTGTCACGACGATCGAGTCGACGGAGTTGATCGAGGCGGCATATTTCGCTGCCGGTCCGTCGAACCATCCACACCGGCGCGGCCGCCCGGTGGTGGACCCGAACTCAACGCCGCGATTGCGCAACTCGTCTCCCCGCGCATCCAGGGCTTCGGTCGGGCAGGGCCCGGAACCGACTCGGGTGAGGTAGGCTTTTGTGATGCCCAGCACCTGATGAATATGTTTCGGCCCGATTCCCAGTCCCGTCGCCGCTCCGCCGGCCGCCGCGCTGGAGGACGTCACGAAGGGGTACGATCCGTGATCGATGTCGAGCAGAGTGGCCTGCGCGCCCTCGAAGAGGATGGACTTGCCGGCGCGGATCTGCTGATTCAGGTAGTGCGAGGTGTCGATGACGAATCCGCGAATCTGGTCGGCGTATGCCGAGTAGGCATCGCAGATCGGCTCCGGATCGATCGTTTGCGGATACTTCAACGCGGCCAGCAGCCGGTTTTTTTCCTCGACGCGCTGGCGGATTTTCTCGCGAAGCGTGGACGCGTCCATCAGGTCGCACATGCGCAGGCCGCGGCGTCCCATCTTGTCTTCGTAGGCGGGACCGATGCCTCGGGAGGTCGTGCCGATCCGGCGTTCGCCGAGTTGCAGTTCGATGGCGGCCTCCTGCACCCGGTGATAGGGAAGAATGATGTGGCAGCGGTTCGAAACGAACAGCCGGTCCTTCACATGTGAACCGGTCTTTTCGATCGCCTGCGTTTCCTCGATCAACGCGAGCGGATCCAGGACCACGCCGCTGCCGATGACGCATTTGGTGTTTGGATGAAAAATTCCGGAAGGAACCAGGTGCAGCACGTGCCGCTTCCCGCCGATGATGACGGTGTGGCCGGCATTATGACCGCCCTGGTATCGGGCGACGACATCGTATCGCTCTGAGAGGATATCGACGATTTTCCCTTTGCCCTCGTCGCCGTACTGCAGACCGACTATTGCGAGATTCTTCTTCACTCGAGGTTACGAGCCGATGTGCTTGTTGATCGCGTCGGCGATCTTGCTTTTGTCGACCAGACCGACAAGCTGTTCCTTGACCTGACCATCCTTGAACAGCAGGAGGGTGGGGATTCCGCGGATGTTGAAGCGGGCGGACGTGGATCCATTGGCGTCCACATCGAGTTTGCCGACCTTCACGCGGCCCTTGTACTCGTCGGCCACCGCTTCCACTGCCGGCGCCAGCGCACGGCACGGGCCGCACCAGGCGGCCCAGAAATCGATAAGAACAGGGACGTTGGATTTCAGAACTTCGGACTCGAAATTCGAATCCGTGATTTCAACCGTATTTGCGCCCACAATGCCTCCGAAATGATGATCAAAGCGAAATTTCACAGTAGCCGCAGGGGCGCCCAAAAGTCAACAATGGGGCCGGAATGCGAGACACGATTCTCTGGACGATCGGTATCGTGGTCATGATCGCCCTCGGCTATATCACGGCCAACGGCGCGCAGGACCTGGTGTGGCTTCTGGTGCCGGGACTGGCGCTCGTGATCGCCATTCTGGCCGCCAGCAAAATCCTCCGGTAAAGCGTATAGTTTTGGCCGTGGCTTTCTTCCGCACACGCAACACCCGCGACGGCCGCATCGTCATCAGCGGTTTCGGTTGCCTGACTCCTCTCGGAAACAGTCGCGAGGCTTTGTGGGACGGGTACCGCAGCGCGCGCAGCGGCATCGCCAGAATCGGCGCCTTCGATCCGGAACCGTTCCCCGTTCAGATCGCCGGGGAGGTGCGCGGCATCGATGCTTTTCAGGTGTACCCGCTCAAAGACCGCGTTCATGTTTCCCGGACCGCCGCGCTGGCGCTGAATGCGGCGAAGCAGGCGCTCGACGATGCCCGGCTCAACACGGCTGTCCTCGAAGTCGACGAGCGCCGCCGCATCGGTGTCGTGATCGGAAGCGGCGGCGGCGGTCTCGCCTTCACCGAAAAGCAGTATGCGCACTGGTATCGCGGCGAGCCGAAAAAAGCGAGCGTCTACACCATACCGACCTCCACGATCGGCAGCATCAGCAGCGAAATTTCGATGGCTTTCGGATTTCACGGCCCCAGCCATGTGGTCTCGACCGGATGCACCAGCTCGACCGACGCCGTCTTCTACGCCTGCGAAAACATCGTGACCGGACGCGCCGACACCGTGGTGACCGGTGGCGCCGATGCGCCCCTGGCGCCCGGCATCCTGGCCGGCTTCTGTCTGATGCGCATTCTGACGGAATCGTGGAACCGGGATCCGGCCTCCGGCTCCCGCCCGTTTTCGGCGGACCGCGACGGATTCGTGCTGGGCGAGGGCGCATGGATGTTCGTGGTCGAACGCGAGGAGGCGGCCCTCAAACGCGGCGCTCCCATCTATGCGGAAATCCTTGGGTACGGTTCGACCTGCGACGCCCACCACCGGGTTCGACTCGATGAATCCGGCATCGAGCCCGCGCGTGCCATGTCCCTGGCCCTGGAAGATGCCGGTGTTCTGCCGTCCGCTGTGGACTACGTGAACCTTCACGGCACGTCCACGGTACTGAACGACCGCATTGAAACGCGCGCTCTGAAGGTTTGTTTCGGCCACCATGCCGCCGGCATTCCCATGAGCGCCACCAAGTCCATGGTCGGCCATCCGCAGGGCGCCAGCGGCGCATCCGGCATCAGCGCCATTCTGTTTGCAATGCAGGAAAGCCTCATTCCACCCACTCTCAACTTGCGTGACCAGGATCCCGAGTGCGATCTGGATTACGTTCCGATGGAGCCAAGGCCCGCACGCGTGGATATCGCGGTCGCCAATTGCATCGGATTTGGATCGAAGAACTCCGCCCTCGTCCTCGGCAGAAGGTCACCT
>JAHFTY010000182.1 GCA_023265365.1 Acidobacteriota bacterium
ACTGCGTTGAAACCCGCTCCAGCAAATGGTTTCAGCGATAACGCGTTCAGTTTTCAAGGAGAAAAAAAGAAGGTGATGTAGGGTTTTAAGTCCGGTGCGTCTGCCGGTTCCGCCACCCAGGCACAAAGCGCGCAAAAACGGTGTTGAGCGTATCATTTCCGCCGATGCCTGGAAAACTTCAGGCCGTGATCCAGCGGGTGGACCAGCCCGAATACCACCGGGCGCCGAGCGGTCCGCTTTATGCGCGTCCGATCATGGTGACCTTCGACGTGCCCGGGATCGGCTGGCGGGTTTCCTCACGGGGCGCTTCAAGATCGTACTGGAAGATGAATGGGACGGGCGAAGCCAGGATGTATCCGGTGGCTTTTCGAAAAGGGGTGAGCTACGTGGTGTAGTCGGCGTTGATCCGGATGTACTGCTCGGTCAGATCGCAGGTCCAGACGCGGGCGTTGCCGGTGCCCGAGTGCAGAGAGACCCGTATCAGGACTTCCTTTGACCGCATGCGCTCGCTCGCGAGTTTCAGATCTCCGCCGTTCAGCGGAATGTCGTCGATGAAAAGGTCGATGCGTTCGGACTCGAGTGGAACTCCCGCGTTCCCAATCGCACAGATGAGCCGGCCCCAATTGGGATCGCAGCCGTAGATCGCGGTCTTGACCAGCGGAGAGCGCGCAATGGTTCGTCCGATGTGTCGCGCCTCTTCATCGCTGGGGGCGCCTTCGATGGCGAGTTCGATGAACTTCGTGGCGCCCTCGCCGTCGCGTACGATTTTCTTCGCCAGGTCCTGGCACACTTCCAGGAGTTTTCCGGCGAAGGCCGCCGGACTGAGAGAAACGCCGGAGGCGCCGTTGGCCAGGACCAAAACGGTGTCGTTGGTTGACGTATCGCCGTCGACGGAGATCGAGTGAAACGATCGATCCACCGACTTCCTCAACGCATTGTCCAGATCGGGAAAGTCAACCCTGGCATCCGTGATGATGAATGAAAGCATCGTCGCCATGTTGGGGTGAATCATCCCGGCGCCTTTCGCAAAACCGAGGATCTTGGCTCCGCGCACTTCGGCGCCGGCCACTTTCGGAAACGTGTCGGTGGTCATGATGGCGCGTGCGAACTCGTCTCCGGTTTTGCCGTGCATGGTCCGCATCAGGTCCGGGATTGCGGCGCAGATCTTATCGGCGGGCAGCGGCCTGCCGATCACACCGGTGGACGAAATGAAAATCTCGGCGGGCGTGCAGCCGGCAATCGACGCCAGTTCCTCGGCGCATCTCCGGGCCGCGGCCATTCCCTCCTCGCCGTTGGCGGCGTTCGCATTTCCCGAATTGACCAGCAGCGCGCGAACCGAATGTCCGGATTGCTCGAGGTGTTTCCTGCAGAGGATGACCGGGGCGGCCGGAAACGCATTGCGCGTGAACATGGCGGCAGCCACGGCGGGACGATCGGAGTAGATGAGACCCAGGTCCAGTCCCTCATTTTTTATTCCCGCTGCGGCGGCGGCAAGCTTGAATCCCTGGGGAACCGCGAAATCGGTGCCATGACTATTCATGCCATTCATCGGGTAATCATGCGCGGACAAAGACGGGTTGGGCAAGCACTCAAATCGAATCGTTGCAAAGGTCAGTTGAGTTCGAAGCCGCGCTCCGGATGTGCCTCGCGAGAACATGCTAAGATCGTCGGGTATCGAAATTCAGGAGGCGCGTACCTTCAACACCCAACATGACATGACGCACACCAATCGAGCCCAGGCCCTTGCCGACCTGCTGCGGAAGCGGATCGTGATACTCGATGGGCCGATGGGCACCATGATCCAGGCTTTCAAGCTCGATGAAGCCGCGTTCCGGGGACCGTTCACCGCTCACCCGGCAGACCTCAAAGGCAACAACGACCTTCTCAACCTCACCCAGCCGGAAATCATCAGGACCATCCAGCGCCAGTACCTCGACGCCGGCGCCGACATCATCGAGACGAACACGTTCAACTCGAATGCGCTCTCGATGGCCGACTACAAGATGGAGCATCTCGTCTACGACATCAACCTCGCAGGCGCGCGGCTGGCCCGGGAAGTTGCGGATGAAAAGGGAGACCGGTTTGTGGCGGGCGCCATGGGCCCGACGAACCGGACCGCTTCCATGTCTCCGGATGTAAACAATCCGGCGTTCCGCGCCACGTCCTACGACGAACTCGTCAACGCCTATTACGAGCAGACGCGCGGCCTCATGGACGGCGGCGTCGACATGCTGATGGTCGAAACGATTTTCGACACGCTGAACGCCAAAGCCGCGCTCTTCGCGATCGAAACATATTTCGCCGGCACCGCGCGCCGGGTCCCCGTCATGATTTCCGTAACGATTACCGACAACAGCGGGCGCACGCTGTCGGGTCAGACCGTCGAAGCCTTTTGGAATTCCGTGTCCCACATCGACATGCTCTCCGTCGGCATCAACTGTGCGCTCGGCGCGGCCCAGATGCGGCCCTATGTCGAAGAGCTGGCCTCCATTGCTCCCGTGTTCATGAGCTGCTATCCGAACGCCGGACTGCCCAATGCTTTCGGCGGCTATGACGAGCTTCCGGCCGAGACTTCCGCGATCTTGAAGGAGTTCGCGGCAAACGGATGGCTCAACATCGTGGGCGGCTGCTGTGGAACGACGCCGGCACACATCAAGGCGCTCGCCGGCGCCGTGCGCGACCTTCCGCCGCGCGTCCCCCCAAAAGTGGAACCGTACCTGAGGCTGAGCGGCCTTGAACCGTTGACGTTCCGGCCGGATCTGAACTTCGTCAACATCGGCGAGCGGACGAATGTCACGGGCTCGCCGAAATTCTCGAAAATGATTCTCAACGGGCAGTTCGACGATGCGTTGAGCATCGCGCGCCAGCAGGTGGAGAACGGCGCGCAGATCATCGACGTCAACATGGACGAAGGACTGCTCGACTCCGAAGCCGCGATGACGCGCTTCCTCCATCTGGTCGCTTCCGAGCCCGACATTTCCAGGGTCCCGATCATGATCGACAGCTCGAAGTGGAGCGTCATCGAAGCAGGCCTCAAGTGCGTTCAGGGCAAAGGCATCGTCAACTCGATCAGCCTCAAGGAAGGCGAGGACGTCTTTCGCGAACGCGCGCGCCTGATCCGCCGTTATGGCGCCGCGGTCGTCGTGATGGCGTTCGACGAGCAGGGCCAGGCGGACACCGTGGAACGGAAGACCTCGATTTGTTCCCGCGCCTACCGCATCCTCACCGGCGAGGTGGGGTTTCCGCCCCAGGACCTCATCTTCGATCCGAATGTGCTCACCGTCGCAACGGGCATCGAGGAGCACAACGCGTACGCGGTCCATTTCATCGAAGCGGCCCGCCGGATCAAGGCCACATTGCCCGGCGCAAAAGTCAGCGGAGGCGTCAGCAATATTTCCTTTTCGTTCCGCGGCAACAACGCCGTTCGCGAAGCCATGCATTCGGCGTTTCTCTATCACGCGATCCGCGCCGGACTGGACATGGGCATCGTCAACGCCGGGCAGCTCGCGGTGTACGAAGAAATTCCACGGGACCTGCTCGATCTCGTCGAAGACGTTCTGCTCAATCGACGGCCCGATGCCACCGAACGCCTGCTGGCATTTGCAGATTCCGTGAAACAGAAGGCCAGGGGCGAGGTCAAGGAAGACGAGTGGCGCGAAGGCTCCGTCGAAGACCGGCTGAGCCACGCACTGATCAAGGGAATCACGGATTTCATCGAGCAGGACACGGAAGAAGCGCGCGTCAAATACGGGCGGCCCCTTCTGGTCATCGAAGGTCCTCTGATGGCCGGTATGAACGTCGTGGGCGACTTGTTCGGAGCGGGCAAGATGTTTCTTCCGCAGGTGGTGAAGAGTGCCCGCGTCATGAAGAAGGCGGTGGCTCATCTCATTCCCTATCTCGAAGCGGAAAAGCAGGCGGGAGCGGCCAAAACGCAGGGCAAGGTTCTGCTGGCCACAGTGAAGGGCGATGTGCATGACATCGGCAAGAACATCGTCGGCGTCGTGCTCGGCTGCAACAACTATGAAGTCATCGACCTCGGCGTCATGGTTCCGGCCGATAAAATTCTGGAAACGGCGCGCGAGCAAAACGTCGACATGATCGGCCTCAGCGGTTTGATCACGCCGTCGCTTGACGAGATGGTTCACGTGGGACGCGAGATGGAGCGCCTGGGCTTCAAAATGCCGTTACTCATCGGAGGCGCGACGACGAGCAAAATCCATACGGCCGTGAAGATCGCCCCCTCGTACTCCCAGCCGGTCGTGCATGTCCTGGACGCGTCTCGAGCCGTCGGCGCGGTCGGAAGCCTCGTCAGCGCGGACCTCCGCGGCGCGTATATCAAGGAGAACGCCAGGCTTCAGATGGAAGCCCGCGAGAAGTATCTCAACCGCCGGCCGCAGGTTTCGTTACGGACTCTGAACGAGGCCCGGGCGCGCAAGCCCGTGTTCGACTGGACGGCTGATGGGCATCCTCCCGTTCCGGCCTTCACCGGACTGCGCGTCATCGACAACCAGAGTCTGCGCGAACTGGTTCCCTTCATCGACTGGACTCCCTTCTTTCACGTGTGGGAGATGAAGGGTTCTTTCCCTCGAATTCTCGACGAACCCCGCGCAAAGGATTTGTTCAACGACGCGCAAACGCTTCTCGACAAAATCGTCAACGAACGTCTGCTGACCGCAACGGCGGTCTACGGATTCTGGCCCGCAAACAGCGCCGGCGATGACATCGAATTGCAGACGAATCCGCCGGCCGTGCTTCATACGCTTCGCCAGCAGACACGCAAAGCCGAAGGCGAACCCAATTACGCGCTCGCGGATTTCGTCGCTCCGAAAGAGTCCGGCATTCGCGACTACATTGGCGCATTCGCCGTCACGGCCGGAATCGGCCTCGACAAGGTCGTGGCCGTATTCGAACGCGATCACGACGACTACAACTCCATCATGGCCAAGGCCCTCGCGGATCGTCTTGCCGAGGCCTTCGCGGAATTCCTCCACAGAAGGGTTCGTTTGGAGTGGTATGAACAACAGGAGACCCTGTCCACCGAAGACCTGCTCGCCGAAAAATATCCCGGCATTCGCCCCGCTCCCGGATATCCCGCACAGCCCGATCACACGGAGAAGCGGACGATCTTCCGTCTGCTCGATGCCGAAGGCAACGCCGGCATTCAGTTGACGGACTCCTTTGCGATGATTCCTGCGAGTTCCGTCGCCGGCTTGTATTTCTCTCACCCGAAGTCGCAGTACTTCAGTGTTGGAAAAATCGACCGGGATCAGGTCGAGGATTACGGCCGCCGGAAGGGTCTGGATCCTGCGGAGGTGGAACGGTGGCTTCGACCGAACCTGGCGTACGATTGAAATCCGGCCGAAAGCCCGCGATGTGTTCCCTGCAGGTTTAACTCACACCCTTTCCGCCAGCACCGCCTGCCGGAAGATCTCAAGGCCCTGGTTCACCTGATCCCGCGTGATGACCAGCGGTGGGATCAGGCGAATGGTCTGGCTCCAGTGCCCGCATGGATACAGGATCAATCCTGCGGCAAGGGCGCGCTTCAAAATGCGGGAAGCGGCCTCGCCGTTGGGTTCCTTCGAACCGGGAACCACGAATTCGACCGCTGTCATCAGTCCCACGCCGCGCACTTCGCCGACGATCGGCGATTCCGCTTTCAGCCGGCCGAGGGCTTCCATCAGATAGGCGCCCTGAACGCGGGCGTTCTCAAGGAGGCCTTCGGACCGGATCACTTCGAGAGTTGCGAGTCCGGCCGCGGTGGAAACGGGATTTCCGCCGTAGGTCGTCCCGTGCGACGCCGGCCCCCACTTCCCCATGAGTTCGCGGCGGGCGGCCGTCGAACCGAGCGGAAAGCCGCTGGCGATACCTTTGGCCATGCAGACGATGTCCGGTTCGACTCCGAGCGTTTGAGACGCAAACCACTGTCCCGTTCTTCCGAACCCGGACTGGACCTCGTCCACGATCATCAGAATCCCGTGCCGATCGCAGATTTCCCGGAGCGCTTTCAGCCAGGCCGCTGGCGCGATAACGTAACCGCCTTCGCCCTGGACAGGCTCGAGCAGGATTGCCGCGACGTCGTGCGGCAAAACGACATGCCGGAAAAGGCGATCGATGTCGTCGAGCGACTCCTGAATCACGGCATCCAGCGTCGGCGCGTTCGATCGATACGGATAGGGGAAGCGCACATAGTAGGTCTCCGGCAAAAACGGTCCCTGCCGATCCCGGTACCTGGCCTTCGATGTGGTCAGCGTGGCCGCGCCGAGCGTGCGTCCGTGGAATCCGCCGTAGAATCCGATGATCGCGCGCCGCCCGGTGACGTATCGAGCCAGCTTCAGCCCTCCTTCGATCGCCTCGGCTCCACTGTTGCCGAAGAAAAACATGTCCGCCTTTCCCGGCGTTATCTTCCCCAGTTCCCAGGCCAGACGCAGCGTCGGTTCCGGAGCGAACATTCCCAACGGGGCATGAACCATCCGCTCCATCTGCTTTCGAGCGGCCTCAATGACGCGGGGATGGTTGTGGCCGACATTGCTCGCGCCGAAGCCCGAGACGAAGTCGAGGTAGGTTTTCCCGTCGTGGCCCACAATATGGACGCCTTCGGCACGCTCGACGGGAAGATTCGGCCAGTCTTCCGACAGGCAGGGAGCCCATAGGTCGTGCATCCTGGCGACAAGTTCTTCGTAAGATGGTGTTTCTTTCATGATTGGATCGATCCGGTAAAGCTGCGGATCCGGCGATGCCGATTGCCGCGGCGGTTTGAAAAGGTTGCAGGCCCAGCTTGAGGCAACGGCGATTGATCAAGCCAGGCCCGTCAAGGAACATATACGATTCGCCCCGGTTTTTCTCAAAAAAAAGCCGCGAAGTCCGGTGACTTCGCGGCATCTTGATGTTGAGACGATCGACCTAGAATCTCAAACGCGCGCCGAACTGAATGTTCCGCTGGGTTGCGAGCGCGCGGAAGACCTGCCCGAACTGCGGCGTTCCGAACGAACGATTCGGAAGGTCGAATGTCGGATGGTTCAGAATATTGAAGAACTCCGCTCGAACCTGAAGGCTGCGCTGTTCGCCGGCCCTGAAGTTTTTCATGAACGAAAAGTCCGTATTCACGAGTCGCGGACCATAGAGGATGCCGGTTCCCGCGTTACCGAACGTGTACAGGGTGGGCAGCGCAAACGCTTTGGTATCGAAATAGCGGTCGATCGTGCGTTCGCTTTGCGGCAGGTTTCCGTTTCCGATACGATTCGGGCGATCGGCGCTATTACCGGTATTCGAGTTGTCCGTCGAGACCACCGGCGTGAACGGGCGGCCGGACTGGATGGTTTGGATCGCCGAAAGCTGCCAGCCGCCGACGACGCCGTTCACGACCTTGTTGGCGGAGCCGAGGAAGCGGTGGCCGGTTCCAATCGGAAGTTCCCAAACGAGTGAGAAGGTTTCACGATGCCGGACATCGAAGGATTCCGGCCCCTTGTTCGCCTTCAGGTTCCGCGGATCCTGATAGCTGCCGCCGCCATCTCCGCCGAACACCGTGGTCCCCAGGATTTTCTGCCACGTATAGGAATTGATGAACGTCATGCCGTGCGAGAACCGTCGCTCGACCCGGGTCTGCAGGGAGTTGTACGACTGGGTTCCGGAAGATTCCGTCCGCGAAATCGTCCCATAACCGGCGATCGGCCGGCGGCTGGCGACACTGGCGGACGAGCCCACCTGAGGCGCATTGATGTTGTAGCCGGTCCACATCTTCCGCGTCAGGCTTCCCGAATAGTCGAGATCCAGAACCAGGTTCGGGAGGAATTCCCACTGCGTTCCAAAGCTGTACTTCTGCGCGTATCCGACCTGGAAATCCTTCTGCCAGGATTCCGTGTTGATGGTCGCGCTCGCGGCGCCCGCAAAGGGATTCGAGATGCCGAAAGTATTGGCCGGCATGATGCGCGTGGTTGCCGGCACCGTCGTGTTGTTGAAGGTCTGGCTGATGCGGAACGGATAGGTTCCCGACAGATTCTGGGCTGTCGTCAACGTGACGAAGAATGTGCCGACGCCGCCGCGGACAAGGAATTTTCCTGTGCCGAAGGGGTCCCAGGCGAATCCAATGCGAGGCATGAAGTTGTTCTTGTCAGGCGAATACAGATACTTGTCGCCCAGATTCACGAACTTCAGATTCGCGGAAATTCCGGCCAGTTGCGCGTCCAGCGTTTCCGCCCGGAGATACTCTCGTTGCGGAGTCGGGTTTCCGGCGATCTCCATCGTGCCGTTCGCCGGGTTGTAGGCCGCCATACGGTTGAACTTTTCCCACCACGGCGTGATGTATTCGTAGCGCAATCCGAGGTTCACGGTCAGCCGATCCGAAACTTTCCAGTCGTCCTGAAAGAAACCGGTCCACTGATGTTCCAGCAGATACGCATGCGAATCGCCCAGGGCGCGGCCGGCGGTAGCGGGCAATCCGAGCAGCATGTCGGCGACGCCTTGTCCGGAATAGCGTCCATCGAAGTTATAGACGCCGCGGTCATTTCCCCAGCTCCGGCGGAAGATCTGCATGCGGGCGTAGTCGCCGCCGAATTTCATCGAGTGTTCACCCTTCGTCCAGTTCGTGGTGCTCACATATTGATAGTGGAGATCCGAGCGGCCCTGCGGAAGGTTGCTGGGCTGGCCGATGCGTTCGATGCCGTTCGCCCGAATGTCCGGAACACCCGTGATTCCGGGGTCGGCAATGAAGATGCCCGGGATTCCCAGATACGGAGCGTAATTGGTCAGATCCTGCGTGCGACGGTCCTGCAGCAGACGCGAGAAGCCGGCCTTCGCGGTTGTCAGAAGAGTGGCAGTGAAAATATGCGTGTAGCTCAACGTCGCGGCGTGGTTGTGCTGGGTATCGTCACGGGCGAAACCCGGAAGGTTGCTGATTCCGGACTGCTGGTTGTAGGCATCCAGAACGTGATCGTTGTAGCGCGAATATCGGGCAAACGCGCTGTCCTTCGCCGAGAACGTGCGGTCGAGCCGAATCGTGTACTGATTACTGTCGTCCGGGCTCCCCGGCGATCCGATGAAATTGCGCGTGTCCGTTCCCGTGGTCACGCGGTTCGGAAGCGGCCAGAAACCCATCATCTTCGCGCCGACGGGACTGATCCGATTCGCCGGAATGATGTTTCCCGGGAAGTTCTGCCCTGTCAGAGGATCGCGAACGCCTCCGGGAACCGCCGAAAAGTCGCCGCGGCGCATGGCTTCGGTCGCCACTGTGGCGGTTCGGGTTTCCGTTGTGCGCAAGCGCAGGCCTTCGTAGTTGACGAAGAAGAACATTTTGTCCTTCTGAATCGGACCGCCCAGGTTGGCTCCAAACTGATTTCGCTTGAAAGGCTTCTTGTCGGCTTCGAAGAAGTTCCGCGCATCGAGCTTGTCGTTCCGGATGAATTCGAAAACGGTTCC
>JAHFTY010000330.1 GCA_023265365.1 Acidobacteriota bacterium
GCACAATGTGCAATCCTGCTTCAGCCACCTTGCAAGGAAGACCGATGCCATAGCCAGGATCAAGCCCTGCATTCGTGAACATCCGGCAGATCGCCTCATTCACCCGTTGATGGGCGGCATCGCCTGCTGCATTCAGCAGCATCGTCGAAGTAAAGTCAGGCTCTTCCAGAACGACAAAGCCACCCGGCTTCATGATCGTTCGGATCTTCTTCAGCATCTCCTCGTCCTGTTTGTTGTGGATCAAGACATAGCGTGCGTGCAGCAGATCGATCGCGGAGTCAAACGTGAGGGCGAGAAGGAGAAGCGCCGAAGATACGCTGCCTTCTTATCAACAGCCCACACATGCCCTGTGGGACCAACCTGCGTGCCCATCCATTCGACAATAGACCCGGCCCCCGCACCCAACTCCAGACAGGTCCATCCGGTGGTGACACCGGTTTCATTCAACAGCCCGATCGTGTTCGGATCGACGGCTGTTTCAATCATTCGCAGCCGGCGCAATTCTCGATCTTCTGAGTTGCTCTCAAATATGTACTGGCTCATGAGCATGCGCCCGATCGTCGTCTATCAAGAAGGTCGTGGAGCTTTACTCGCAAATCCTCCGAGTGCAACCGGATCCGATCCCCGTGCCCGGCCAGGACCCACTCAAATTGATAAGCGAGAAGCTTCTCGATTGAGCGCATCAGCTGGTCATGGCTCCAGACCAGCTGTCGTGGCGATCCAAGTTGCTGTGTGCGCGGCTCCCACCAGAGATGATCGCCGGAGAAGAGGAACTGGTCCTTATAGAGAAGCGCGCTGCTGCCCGGTGTATGACCCGGAACGGGGATCATTCGGAATTCCGGATTGAGTTGCACCATCTCGGTGCCATCCACAATCCACTCGGCATCAGGCATCGCAGCCGCATCCTCGCGATGAATGATCCGCGTAGCGCCGAACCGCTTCGCGTACCTCGCCGCATCCGCCACATCGTCCTCATGGGTTAAGAAGATGTACCGGATTCCGCCCATTCGCTCGAACGCCTCGACGAGTTGTTTAATATATCGAGGCGAATCGATCAGCCAGTTCCCCTCGGGATGCTCAACGAAGAAACTATTTGCGCCGAACGACTTTTCTGAGTTGAAACCGCAATAGCGCACGTTTCCGTCAAGTTGCAAAGGGAAAGTGGCCATCGCTGCCTGCAGACGCACGCGATCCGAGTGTTCGGTTCCGATTGAACCGACCGGACAGGCGAGGAGCGCTTGATAGGCCTGATGAACAAGCTCCTCTCCTTCCGGTTGAGTGGTCACCGCTGAGTACTCGTCGACCTCTTCGAAACTCTTGGGCGCCAGCTGTCGGCAGGTGTCGCAGTTGATGCAGGTTGAGTCGACGAAGAAGTTGCCGTTGACATTGGTATCGAGCCGTTTCGCTACTTTCGCCATCGACCACTCACTTCTTGGGTGTCTTCGCCCTATCCGCCGCGCGCCAGAGATACCAGGATGCGACGGTTCGATAGGGCTTCCACCGCTCGCCGTATCGTTGAACTGCTTTGGGCGTCGGCATCGTACGCCGACCGTAGGCAATGCGAAAGCCATTCCGAACGCCGAAATCGTCGACCGGCAGCACATCGAAACGACCCAATTGAAAGATCAGCAGCATCTCAACCGTCCAACGCCCGATGCCTCTCACTGCAATCAGCCGCTCAACAATCGCATCATCATCGAGCGTCCTGACGATGCGGCTGGGCGGCACGGTCCCATCGAGGGTCTTCGCAGCGAGGTCACGAAGGGCGTTGACCTTGGGCCGGGAGAAACCGGCCGATCTGATCGCTTGGGCCTTTATCAGCAGAAGCTCCTCGGGCTTCGGAAATCGACGACCGGGGAACAGCGCAATGAAACGCTTCAAAATACTCTCAGCAGCCTTCCCGTGTAGCTGCTGGTAGGCGATCGCCCGCGCCAATGATTCAAATGGCGAGCGTCCGACACGAGCTTGTAACGTGAAGGGCCCGATCTCGCAGATTAAGCGGCGCATGACCGGATCGACCTTTGACAGATGTCTTGTTGCGGAGGAGGATTGAGTCACCGGTTCACCGGGCAAGTGGTGATGTCAGGCCCCACTGTGCCGAAAACACGAAGTTGTTGGCCGGCTGGCGCTCGCGAGGTTTGATTTCTCGCTCGCGAAGATAGTCGGGAAGCACAGCGGGATCGCCCGGGTACCCGACGGCGATCATCGCCACCGGATCGAAGCCCGGTGGGATCAGACAGTCCACGCGAGCCTTTTCCGCATCGAAACCGGCCATCTGATGGGCCACGAGTCCCACTGCAGTAGCTTGCAGCACGAGATTTTCCACCGCCATGCCCGTATCGTAAAAGGCGTGCCGGTTCAACTTTCCATCCTCTTCAAAGTACAGGCTCGCAACGGACAGGATCAACACCGGCGCACGGTAGGCCCACTTACGATTGCCTTCTACCAGGCAAGCCAGGAGGCGGTCGAAATCCGTCTGGTTCCCTTTCGTGGCGACGAGAAACCGCCAGGGTTGTTCATTGTTGGAGGAGGGCGCCCACCGTGCAGCCTCAAAGAGGCTGCGGAGCGTCGCGGCTTCGACCGGTTGTTCCGCAAACGCGCGCGGGCTCCAGCGTCGGGCAATCAGCTCGTGAATTGGAATATTCGTCGAAGCCGGTTTTTCCATGGGCGTGGCTAGCCTTTCCCGTCGGCTTTGGCGCGATCCATGTCCGGGGTCCACCCGCCACCGAGCGCCTTATAGAGCTGAATGACCGACACGAGATGAAGTCGGCGCGAGCCGGTCATCGCCAATTCAGCCTCAAACAAATTGCGGCGCGCCACCAGCACATCCAGATAGTTGGCGAGTCCGCCCTTATAACGCAATTCGGCGAGGCGCAGCGCGGATTGCAATGCATTGACTTGCGCTTGTTGGGCTTCGTTCTGCGCACGCGCGGTTCGCACGGCAACTAACGCATCATCCACTTCGCGAAACGCCGTGAGCACCGTCTGTTCATACTGCGCCACCACTTGCTTCGCTTGCGCCTCCGCCGCTTCTTGTTGGAAACCCAACACCTGACCGTTCAGCAACGGACCGGTGAATCCTGCTCCGGCCACCGCATACGAGGCCGGATCGGTAAAGAGCTTGGACAGCTGCGGACTGGCCACACCGAGCAAGCCCGTCAGAGTGATTTTCGGAAACCGGTCGGCTTTGGCCATTCCAATGCGGGCCGTGGCGGCGACCAGCTGCTGCTCCGCTTGGAGCAGATCCGGTC
>JAHFTY010000331.1 GCA_023265365.1 Acidobacteriota bacterium
CAGCGAGCTCCGCCTGCGCGCGGACGCGATCGCCGGAAGCGCCGTAAGCGTAGCCGAGCCACGCTCCGGCAAACGCGGGTGAGTTCATCGACTTTGCCTTGAGCAATTCGGGGATTGCTTCACGGACCTTCCCGCCTTGGATGTCGATCCACCCATTCGCCCACGCCGGAAAGAAGAATGAAGGGTCGAGTTCGCCGCTCCGCTTCGCAAGATCTTTCGCGTCTTGAAATCGGCGTTCCCAGGCGGGCGCAAAGATGGCGTCCAGCCATATCTGCGGCGACAACGGGTCGAGTTCCGCAGCGCGACGGCTTTCGGCGATCGACTCCGCTATGCGCAACTGGAACGCCAGTCCGAGAGCGAACTGATCGTGGGCGAACGCGTAGTTCGGGTTGAGCGCGAATGCCTGGCGGAACTCCGCTTCTGAGCCTTCCCAATCGTATTCGTAGAAAAGCTTGAAGACTGCGAGCGATGTGTGCCCTTCGGCGGAATTGCCGTCGAGTTGAACCGCCTTTTCCGCGGCAGCCTTCGCCTTTGGCCTGGCTTCGGTTGCGGTCAGAAACCCTTCGTTGTAACCGGCCCACAGATACGCGTCGGACAGTCCGGAATATGCCGTCGCGAAATTCGGATCCAAGGCGACCGCCTCTTCGAACTGCGAGATTGCCTTCGCGAGGTTTTCATCGCTCGGCCGGTTAAAGAAGTAACGGCCTTTCAGGTACGCGTCGTACGCAGCCGGAGTCACCCTGCGAGCAGCGGCGAGCCGCGTCTTTTCGGCCGGCGTCAATTGCACATGAATCTCTTTGGCGATTGTCGACGCCAGTTCGTCCTGGAGAGCGAGAACGTCGCCCGAGGTGCGCTCGAAACTCTTGGCCCAAAGGTGGCGGTCGTCGCGCGCGTCGATTAGTCCGTTATCCGGGTTCTAACGAGAATTCTGTACTCGTAGTGAGCATTGCTTCACCTCAGGCGACTTTTAGACCGGCGGCATCAACGAGTTGATCGAGAGACGCGATGACGGCGCGGTAGAGTTTGTCGAGTTGACTTGTTTTGGAGTGGACAAGGCGACGATCGTATTGGATAGGTTTGAGAATCGCACTGGTGAGGGGCGCATAGAGCTTTTCGAAGAGCTTTAAGTAGACGACACAGATGCGGTATCCGTCCGCCGTTAAGCGATAGCGGCGAGACTTGTCCAATCGTCGAACCAAACCTTTGGCGCGCAATTTGGAGAGATCGTATCGGAGCGAAGCCAATGTGTAATCGGCGGTAGTACAGCCCAGCGATTTAGCCGTGTCGGCATGGAGTTCGGCGGTGGAGAAACTGTCCTGAGCGGCAATATGGGAGAAGCGGACCAACGCATGCATGAGTGCCAATTGTCTGGGATGATCGAGCTTGAGTCCTGGGATCCGTTTGCCGTTGGGAAGCACCGTCGGTTGAATTAATCGTTGTAGCTGGCCGCGATCCAGGAAGGATTCCAGAATATCCTGCTGAACGACGTGATACCTGTCGATGATGCTGGAGAGTTTTTCTTTCAGTTGAGGCAGATTCTCCAGAGCTTTGCCCACACCATAGTCGGTGACATTGTTGGTGGCGGGCTCAGTGCGAAGATTGCTGTCGTCACGGACATACTGCTTGAGGAATCCGTTCTTATAGTGGCTGCGGATGACCGGATTGGGAAGATCGAGATCTTCGATGACGGTTTGCAGCTTGCCAGCGTGGTTCTTGAGAATCTTGCGGCCAAAGATGACGCTGATCTTATTGGGTTGTCCAATGGTGCGGTTAGCGTCAATCAACCGTTGACTGAGTTGATCAACTGCGGCGCGGCGTGAAAAGATCAGGTTGTCGCAGTATTCGATCTGAGAAAAGAACAACCGGTGCTCCACACCGGCTTGCTTGCGTTCACGCTCGGTAAAGAATGGGGTCAATTGGGCGAGCCATTTCCGGCCGCAGCGCAACAGGTCTTTGGCGGCAAGGGAATCGGCGATTTCCTGCAGGACCTTCGGATCGGCGCAACTGGCAAAGGCATTCGTGGATTGCCGGAAACGGATTCCCCGCTGCTTCAAGCGATTGGCGATCCAGTGGTGTTGATTGAGGCAGACGCGAGCAGAAAAGGGAAAGTACGGACAGACCCGGATGAACATCCGTCCCCATTCGCTGTCGTTGATATAAAAGTTGTATTGATGGACCCATCGTTGTTTCAATTCCAGGCGCCAGCGGTTTTCTTTCTTTGTTCCGATGGCCGTCATGATGCGTGCTGGTTCACGCGCCTTCAAGATGCAGACGACTTGATCGGGTTTGGCAGCTGTAAAGTAGGGCAGGACAAAATCATCCCGCCGTCCTTCGGGCGCATCCAGAATCGGCGCTCCCCATTTCTTCGACCGGTTGATGGCCCAGTTCTGAAACTGAGTTGCGATCTCGCGCAGGACATCCCGGCTGACCGGATACACATCGCGATAGGTCCCGAAGAAACCAACGACTCGCGCTTCCTGTTGAAAGGGTTGGATCAAACCGTTGAGTAAAATGCGGTCAAAGCAGCGATACTGGAACCGAATGCTATTCTTGTGATGCTCGTAGAAAGCGTTCATACGATCTCCTTTCAGTTCTTACAAACCGAAGGATAAATCCGAACGCCTCTACGAGCATTCTTCATGCAGGACTATCATCAACTCGACATCTGGAACCGTGCGATGGATTATGCCGTCGCCGTTTACGAGTTCATTGCCAGTTTGCCGGAACAGGAGAAATACAATCTGGCGTCACAACTTCGACGCGCAGTGACGTCTGCTCCGTTGAATATTGCTGAGGGATGTGGCACAGCCAGCAATACCGAGTTCGGCCGGTTTCTCGGCTTCGCTTACCGCTCGCTGAAAGAAGCCGTCACGGCGCTGGAACTCTGTCAGCGGCTCTATCCATCGCTGCCGCAGGATCGAACGCATTCTTTGATTGACGAGGGAAACCAGATCTCCAAGATGATCTACGCTTTGATGCAGAGGCTCGACCCCGGAAACCCGTTACGGTGAGCGGTCCGACTCAAAACTCAGAACTCAACACTCACAACGCCAAGGGCTGGCGCCCGGACGGATCTTCAATAAGCCGGGATATCAAGGGCGCCAGCCCTTGGCTAGTTAGTGCACTTTAAGGCAAGTATATTAACGCCCTCGAAAGGGGATTTTCGAAGCATTGTTTCTCAGTCAGCAAATGTCCAAACTCCAGAGCGCTCTGTGAGCGCCGACATTAGGCGGTCATAGACGTCTAT
>JAHFTY010000037.1 GCA_023265365.1 Acidobacteriota bacterium
GCTATCAGTTACCGGGCATCGTGCGCGGTGGTACCGCGCTGGTGATCAGCCCGTTGATCGCGCTCATGGAAGATCAAGTGGCGAAACTCAAGGACCAGGGATTCCGGGTGGAGCGAATCCACTCCGGCCGGGACTCCGCGTCGTCACGTCAGGCGTGTGTCGATTACCTGAACGGCAGTCTCCAGTTTCTTTTTGTCGCGCCGGAAAGATTGAGGCTTTCCGGATTTCCCGAGATGCTCGCTAAGCGGAAACCGAACCTCGTGGCGATCGACGAAGCGCATTGCATTTCGCAATGGGGCCACGATTTGCGCCCGGACTATCGCCGGATCGGCCAGCACCTTCCGAATCTCCGTCCCGCACCCGTCATCGCACTTACGGCGACAGCCACGCCGCTCGTCCAGAAAGACATCGCGCAACAGTTGGGACTGCCGCAGCTGGAGCGTTTCATCCACGGGTTCAGACGGAGCAACCTCGCGATCGAAGCCGTGGAAGTGGTCCCTTCCAAACGCGGATACCTCGTCAGCGAACTGCTCTCCGACGAAACACGCCGCCCCGCGATCGTCTATACGCCGACGCGCAAACAGGCGACATCTCTGGCCGTTGACCTGGCAGGCGAGTTTCCGGCGGCCGCCTATCACGCCGGCCTGAATTCCGATAAGCGCCGTCGTGTTCAGGACCAGTTCCTTGCCGGAAAAATCGAAGTGATGGTGGCGACCATTGCGTTCGGCATGGGGATCGACAAACCGGATGTTCGAACGGTGATCCATACCGCACTGCCGGGAAGCCTCGAAGCGTACTACCAGGAAGTCGGCCGCGCCGGCCGCGACGGCGCGCCGAGCCGTGCGATCCTGATGCACTCCTATGCCGATCGCTACACGCATGATTTCTTCTTCGAGCGCGACTACCCGGACGTCGGAGTACTCGATCGCATATTTGCCGAGCTTCGCGCCGAACCGCAGGAAAAACCCGAACTGCAGAAAAAACTCCGCATCGACGGGGACCTCTTCGACAAGGCACTCGAGAAACTGTGGATTCACGGCGGCGGCGTGATGGATTACGCCGAACGCACCACCCGCGGTCTGGAAACGTGGCGCGATTCCTACATTGCGCAAGGGGAGCAGAAGCGGTCGCAGATCGACCAGATGATCCGGTATGCCGAAACCAATCAGTGCCGCATGTCGACGCTCGTGCGCCACTTCGGCGACTTTGCCGACGGCCAGAAAAACTGCGGCATCTGCGACTTCTGCGCACCATCCGAATGCGCGGCCCAGCGATTCCGGCCAGCGACCCGCGCGGAACGCGAAGCCCTGTTCCGGGTTCTGGCGGAATTGAAGGCGCGAGGGACGCGGGCGACAGGCAGACTTCATTCGGATCTCTTTCCAGCCAACGAAATGATCCGCGATGCGTTCGAGGAAGTCCTGGGCGGCATGGCGCGCGCCGGCCTGGTGCGCCTGCTGGACGCTTCGTTCGACAAAGACGGGAAGACGATTCCCTATCGCAAAGTCAGTATCACGCGCGAAGGACAATCGCTTGAAGAAGGCGCCACATTCGAATTCCGGATGAAGGAAACGGGGAAGCCGGCCAAAGCCAAACGCAGGAAGAAAGCCGCTCCCTCCACGTCGAAACCCGCGGGCCCCGCCGACTCCCGCATCGAAAAAGCGCTGCGCGACTGGCGTCTCAAGGAAGCCCGCAAACGCGGCGTGCCGGCATTCCGCATCCTGACCGACAAGGCGTTGACGGCGATCGCCGCGACCCACCCGATCACATCGGACGAACTGCTCCTGATCCCCGGCATCGGAATGGGCACCGTCGAGAAGTATGGCCCGTCGATCTTCCGAATCGTGGAAGGTGTCAGGCACCACTGACACCGAATCGCAGGCTATACTGCCGGTCGATGACTACAAAAACGCGTGCCCACATTTCTGTTTTGCTGGTTGCCGTGACTTTCATGGGTCTGGCGCTCGGGAGTTCCGCCACGGCTTTCCATTACGTTGCCGACGCGAACGGCACGTGGTGGGGAATTCAGGATGCGGCTCCACCGGGCGTCGATACCGGCAGCATCCGCGCCACGCAGATTGGGCCGGGACAGATGCCGGCGTTCAGCACGTCGATCAATGGTTTCGGCGGTATCCGGGTTTTCGTGCAGACCGCTCCCGCTCCACGCTTCAACGGGGAAGTGATGCGCGGATTCGGTCTGCGTTTCGATGGCGTCGATCGCTTTGCGACGACGCGGTCGGTCGAGTTGGGCGGCGTCCGGATTTCCCGTGCGATCTATGTGAACCGGAGTGCGAACTGGGGCCGCTGGCTCGACACGTTCACCAACACCACAAGGACGCCGCTGACGGTCAAGGTCGCTTTCGGCGGCCAGTCCGGTATTGGAGCTTCGGGTCCCAACTCGAGCGCAATCGTCAATTCCTCCAGCGGCGATGCCACCGTAACCCCGGCCGATTCATGGGTGGAAGTGGCGACGCCTGCAGAGGGCACAGCTCCGGTCGGCGGGCCGCAGGCAACGGTGCTGGGCAGTCCGTCGACGATGACGTTTGCGGGCAACTGGCTCAACGATACATTCATTACGCCGCTCTCTTATTCCGGTCACGAAGGCAACTTCCAGGCGTATGTGAATACCCTCACGCTTCCGCCAGGGAAAAGCAGGTCGCTGCTGCATTTCATTGTGCTCGGAGCGCGCGTTACGGCGGCGACGTCGGCTGAAACGCGCGCTGCAGTGGAAGCGACAGCAAACCGTCTTGCGGCCTCTCCGGAAATCGCCGACCTGAAAACCGAGGAGATCTGTTCGATCGCCAACTTCAACATCGCCGGCGTCGCCGATTCCTGCGCGGACAAGAAGGCAAGTGTGGTTGCCCAGCCTCCGGCACCGAAAGCGAAGGCGGCCGAGACCCGATCCAGGTATGACGTGGTGGAAAAAACGATTGGCCAACTGCGCGCGGACATGGAGTCGGGCCTGACGACCTCACAGGCAATCACGCAGGCCTATCTCGACCGGATCGAGTTTTACGACAAAGGTCCGTTTGGTTTCCATGCCTATGAGATCGTGGCGGCAGACGCGATGAAACAGGCGAAGGCCGCAGACGACGCCCGCAAGGCCGGAAAAAAGGGTCCGCTGCTTGGCATACCGGTCGCGATCAAGAATCTGTACGACACCTTCGATATGCCCACCACCAACGGCAGTCTGACTTTCGAAGGATTCCGTCCCGCGCGTGACGCGTTTCAGGTCGACAGACTTCGCGCGGCCGGCGCGGTCATCATCGGGAAGGCGGCGCTCGAGGAATACGCGACCAGCGGCAACTACTCTAATGATGCGTGGGGACAGGTGTGGAACGTGTTCAGTCCGTCACGTTCCGCCATTGCCTCCAGCGGCGGTTCCGCCAGCGCCGTGGCCGCGAGTCTGGCTGCCGCGGCGCTCGGGTCGCAAACCGGGGATTCCCTGTATGGTCCCGCGAGCGCGGCAAGTCTTGTCACCCTGCGCGGCACGGACGGCCTTGAGAGCGGGAGCGGCGTCATGCCGCTCGTATGGCTGACGGATTTCGGCGGCGCCATGACGCGCTCGGTTCCGGACCTTGCCGACATGCTCAACGTGGTGGCCGGCACCGATCCCGACGATCCGGCGACGGCGCCGGCCAACGCCCACATTCCGGCGGACTGGCGCTCGGTGCTGGACATCAATGCGTTGAAAGGCAAGCGCATCGGCTTCATTCCCTCAACGTGGATCGATCCGCTCGGCACGACCGGCACCGTCGCGGCCGAGAAGGCCGCGCTGAAGTACTTCGTGGATGCCGGCGCGACAATCGTCGACATGGGCGTGACCGTGGGCGGCGTTGACACGCCGCCCCAGACACCGGACACGACGACAGGCAATGTTCGTTCGGAGGGTTGGATGCAGTACATCGACCGCCACCCTGAACTTGCCGCGCAGGGCTTCAAAATCAAAACGTCGGTCGATGTCGATTGCTCGCAGAAAAAAATCGCCTATGTGAGGGCCGATGCCTCGACCTGCGCGGCAGAGCCGCCACCGAGGATGACGGCCGCCGAAATCCAGGCAAAGCGCGATTATCGCGTGGCCCGCCAGAACGTCGTGAAGGAGTGGATGGATACCGCCGGCGCGGATCATCGCGGAGTGGACGCCATCGTGTATCCCGGACTGTTGAGCGAGATCAGCGTGAACGACGGCGGAGGCGGACGTGCCAGCTTCGGACGCCGCGATACACCGAGCGCAGCGAACGGCGTTCCGACCGTCGTCTTCCCGGTGGGTTTCGACGATCACCATCAGCCGGTCAACATTCAACTCCTCGGCCGCGCCTGGGACGACGCCAAACTGGTCGGCATGGCCTACGCCTTCGAACACTACGCCGAAGCGGCAGGTCACGGCCATGTTGCGGCGGGCACCGTTCCGGCCCTTCGGCGCAAAAGTGGAAAGTAGAAGGAATCACACCACCCCGGCGCTTCGCGCCACCCCTCCTCGTCGAGGAGGGGAAAACGCTTTTCCTCGATTTCGCTCCATTGGGACAGCAGTGCCTCAACGAGGAGACATCTGAGTTGTTTTTCTGTTCAAGAAATTGAATACGCCGCTCCGCGGCACCCAGGTCACTGGCGCGGAAGCACCCGTCAGGCGGCGGCCAGGTGAAACGCGTGGTCGAAATCCACTTCGAGAAGCATGTAGGAACACCCGCGGCAAATCAGCCACGACGGGACGGGAAAAGAGCGGGCCTCGCGCATCTGGAAGGTCAGTCGCTGAAGTTCCAGAAACAGTTCCGAAGGGATGCCCTCGCTGAGGCCGTACATGGTTCCTTCGACGGGCCAGAGGGGCGAATAAAGCGGAACGACACCGTGGTCCAGGAGAAAAGCCGTGCCTTCCGTCACACTCTGCAACATTTCTGCCGGTGACATTCCCGGGCCGGGAGGCACCAACTCGACTCCAGCCACGAATGCGGATCCGACATTCCCTTTGCCGAAGACTTCAGTTGCGCCGAGCAATGCATCGATCCAGACGTCGCGGCCGACATAGTGGTCTTTGCCAGGACACACGGCCCGGAACGTCACGGGATCCCAGACTTCAAGGTTGTAACAGCAGCTATCGGCGCCGGCATCGCGATAACGGATCGAGTCCGCCGGTCTCACGGCACCCGAACCGCAAGTCACCCGAACGCGATCTCCAACCACGCGCCTCACGGTTTCGACGACCGGCAGGAATCGACGCGCCTCGTCTTCGGGGCTCAACAAAGAACCGCCGGTGATGTAGACGTGGCGGGCCTCTCCGCTGGAAACCGCGATGTTGAGGCCCTCACCCAGCCGCGCAAGCATTGCCGGGTCGACCTCGACACGGCCCGACTGCTGTCCGAACATCTGGGCCCGTTGATCGAAGCGGCCATACGCACAGTAGGCGCAACGCATCGAATGTCCGGCTTCATCCTTGAAGTGGAAGTATTCGCAACCCGGGGCGACATTGACCACCAGCATGTCCCCCAGTTGTTCGACGCCGGAAGAAAAGAGCGTGCCGCCATCCTTCAGGCGCTGGGACTGCCACGCATGCGCGGGCACAAAATCGATGGAACACAACGCTTCATCACCGTGGCACAACAGGAATGTCGAACCTGACGACGGTCTGCGAACCTCCAGGGTGCTTTGATCGTCCACGCGCACGCGCGCCACTTCACCGCTGTCGAGCCGAAACAGGTAGGGAACGGGGATGGTCTGCACGATGCCGGCCGCGTCCTTTTTTCGATACGGCCAGAAGTTCGGGGCGGCTCCTTCACGGACCGCCTCCGCGAGTTCATCGGAATAGCGCACACCACGGAAAAGCAGCTCCGTTTTCCAAAGGATCGGTTCGGGAAGATCCGGGAAGGTCTGGCGAAGTTCTGAAATCATGCGCACCTCAAGATCGCGGGGTCTTGCAGTTTGTATGCCGGAGGTATCCAACTGAATTGAAACAGCGGTGATGCGAGCGCCGATGCAGAGCCATTGTCGATTTGCCAGGATTTATCGACTGGCCGGAAATTCCTCGGGACAAACCGTCGCTGTTTTCGGTCGTCTTGACGGTAATTCAATCGAGGCCGGCTTGACAGAATGTCGCCGTTGGTTCCCACCGCTGGAGCCGCCAAGCCACGTTGTCATGACGGTGGCTTCGCCGGCCGAAGGCCTCCTGTTTATTTCCAACCGTTTAACTTCTGGCAGCCGGGTTGCTTCTGCCGAGCAACAATGAAGCGAAGTGAAGGTACCGCCCTGTCTGTCTTTCTCACGGTTCTCGTCATCTCATCGGCCTGGCTTTTCACACAACGTTATTGGTGGATGCCTGAAGTGGCCTCGGTTCACGGACCGGCGATCGACCGCGTCTTCTCAATTGTCCTGGTGATCACGGGGATCATGTTCGTCGTCCTGCAGCTTACGCTGGCTGTTCTTGTGTTCAAGTTCGGCAGGAACCGCGACGTGCAGCGCCGGCTGTGGAGTCGGCCTCGTGCTGAAAAGTGGTTCGCGATTGTGGCCGGATCCGTCATTTTCATGGTCGACGTCAGTGTCTACTCCCTCGGTGAATCCGAATGGCTCAAAGCCTGGAAGACGGCTCCGGCCGATGCCGCGCTTGTGGAGGTTACCGGCGAGCAATTCATGTGGAATTTCCGATACCCCGGAGCCGACGGCGCGCTGGGCAAGACGGATCCTGCATTGACCACGTCATCCAACGCGCTGGGAGTCGACAGCCGCGATCCGACATCGGCGGACGATGTTCTTTCGACGAATCAGCTTCACCTGGTCGTCGGTAAGCCGGTTCGAATGCGGATCCGGTCGAAGGATGTGATCCACAGCTTCAATCTGCCGCACTTCCGCGTGAAGCAGGATGCCGTGCCGGGCATGGCGATTGAGGTCTGGTTCATTCCAACGCGGGAGGGACAATTCGAAATCGTCTGCAACCAGCTTTGCGGCCTCGCGCACTACCGGATGAAGGCGTTTCTCACAGTTGAGTCGCAGGAGTCGTTCAGTCAGTGGATATCTCAAATGACGCCGGGAGGTAAGTGAGATGGATGCGGTAACGGAAGAGGGAGTTCAGGAAACTCATCGCGGACACGGATTCATCCGGAAGTATGTTTTCAGCCTCGATCACAAGATTGTCGGCCTGCAGTATTTTTTCACAGCGATGGCCATGGCCGTATTTGGAGGCGTGCTTTCGATGTTGATGCGCCTCCAGCTGGGCTGGCCGTCGCATTCGTGGCCGCTGCTGGAAAAACTTCTGCCGGTGGGGATGGCGGGCGGGATCATGAAGCCCGAGTTCTACCTTTCACTTCAGACCATGCACGGCACCATCATGGCGATATTCGTACTCACCGCGGTGTTCACGGGCGGGTTCGGGAATTACCTCATACCGCTTCAGATCGGCGCTCGCGACATGGCTTTCCCTCTGCTGAACATGTTGTCCTACTGGGTGTACGCGTTGTCGTGCGTTGTCGTGATCCTCGCGTTCTTTGTCGAGGGCGGTGCGCCGATTTCGGGTTGGACGGCCTATCCGCCGCTCAGCGCGATTCCGGCCGCGGGACCGGGCGAGGGCTTGGGGCAGGACCTGTGGATCGTCGCGATCGCTCTATTCACGGTTTCATCGATGATGGGTGTGCTGAACTACATCACGACCATACTTCAGGCGCGGACCCGCGGCATGACAATGATGCGATTGCCGCTGAACATCTGGGGAATGTTCACGAGTTCCATCATTTCGCTTCTCACGTTCCCGGTCCTGCTCGCGGCCGGCGTGCTGCTGTTGACCGACAGGTTGCTCGGTACGAGTTTTTTCATACCGAGCGGTCTTGTGATAGGCGAAAAGCTGGTCCAGCATGCCGGGGGACATCCGCTCCTGTGGCAGCACCTCTTCTGGTACTTCGGTCATCCCGAGGTTTACATCGTCATTGTTCCTGCCATGGGAATCGCAGCGGAAATCATTGCGGCATTCATCAGAAAGCCCGTCTTCGGCTACAGGCTGATGGCCGGATGCTGGGTAGCCATTGCCGCGCTGAGCCTGATCGTGTGGGGACATCACATGTTTGTCAGCGGCATGAATCCGTTTCTCGGAAGCGTCTTTGCCTTTACGACGCTGCTGATCACCGTGCCGTCCGCCATTCTCATGCTGTGCTGGGTTGTCAGCCTGTGGGGAGCCAACATTCAGTTCAAGCCACCGATGTTGTTCGCGCTGGGCTTCATTTCCATTTTTTTGGCTGGAGGACTGGGCGGTTTCTTTCTGGGATCGGCATTAACGGATATTCCGCTGCATGACACGTACTTCGTGGTCGGCCACTTTCATCTGACGATGGCGATGTCGCCTTTGTTCGCTGTGTTCGCCGCCATCTACTACTGGTTCCCCCGGCTCTTCGGCCGGATGTTGAATGAGCGGCTCGCGAAAGTGCATTTCTGGTTCAGCATCGCCGGTGCGTACGCGGTGTTTCTGACGATGCATATTCTGGGCGTGGGAGGAATGATCCGCCACACCTACGATCCCACCCAGTACGAAATGTTCCAGCACCTGCAGGCGCCCAACCGTTTCGTTACTTATGCGGCCTTCGTCCTTGCGGCATCGCAACTCGTTTTTCTGTTCAACTTCTTCTGGAGTCTCTTCAGGGGACCCAAAGCGGCAGCCAATCCGTGGAAGGTCAACACGCTGGAATGGGCCGCACCGGATCCGATCCCGCATGGCAACTGGGGAGCGCGCACGCCGGATGTTTACCGCTGGCCGTATGACTACGGCGTTCCGGGAGTGGTGCAGGACTTTGTCCCGCAGCACGTCGCTTCCATCGAGGAAACATCCGGCTGATCCGGGGTTGAAGTCCACAACCCCGGTCCTCTGAATCAGGCGCTATGTACGGGCGGCCTGCCCAACAATGCGACATCGCCGGATGGCTGTCGTCGAAGGGATCGGCGGATGCGGCCCAACCCCGGTGCGGGCTCGTAAATGGTCTCCGGTTCGTAGGTCCAACCTTCCTCAAGGCGCTTCTGCTCCTTGCGTGCCCTTCCATAAAACACCGGTCCCAGGACGCTCGCGGTGATCCTGGCCTTCATTCCGAACTCGCTGATGAGTTCATCGAGAAACTCTCTCATGGATTCCGCTTTTGGGCGGTCACTGCGATACCACTTCTGGGCCGCCCAGAGGAGCGGCGCGGAAAAGACCCAGAGCCTGGTGGCGTCTTCGGCGAAACGTTTGCGGATGCAGGGATCGGGATGATTCTTGTACCTCTGCCAGCCCATCAGCATCGTGCGTGCCATGCGCACCAGCATCGGTCCGTTCACACGCAAGTCTTCGCCGAAAGCGCGGACGAGATACTCCGTTTCCTGGCCGTCGCGGATATGGGGATGGACGTGGTTGAACTTGAATTGCCCGTGCGCATCCGCCGGATCGATTTTGTCATCGTCCCGGAGCGTTCCATTGTGCAGGAGTTCATTGTAGAGAGGCGTACCCGGCCCCGCCGAATACAACATGAATTGATGGGCAACCGTATCGTGAGCGACCGCCTCGGCGATCACCTCATCGATGTTCTCGGGCGTGTGGTCCTCCAGCCCGATGATGGTCGATCCGAGCACCTTGATCCCATGGCTCTGCAGTTCGCGCACCAGGATCCGCGTATCGACGCCGGCAAGTTTCTTGTACTGATTCGTCAAGCCTTCGATGCCCATCCAGACCCACGAAATGCCGAGGCGTACGATCTGCTCGATGTCAAAACTCTTCAGTACTCTGGCGGAGCTGAACACCGAAAGGGCCCAGCTTTTACCATGCTGTTCCATCAACTCGAGAAGCCGCAGGGCGCGCCGGCGGTGCAGGAGAAAGTTTTCGTCCAGAACGGTGAATGACTGCGCGCCGAGCTTCTTTTCGAGATCATCCATCACGGCAAAGAGTTCGTCCCCCGTCTTGTAGAAGTTGAGGAATTTGCCTTTGCCGCCGAACATCGCGCTCGTGCAACAGAAGTTGCAGCCCATCGGGCAGCCGACGGACGGTATCAGCACCGCGGTTCGTTCAAGACGATCGGGCATTCGCATGCCCATCACGCGCATGCCGAAGGTGCTGTAAAGCGCAGGATGGCGAAACGGGGCATTTTCGTCCTGGCCCAGAAAGCGGCGGAACCAGGCCACGCCATCGCCCTTGACGATATGATCGGCCCGCGTGAGTTCCTCGATACGAGGGTGATTGGAGACATGTCCTCCCACGACGAGAACGGCCTTCGGCAGATGTTCGCGAACAAGCGCGCACATCTTTGAGACTTTGACGATGTTGGACACAATGCCGGTGATTCCCACGACGTCGTAATCGTGATTCTGCAGCTCCTGAATGAACCGTTCCAGCCTGGCGAAGTCGAGAATTGTGAAGTCCGCGTTGTCGCCGCAGTTCTCCCGGATCAGGGCCAGGCTGTAGGTCCGCTGGAAATAGCGCGGCAGGAACGGACCGTCGAGCCGGTTGACCTGGCTCATGCAGAGTTCCATGGGTTTAAGGAGCCGGCTGCCAAACTCGTCATCCTGCGCAAATGGGCCGAAGACGCTGCAAAGCAGTACATTGGTTTTCTTGTGGGACTTGGTGTTCAAAGGATTACCTCTATGACGCTTTCTTCCGCCGTATGAGTTTACATCCGAAACAGACTAATATTTCGGGCGATCCGCACTCGGTTTGCGATTGTTTCATTTTTTTCGTTCGGCCGAGGGGTCGCCGGCGGAAATGGAGCGCATGGCCTCGACACTTCCAATGGTTGTGATTGCTTTCGTGTTGGCCCAAGCCAATCTCGCGGTTCACGGTCGCGTGACGGACAGCACCGGCGCACTATTGTCCGGTGTGGAAGTTCTCGTCACGAACTTGCAGGCGCGGCGGATTCCGCGGCTGACGATGTCCGGCGATTCCGGCGAATACTCCGTGAACGGCCTCGCGGCGGGGCGCTATCGCGTAACAACGTATCTCTCCGGTGTCACCTCCGATTCGGTTGAAATCAATCTGACGGAAGCAGGACCGGACACCGTCGATTTCACACTGAAGGTCGTTCCGGTGTCGGAGTGCCCGGCGATACTCTGCGAGACGGACCCGGCCGAACGAATTCTCTCGAAGATGTGGGGATTTCCGATGCAGCGCCTCGCGGTCGCTCCGGGCAACGCGAAATCCCGCGCAGATCAACTTCGCAAACAGGCGATTACGAAACAAATGCACGCGCTGGGCAAAGCCGCGATACCGGCGCTGATCCTGGCGCTGCAGGATCCCGACGTCCAGATGCGTCGCAACGCCGGTCTGCTGCTGATGGATCTGGCTGCAGGCATCTCCGCGGAGGCCCAGCCCGCGCTGGACATAAGCGAGTCGCTGCCTCGACTGATGGTCGCGCTGAAGGACACGGATGAGGAGGTCCGGGCACTCGCCGCTCAGTCCATCGGCTATATCGGGCCTGCAGCGAAAAAGGCTCTTCCCGCGCTCCGCGACGCCCTCAACGATTCGGGCGACGATGTGCGGCGGCTCGCGCTGGCGGCAATCCGGAAGATCGAGAAGCCGTAGCAGACGATCAACGAATGAACTTGCTGCCGGCGAAATAGCGGCACACACCGGCGCTTCGCGCCACCCCTCCTCGTCGAGGAGGGGAAAACGCTTTTCCTCGATTTCGCTTCATTGGGACAGCAATGCCTCAAGAGTTTCGAATCCGAAATGACGGAATCTGCGATCGGACATCTTAGCAATTTCAAATCTTCAGGCTCAGGCTATGGAAGCTGTGTATACCCTCTTCGGTGTGTGATCTTCCATTTCGGATCTCGCCCCTTGACCTCGATGGCGCGGACAACCGGCAGCCCTTCGGTGGGTTTGTTGGTGGAGCGGTATCCCAGCACGTATTGGTTTCTGGCCTGTTCGGTGATCCTCGTAAACGCGCTCTCCATCGATCCGGTGGTCAGGCCTCGATACGTGTCCCCGCCGGTTGCCGCGGCCAGAGAACCGAGCACGCCGAACCGGCCTTCGAGCGCCGCGCTGTCCGCCGTGACGGCAAAAAGCTGGATCTCGTCGCGAAGAAGGAGATTGGTGATCTCTTCAAACGAGTGCGTATTGGCGCCGGCGACCTGTCCGTCGGAAACGATCAGAATAGTCCGGCGTCGATTCGAGGGCCGCGACTCCAGAACCCTGGCGGCTTCGTAGAGCGCGTCATACAGAACGCGGCTTTGAGGCGTTTTGGCCGATTTCGTCGTCGGGTACTTCAGGCTTGGCGGAAGACTGGGATCGCCCGGGGGCCGTCCGCCAAGTTCGCCGGCATTCAGAAGTTTCAGGAGTTGCTGGATGATTTTAGGGGCGTTGGGCGCCGGTTCTCCGGAAGGGACGGTTGGCGGGGCGGCTTCTGCGATCGACTTGACGATGTCGAAGCTTTTCTCGATTGTCTCCGGGTCGCTCGTGAAGTCGGCGAGGTGGTGAACGAGGTGGTCGTAGCGGAAAGAGGTCATTTCGTCGAAAGGACTGAAGCCGCCGGTAACCGAGATGAATAACGGAACGAGGCGCTTCAGGGAAATTCCGCCCATCCCGGTATCGATCACGATCGCGGCGGAAAGCGGTTGCGGATCGGCCGAGAAGTTGGAGATGGTCTGTGGCTGGCCGTCCTCGAAGATGGAAAAATCTTTTTGCGTGAGACCCGGCACCAGTTTGCCGTCTTCGCGGACCGATGTGGGAACCACCACGAGATCCACCCGCGTCCGCACCTGAAAGTCCTGGGCGCCCGATATCGAGACGACGAGCAGCAGCAGAAGCCCTGTAACGCAATATCGACGCATGGGTCCTTTTGACGGGGAGTCTTTGATTTGGGCGCTCACTTTAATATAGTCTCGGCTGCCTTGGGACCCAAGGCAATGGAGGAGGAAGGTATGAAGCATTTGAAAGTCGTGTTTGTGATCGTGCTCTGTCTCGCCGCCGTGACGGCACTCGCCCAACAGCGCGGCGCCGCTCCGCAGGCCGGCGCGGCCGGCGGCGGCGGAGGTGGGCGTGGAAACCAGACCCCGGAGCAACAGGCCGCGGCTTTTGCGCAACGACAGGCGCAATTGGCGGCGGAGGCTCGGCCGATCGACGCGATCGACAGCGTCTGGATCGAGCGGTTGACGGTCCTGGAAGTTCGGGACCTCCTCAAGTCCGGCAAGACCACCGGCATCATCGCGACCGGCGGCGTCGAATCGAACGGTCCGCATCTCGCATCCGGCAAACACAATTTCGTGCTTCAACAAACGGCCGAGGCCGTCGCGCGCAAGCTCGGAAATGCGCTCGTTGCGCCGATTGTGACACTCGAGCCTTATCGCACGGATCAACCCGTCGGCATCGGCAACTGGGTGGGCCTCTCCCAGGCGACCTACAAGTCCGTCCTTTACGACATGGGCGACAGCATGCGCGCCATGGGTTTCAAGAACATCATCTATATAGGCGACAGCGGCGGAAACCAGACCGGGATGAAGCAGGCCGCCGAAGAACTCGAAGCGAAGTACAAAGGGAACCCGGCCCACTTCTACATGATTCCCGAGTACTACGATTACAAGTCGTGCCAGATCTACCTCCAGTCTGTCCTGAAAGTTCCCGAGAAGATCGAGTTCGGAGCCAGCAACGGTTCCGACGGCATTCATGAGGAATACTGCATCGATTCACTGATGGCCCTCACCGATCCGACCACGATCCGCTACGAACAGCGCGTCAAGGCGAACCGCGCCTCCATCAACGGCGCAACCCTTCTGCCTCTCAGTTCGCTGCTGGAAAACGGAATGCTCACGCGCGACCTCCGCGCGAAACTGACGGTGGACGCGATCAACAAGGTGCTCGGCGCCCAACGCACAAGCAACCAGTAGTTGAACGGCAAAGGCGGGGCGTGGTCGAACCGCCCCGCCGCTTCGCGCCACCCCACCTCGTCGCAGAGCTGTCCAAATTGTGGTTTCGGTTCTGCCTGAAACTAGTCTGGATGGGATTTTCGCTCCTCCCACTCGTCGAGACTGCGGGGCCAGTCTTCCTTCAACAATCTGGACATGGCGCGATCCGCCAGCAGTTTTCCGTTGGTCTGGCACGTGACGCAATAGTTGCATTCGTTTTCCGCATACACGATCCGCTGCACGGGCGCGCCGCAGACCGGACATGGTTTGCCATAGCGTCCGTGAACGGCCATTTCCGGTCGAAACGCCGTCACCTTCGACGGGAATTCCTTCTGTGCTTCGGTGCGCAGCCGTTCAATCCACTCGTTCATCGTCGACAAGGCCGCCGCGTGAAGCGTGGCGATCTCGCCGCCGGTCAGCTTGCTTGTCAGTTTCATCGGCGACAGCCGCGCGCGATGGAGGATTTCGTCGGAGTACGCGTTTCCGATGCCGCTCAACAAGCGTGGATCGGTCAGCGATCGCTTCAGCGTGTGGTTCTCCTTCCGGAGCGCATGGGCGAATTCTTCCAGCGTTGAGTCCATCACTTCCAGCGCGCCCCGGTTGAATCGTTTCAGAGCGTCTTCGCCCTGCACGATGTGAAGAGACGCCCGCTTTTTCGAGCCCGCCTCGGTCAGGATCAGCGTGCCATTCGGAAAATTGAACGACGCCAATCCCAGGCGTCCGCCGACGGCTTTGCCTTTCGCTTTCCACTGAAACCGGCCGGCGATCATCAGGTGGACAACCATGAACAGATCGTTCTCGAAGCAGAACACAATCTGTTTGCCCAGGCGCCGGAGTTCCGTGACGCGTTTTCCTTCGATGGAGGAAAACGCGGGAGACACGGACCGGAGCACAAAAGGGCTGAACAATCGGGCGCGCTCGAGCGGCCGGCCGGCGATTCTCGATGCGAGAGATTCGATGTAGATAATGACGTCAGGAAGTTCAGGCATTTTTGATAATCTACTTCGGTTGCGCAATGCCGAGTGAAAAACTTCTCATCATCGATGACGATCCAATCCAGCTGAAACTCACGCGGATACTGCTTTCGGCAAAGGGATACTTTGTCGAGACCGCGGAGACGGGTCAGTTGGCGATGGAGGTGCTGGCGTCGTTCACCCCCTCACTGATCATCACGGACTATCATCTGCCCGACATCGATGGCCTCGAACTCGCGCGCCAGATCCGGGCGAACCCCGGGTCCGGGAAAATCCCAATTGTCATGTTGACGGCCGGCTCGGGAGGCGTCGATGAAAAATCCGCCAGGGAAGCCGGCTGCATCGGTTTGATCATGAAGCCCATTCGCGCCCAGACGTTCGCCGAGCAGGTCCGCATTTTCCTTCAGGGCGGCCCGGCTTCCGGTTCCCAGCCCGGCGCCGGATTGCTGGCGCTCGTGGTGAACGACGACGCTGCGGAACGGCGCCTGCTGAAGGAACGGCTCGGTGCGCTGGGTTTCACGGTGGCGATTGCGAAAGACGGGGCGGATGGGCTGGAGCAGGCGAGAAAGGTGAAGCCGGCGGTGATCGTGAGCGACATCCTCATGCCGCGGCTGGACGGGTTCCGGATGTGCTCCGCCATTCGCGGTGATATCGATCTGCAGAATATTCCCGTGGTGCTCACCACCTCCGGATCGATTCAGAAAAACGACGAACTGATGGCCCACAGCATTGGCGCCAACGCCTTTGTGCTTCGGACTGCGGACATGAAGGACGTTGTCGAAGCCGTTCGCAGCAGTCTGGCCGCAGGCGCTCCGAATGCTCTTCCCGCGGATCCGGCGCTGATCGAGTCGTTACGGCGCTACTTCCTCGAAGAGGGAGAGCGCCAGACGATCCGGCTGCTGGATCAGATCGACTCCGGCATCAATCGCAACGCGCTGCGGCGCCTCGCTCACCGATGGGCGGGCGTGGCGGGTACGTTCGGTTACCCGCAGATCAGCGAAATGGCTTCCGAGCTGGAGACGATTGCCCAACGCGGTTCGTTTGATCCGGCGCAGGTCCGTACCGTTTTGCAGGACTTGTCGGGACTATTTATGGAAGCGCTCGGCCGGGTGTAGAATTCCGCGCATGACTCTCCTCTATTCGATTCTGGCCCTGCTTTTCGGCGCCGTTGCGGGCGACCCCACATTCACCAAAGACATCGCTCCGATCCTGCAGCGCAGTTGTCAAAACTGCCATCGCGCCGGCGGCGTCGCGCCGATGCCGCTGGTGACCTACGAGGACGTGCGCCCCTGGGCCCGGTCCATCAAGCAGCGAACCGGTCTCGGTCCCCGAGCCGGTGTCATGCCGCCCTGGTATGTCGAGAAGAACATCGGCATCCAGCAATTCCAGAACGATCCTTCGCTGAGCGACGACGAAATCGCCGCCATCGCGAAATGGGCCGACAGCGGCGCCGCGCGAGGCAATCCGGCGGACATGCCGCCTCCGCGGCAGTTCGCGGATGCTTCCGCATGGGCAATCGGCACGCCCGACCTGATCCTCAAGAGCAACGAGATCCTCGTCAAAGCGAACGCACCCGACTGGTGGGGCGAGATTCCGAGCATCCCGACCGGCCTCACCGAAGATCGGTATGTGGCTGCCCTCGAGATCAAGGAAGTCAACGACGTCGATCCGCGGTCGGATAACGGAAGGGCCACCGTCGGCGGACGATTCGTCTTTCATCACATGATCTGGCGCACCCAGGTTCTCGGCGCCAGAACCGAAACGCCCGAAAACCCGGTTGCCGCCGTCACCGGCGACGACACCACAAACTGGCCCGTCCACGAAGTCGGACGCGATCCGGACTTCTTCGACCCGCGGGCGGCGCGTCTTCTGAAAGCCGGATCGAGCGTCGTGTCGGATTCCGTCCATCTTCATTCGAACGGCCGCGACACGAGGTCGCACCTCGAAATCGGTTTCAAGTTCCAGCCCAAAGACTATGTGCCGCTGTTCAAGCGCGCCGTCTTCGGTCTCGGCAATGGCGTCGATATCGATATCAAGGCGATGGAATCGGATCAGCAGCTCCACGCCTACACGGTCCTTCAGCAGAACACCAAGATCACCTCATTCGAACCGCATCTCCACGCGCCCGGCGCGCGCATGTGCCTGGAAGCGATCTGGGGATACAACATCCAGACATTGAGCTGCGTCGGCTACGATCACAACTGGGTTCGCGGCTACGACTACGACGACGATTACGCGCCGCTGCTTCCGAAGGGCACCATCCTTCATATCGTCGGCACCATGAACAACTCGCCCACGAACAAGAACGTGCCCGATCCGCGGAACTGGCAGGGATCGGGGAATCGATCGGTGGCGAACATGTTCATCGACCTCGGCAACCGCGTCGCGTTGACGGACGAGCAGTTCAAGGAAGAGATGGCGAAGCGCCGGGACAAACTGCACCTCACGAAGAATGACGTCCTGATCGGCTGTCCTCTCTGTTCGGTCGTTCAGAAATGAACACGCTCTTCTCGATTCTGCTGATGGGGCTGATGCTCGCGCAATCCCTGACGTATTCGAAAGGCCAGAGCATCTCGCCCGCCTACGAAGGATGGGAACAGCTTCCCGACGGTTCCCGTTATTTCGTGTTCGGATACATGAACCGGAACTGGGAAGAAGAAATCGACCTGCCCATCGGCCCGGACAACAGCTTCAATGTCGGCGGCGCCGACCAGGGCCAGCCCACCCACTTTCTGCCGAGGCGCAATCGCTTCATGTTCAGGGTTCCGGTGCCGAAGGGTTTTGTCGAAAAGGACGAGCTTATCTGGACGGTGACCGCCCACGGAAAGACGGAGAAGGCGTATGCGAGCCTTCGACTGGATTACCTGATCGATGACGTGGTCAAGGCCTCGGAGACCGGAGCGCTGGGCGCGGGCGCCAGCAGTCCGGAGATTCGCGCGAACAAGCCTCCCGTGGTTCGCGTGGACGAGAACAAACGGAAGACCGTCAAAGCCGGTCAGCCGCTGACGCTTGTTGCGGAAGTGGAGGACGACGGCATTCCGAAACGGCGCCTCCAGGGACAAGCCGCCGCCGCCCTGATCGCGCGGGCGGCGACGTCACCTCCGGTCCGCATCACCGTCGGTAAAAACCTCGGGCTGCATGTGTCGTGGTTTGTGTATCGCGGCGCGGGCAAAGTGACGTTCGATCCGCCGCAGGTGAAGGTCTGGGAAGACACGCGCGCCGGAGCGAACTCGCCATGGGCGCCGTTATGGGTTCCGGACCCGATGCCTCCCGACGGCAAAACCGCCGTTCACGTCACCTTCGATCGACCGGGGACCTACGTCCTTCGCTGCAGAGCCGATGACGGAGCCCTCGTCGGCGATGAGGAACTCACGATCATCGTCACTCCTTGAGCGAAGCGCTTCAGCGGCTCACCAGCGTCCAAATGCCGACGAGGATGAATCCCACACCGGCGGCGATCTTCAGCGTCGATTCCGGAATCACTCGGGTAATGAAACTCCCCGCGATCACCGCGAGCGCCGTCGACGTGACCAGCGCGGCCGCCGCGGCAACGAATACTCCGGCGCGCCCGGTTCGCTGATCGGTTGCGAAGAGCATGGTGGCGAGTTGGGTTTTGTCGCCAATCTCGGCAATGAGGACGGTCACAAAAATGGTCATGAGTTGTTTCATACGCGTCCACGATCTTACACGCCAAAGTGGGCCTCCACTTGCAGGTACTTCAGTGTGGAGGCAGACCATGACCACCACTCTAAAGTCCTTTATCTGGGCGGGCGCCGCTGTGGCAGCGGTCGTATTGGCGGGAAACGATGTCGGCTTTGCCCTGATGGCTATTGCCGCGCCAGTCTATGCCATCCTTCTCGCGAGTGTGTTCCTGATGTGCTTCATTGTCGTGGCAAGCATCAGCGTCCCGATCGGCCGTAAGGTGCTGGATTGGCACGAAGCAACACTGACGGGGCAGCATGCAGAGATCCTGTATGAAGAAGACCATCTGCGGCACGCCGCCTGATCTCCGCCGGCTTTGCAAAAGGTCAAACCTTGGGGCGAGCTGGACGCAGACTTTTTCCCGCCTTGGCCAAGACGGGGTGCCGCGGAGCGGCGGGCGATTCGACCAACAAAATCCATTTCGTGAACAGCACCACCCCGCCGGTTTGGGCCACCCCTCGTCGAGGGGAAAAGGCTTCTGCTTGATTTCGCTTCATTTGGCGATGTTCGACTCCAAACCGGGTTTCTGGGCAAAAACGCCTCTGCCCGCAGGGCCCAAACGCGAACAAACTTTCTCGTGATTGAATTCACGGGATTGCCACGGGTCCAGCGTGCCGCCGTCCATCGTTTTCATCATCACAAGCCGTCCCCGAACACGAGGCAGGGTCCGGTTCCAGACGTACCAGGCGAGTTGGCTGGACTCGTCGTCCGGAATGTATTCGTCCAGGTTCACAAAAACGCGGATGTTGAGAATCTGGTATTTCGGCGGCTTTTCCGAGTTGAGGATCCGGCAAACCAAACCCTCCACTTCGGTCCGGTCCATCGCGCGATCGACCGAAACCGCGAACGCCACCTCTTTTTCCCGGGCTCCCTCTTTCGCAAAATCCGCCCGCAGCAGACGGTAAGGAATTTCGGCATGAAGCGCCGGAGCCAGAAACAGAAGAATCAAAAGCCTCAATGTCACCGGTCGATCCTCTTTGTCAGTTCGTCGCCTCCCCAATCCACGGCGGTCTCGGTTTTGACGCCTCGTCCGGCATTGCCGCTCAATAATCATGTCTCTCTGAGCAACTCGCCACAACGAAACCTGGGGCGGAGATCCTAAAACTTTGAAACTCCTCCAGGCTGACTTCTCCTTCCTTTGCGGCGCTTATGTTTGGTAGCGTACATAAGCTTGGTGCGTACATAAGCAAAGATATCCAGTTATGAGACTTTTCGGTCCGGGTTTTATCGATCTATCGATCTTCTATATCTCTGCTCACACCTCGCCGGGTGCCGCGATCGAACATCAGCAGAGTTATCCAACCCGTGCGAAAGCTGATGAAATCAGATCACTCATACAGGCGGGATACGCGCGGTTCTCTCATGCGAAAAAAGCTCAGTCTGACTTTCTCGGACTGGCGCCCCGTTTCATTCGAACCAAAACACACGTGTGTTGTCGCGTTCGGCCGTTGGACGACGACAGCCTGGCAGGGACCGGTTGTTGAACTCGGAAGAAGTCTTGATGGGGACCATTCTTATCGTGGACGATGAGCCCCTCGTCCTTGAACTCGCGGAGAAACTGTTTACGGCGGAAGGATATCGGGTGTTTGTGGCTGGGTCCGCACAGGCAGCCTTGGCGATTCTCAATTCGCACGAGGGGGTCGATCTGGTGATCACCGACTACTCGATGCCAGGGACGGACGGTGCGCAACTGGCAATTCGAATTCAGGAGAACTACCCGAAAGTCTTCGTCATTATCATTTCCGGATTCGGACAAACGCTTCAGATTAATCGTGTTTCGGTGGAGATGATTGTCGATAAACCTATCGACTTCGACCTCCTGCTTCAAAAGGTCCAAAAGCTGATCGGGCCGCGTTGATCGACCGGTGCTACGCCCCTCCACAACTGCCGATCCTCCACCGGCAAAGTCGTTGATGGCACGGATAGCGACACAATCCGTCCCAGGCTGATCTGAATTGCTTCATCGACTCGCGCCAGAGTCTCTTCATCAATCGAACTTGGCTACGGGTGCAACGGCAGCAGCCAAATCCAGTGTGAGGCCGCCGCGCATCGCGAGCCATGGAACCCGCCATCCTGGGAATAGTCCTCGACTCCAGCGTCCTGATTGCTGCCGAATGCAGCAAGCTCACACCAGCTCAAGTCATCGAAGACGTGGTGAAGAAAGTCGGCGCTGTGCCGGTCATCCTCTCCGCGTTAACGGTTGCCGAAGTCGGGCACGGTATCGATCGCGCCAACAGGCCGGAAATCCGGGAACGCCGCCGCGCTTTCCTGGATGAACTCAAAGCTACAATCCCCGTTCACTCGATCACCGGAGCCACAGCGGAAATCATCGCGTGCGTGGGTGGCGAACAAGCGGCTAAAGGAATAAATCTACCGGTTGCGGATCTCATCATCGGCGCGTGAGCTTTGGAACTCGGCTACGCGATCGGCACCGACAATACGCGCGACTTCAATCGCATTTCCCGATCTGGAAATCATTTCTCTTTAGCTGCTGCTTTCTTTCTCCGCCGCTCGCACGTTTGCGCCCTGGACTGCTCCGGGCCGCCGCGAAAAAGCCGCCATTACGAGGGAAAGGGAGCTTCTCGGCCCGACCGGACCGGGCGTAGGATCGGAGACCATGCAGACGGCCCTCGCCGAACGAAACCCGCGACTGGAGATTGATCCTTGTGTGGAGAAGAATGCAATCACAGATATCGGTGTCAGCGTAGCGACCGGATTCGCGTTTTCAGCAGCGGCAACCGCGATCGTGAAAGGCAACGACTATTGGCGTCGAAAATCTTCCCCCTGCTGCGGCAAGTAGCGAAGGTCATCAGCAACAACACATGTTATGGCGGACTCCGTAAACGAATTTAAACGCGTACTTAAGCAGAGCGCGCGCGACTTCCTCAATCAGACCGCATTCATTCCCGGCAAGCCCGACTCATCGCAGCGCGAGATAAGGGCTTTCGTTGAGTCCGCATGATGCGGTGTTGGCTTCGCGGCGGTTTATGGTCGATGGTGTGGATTTGTTTGAGCGTGATGCTCGTCGTCAGCACTCCGGGAGAATATAGAGGCGTGCGGGCAGCGGTAAGCGCTCACCAAGCCGACCAAATCGCCAAATCGATGGATATCCAGTCGAGGTGGAAGCAGAGTTCGCGTTCAACTTGCAGCCTTCGCCAAGGTAATGTGCGCCTGTGCAACGGCAAGTAGAATCCGAAACCCGAAGACGGCCATCGTCAAGGAAACTGTTCGTTACCGTCGGGTAACTACGCGGCATCAACCACTGCTCGATCTCCTCCTGGAGGGGCCGAATCGCGGCCCTCTTCCCCAGGCGTCAAATCACATTACGTTGTGAGCATGGTCCCGCTTTCGCGAATTTTCGTATTCCAGCGTTATCGACTTGGAATACAGTCGCGATCCGTAAACTAGAAATACATCAGGCATCCGTTCTAGTTCTAGTGACCATTTACAAGGTAGAACTGCAAGACAGGAGAAAGGAGGAATCATGACGAAAAAATTCGTCATCCTCACATTCGTGGCGTGCGCGGTAATTGCGATCCTCGTCACTCACGAAGTGATTCTTGAAGCGCGCCAGCAGCCAGCGGGTCTTATCGCGGCCGCATCTCCGGCGCCACAGGCCGGTCGCGGCGCGCGTGGAGGAGCCGCCCAACCGGCGGCCGCTCCGCAGGCGCCTCAGCAAGCCGGGCAACGGGGTGGACGGGGAGCCGAACCTGCCGCTGCAGGGGGAGCCGTCGCCGGAGTAACGACGGCGCCTTTGGGTTGGTTGCTGGGACCGACAGGAAAAGTGTCGAACCCGACTCCCTGGGTGCATCCATTGGCTCCAGGCACCGACACGTACTACCTGAGCCAACATCAAGGTGAAGAGCCGCCCGATGAGTTCCTGTCGAATCCGGATCGGGAATTCGACTGGCACGATTTGAAAAGCTGGCAATGGCCGGCGGTCATCCGGTCCTTTCAGATTCTCGGAAACCGCGCCGTGGCGCCCGGCCAGACCGTTCAATTCGAGTGCGTTCTCGAGGACTTTACCGGGACCCAGAACGGATGCAGTATTGGTTATTACAGCCCGTTAGGTCGTATTCAGACGATGAATGGCAGACTGCAGCCTACGGTACCCGGCGGTAACGTGATGCGCGGTTCCGTGACGATTCCACGGACTGCCGTTCCTGGAACGTGGCGCGCGACTCAACTCGGCGTCAGCAACGGCGGGAGGTCGGGAAAAATCTACTGGGCCGACACCCATCCTGCCGGGAAAGATCTCGATATCGAGGTTCTTTCCGTGAATAACGATAGGGATGTGGACGTGACGGCGCCCGCGGTCGAGTGGGTGCGCATGAATCAATTGGGTCAGCCGGAAAGCGCGATTCGCACTCAATCCATCAGGGACACCATTCCGGTATTTGCCAAGATTACGGATGACAGATCGGGCGTGGCGGGCGCGAGGGTGAAGGTTCAAGGCCCGCAGTCGGCCTGTCTGGCGCCGACATCCGGCCTTCCATCAACGGGTCCCATGGGCGTCACCAATCCAAATCCGTGCCGCTACCTTGAATTCGAGCTTCAGCCCATGGTTGGCAAACCGGGTATTTACGGCGCGTTTGTCAATGTACCCCAGTGGTGGCAGGGCGGCGAATACGTCGTGTATTCGATGATTCCGCGAGACAAGGCCGGTGTGGACAAGTCCATGATGTATACGACGGCGCCCGCAATGAAGTACGCGAAGATCAATCTTACGAGCGATGCGGCCAGCGTCGATACGACTCCACCTCAGTTGCACTCGGTGTGGCTCAGCCAGACGAGTGCGCGGCTCGGCGAACCCGTGACCGTAAACGCGATCATTTCCGATGACAAGTCCGGCGTGGCGGCCGTGAACATCCAGTTCAACCCGATTCCCAGCTACACGTCCCGCGCTGCCGCGACGCTGAAACCCGTCGAAAGTTCCGGTCTGACTCGAGGAGGAGCCGTCAACACCAACCTTTGGACGGGCACGCTGCAGACCGATGACCTGATGGAACCCGGCGAATGGAGGCTCGAACGAATCACAGGGCAGGACAACGCAGAGAACAAAATGGACTACGTTTCTGAATACAATCCCGACCTGGACGTGCGGATGACCTTCACCGGCGGTAAGAATCTGTTTGAAGCTTACAAGAATATGAAAAAAGGCGCGGTTTCAGCGGCACCCGGAGCAGCGCCCGCAGCGGGCACTCCGCCCGCAGGTCCCGGATATGGAGCGCCTTCGGCCACACCTGCGCGCGCCGGTGCGTCTGCCAATATCGGCGTTTACGACCCGATTCAGCATGTCATCACACTGCCCACCGGCGTCGTAATTCAGCTGGCCCCCGGCGCTACTCCGGATCCGTCAACCGGCAAGATCCGGCGCCTCGACATGATTCCGCCCCACCCCGCGCGGGGCGCTTGTCTGAATTGTCACGAACCGTAGAGTTCCGCTTTGTCGAAGAACTGTTCCTGCGGCTTGTGTGCAGTCCAAAGCTGCGGGCGGGATTGAACGTATTTGAAACCATTGGAGGACGAATGAACCGTAGACGTTTTTTGACGGATTTGGGCCTGGGTGGCGGAGCCATGGCGTTGGGCGGCATGCGTTTGGCCGCTTCGCCGGCTCCACAGCAGACCTACAACTTCCAGACCAAGCACGTGATCTGGATCATCAATGGCAACGGGAGCCGTAAGAAGGAATACTACGAAAGTCCGGCATTGTCGCCGAATTATGCGCGGCTGGCGCGGGAAGGCTTTGTCTACACCGAAAGCCACAACGAAACGGTATCCAACCACGGTCACTCGTGGACGGAGTTGCTCACCGGCAACCGTCATCAGGCCGCGATTCCACTGTATCCCACGCCGCCGCACTACATCCGGAAGGCGACCGGGGACCAGGCGACGAATTACTTTTACGTGAACGGAGTCAGCTATTACCGGCAGTGGCGTTATAACGAAAAGTACTTCTCGGCGCATCCGAACTATGGCGAAAACACACGCCCGGTCTCGCTGACGGCGACGCAAATTTATTGGCCCGACATGAAGCGTAGCCCGGCGCAGGTTGTAGCCGAAGAGTTTCCGGACATGGGTTTGACGCCGGCGGAGAAGAAGAAGCTGGAAGAATTCATCGAAGCCACTTATGCGAAACGGTACTGGGAGTTCAACCTGAAGAACGCCCCGATCCCGCGGGACCCGTTCGTCGGCGATGCTCTCGGTCTTGCCGTGATTCCCGACGTCATGCAGGCGTTCAAGCCTCGGATGTTGATTTACCAGCAAGTGGGCCACGATACGGGCCACGGTGCGGGCGGATACCTGCGCCAGCAGACCGGCTATTTCGAGTACGAAAAGGTCTGCAAAACAACCGACGAGCAACTCGGAAAGATCATCGATTTCGTCAAAAACGATCCGTATTTTTCGAAAAACACGGCCATTGTCGTGCGGCCGGAGTTCGGGCGGGATGATGAAGTCAACGTGGCTGGCGCAGTCAACCACAGCGAGGGCTACTACCAGTGCCACCGTTCTGCGGAAATCTGGTGGGGTC
>JAHFTY010000038.1 GCA_023265365.1 Acidobacteriota bacterium
CGACGACTACATTTGTGAATTTGGTTATAATGGTCGGGTTTCTTCGGGCGCCGTACCCAAGCGGTAAGGGAGAGGTCTGCAAAACCTTTATGCATCGGTTCGAATCCGATCGGCGCCTCTCCATTTCACCCAAAATTATTGTGGTTTCCTTCGCTCGTGTCGGCTCATCCGCATTTTTTTGAACAGTTAATCGAAGGGAGACTCCAACGTGACGCGAAATCCGAGTATCCGGACTTATGAACCCCCTGGTCCCGGCACCTGGGAACAGGACGCCACCCATTGTCCCCGCCCGTTGACGCCGTTCATGTTTGAAACATTTCGCGAGGCTTTTCCCAAAGGCTTCCGCGAAGGAACGGCGCGCTACGGCTTGTTGTTCAGCCATCTCGAGCCCGCGACGGTGAACGGTTTTCTGTACTATCGCCCCACGATGGTGGACCCCTCCGACGAGCAGGAGATCGGCCGCCGTTTTGAGGCGGCCCGGACGGCTCTGGAATCCAGACTGTGGCTGAAAGACCTGGAGCGGTGGGACACGGAATACAAACCCGATTCGATCCGCCGCAACCGGGAACTCGAGACGGCGCCCATCCGGGAGATGGATCGCGAGGCGTTCATCGCGCATCTGACCGCGGCGAAGGACAACGCCGCGGAAATGATCTACCGGCATCACATCTTCACCATTCCGGCCATACTGGCAACCGGCCTGTACCTTGCCTACGCGACCGAATGGACGGGCCTCGATGCCGGCGCGATCATGGCGCCACTCAAGGGAAGTTCGAAGGTCTCGCTCGGCGCTCACGACGAACTTGCAGCCGTCGCTGCAGCTTTATCCGAAACAGGAGTGGGTCCGAAAGACTATTCCGGACTGTCGGCACAGGAAACGCTGGACGCCCTTCTTTCACGACAGGACCGGCTGGGCTCGGCGGTGAGGACGTACATCCAGGCGGTCGGATTCCGACTCGCCGGCGGATACGATGTGGCCGACCCCTGCGTGATCGAAATGCCGGAAATGCTGGTTGGCGCGATCTGGGCTTCAACGAGCCAGCGAACGCCTTCCGGTACCGAAGAGGCCGCCGCGCGTGTCCGTGAAGCGGTTCCGGATCGTCACCGGAGCCGGTTCGACGAATTCCTCAGCGACGCGCGCCAGGTCAACCGGCTGAGGGATGAGCGGGGAATTCACAACGACATCTGGGGCACGGGAATTGCGCGGCGGGCGGTCCTTGAAGCCGGTCGGAGGTTGGCCGGGGCGGGGCGGATCGAGACATCGGAAAACGCGATTGATGCAACGTTTGCCGAACAGGTCGCCATGCTTCGAGGCTCGGGTGGACCGGCGAAAGAGGAGCTTCAGGAAAGAACGCTATGGAGACGTACCGCGCCATTGACCGAGGCACCTCCGTTCCTCGGTGTGCCGCCCGCTCCGCCTCCACCGCTTGACGGATTGCCGCCTCACGTGGCGGAAGCGATGCGTGCGCTGGGAGCGGCAATGGGGGAGTTGTTCATGCCCGCTCCGGAAGCCCCGGGGACAACGATCGCCGGCAAGCCGGTCAGTCCGGGCGTGTACACGGGGGATGCCCGCCTGGTGAAGCATCCGGAGGAATTCAAACGTCTGACGAAGGGTGACGTTCTTGTCACGACGTCCACATCGGCCGCGTTCAACGTGGTGCTGCCCCTGCTCGGCGCCATCGTCACGGATCGCGGGGGACAACTTTCGCACGCCGCCATTGTGGCGCGGGAGTACGGCATTCCCGCTGTTGTCGGGACGCTGAAAGCAACGTCGGTCATCCCGGACGGCGCCCGCATCCGGGTCGACGGCAACAGTGGACGCGTGGAAGTGCTGTGATCTGTGCGGTACCCCTGATCGCCGCAGACGATGAAAGCCGGTTTGGCGGCAAGGCCGTCAGCCTGGGGCGATCGATCCAGGCCGGACTGCCCGTGCCGCCCGGTTTCGCGTTCGACGTCCACGCGGTCGACGCTCTGGCCGCGAAGGGCGCCGCCGACGAGAACCTGGCAGATCTCCTGGGCGCTGTGGGAGGCCGCGCCGCCGTCCGCTCGTCGGCGGTCGGCGAAGACGCCCGGGACGCCAGCTTCGCCGGCCAGCATCTGACCATCCTCAACGCCGCTTCATCCGCGGGTCTTCTCCACGCCATCGTCGAAGTCTGGCGGTCGGCGCATTCCGCGTCGGCCCTGCTTTACCGGGAACGAATGGGCATCGCGGGAACTCCCCGCATCGCGGTCGTCATTCAACATCTCGTCGACGCCGGCGCGGCGGGCGTTCTCTTCACGCGGAATCCGGCGTCCGGAGCCCGGGAAATCCTGATTGAGGCGGCGTGGGGGTTGGGCGAATCCGTTGTATCGGGCGCAGTCGTGCCGGACTCCTACCGCATCAGTCTCGATGGACAGGTGCTCGAACGAGCCGCCGGAATAAAAGACGTCGAATTGAGAATCTCGCCCCACGGCGGAACGGTGGAGATCGCCGTGGAGGCGCCACGGGCTTACGCTCTCGTGCTGCAGGACTCCCAGTTGGAGCGGCTGCACGCTCTGACACTTCGCTGCGAGGCGATTTTCGGCGAGGACCTCGACATCGAATGGGCTTTCGAAGACGACGTCCTGTACATGTTGCAGTGCCGCGCCATCACGTCCGCCGCGGCGCCATCGCGCGCATGAGACCCGTTCCGGACGAGATTCGTCAAACTCCCGGAGTCTCGTGGATGCTCTACACGGGCATGTTTCTGGCCGCCTCCCTCTCTCCACTGGGATCGACGATGATTGCGGTCGCGCTTCCTTCGATCGGGAAGGAACTTGGAATCGCCAGCGGGCCGCTCACGCAGTGGCTGGTCGCGAGCTACCTCATCGTGGGTATCGCGGTGATGAGTCCAGGTGGAAAACTCGGAGACCGGATCGGTCACGAGAAAGGGCTCTTGCTCGGCATGACGGTCTACGGTGTGGGCTCGGCAGCCGGTTTTGCATTCGCCAATCTTCCGAGTCTCGCCGTCGCGCGGATTGCCATGGCGGCCGGGGGCGCGATGACCGTGCCCGCAACGATGGCGCTACTCCGCAACGTGGTTCCCGAATCCAGGAGGCCTCGAACCTTCGGTTACTTCGGGTCGGTCATGGGAGTCGCCGCAGCCATCGGCCCGCTCATTGGCGGAGAACTGACCGCCCGTTTCGGCTGGCGCGCGGTTTTCGTCGCCAATATTCCCGTCATCGTTCTTGCCTTCGCGATGATCCGGCTGGCGCGAACCCCGCAGGCATCGCGTGGCGCGCCGGTTCAGCGTCCACGATTCGATGTCGAGGGAAGCCTCCTGCTCGGCGGCGCCCTGGCGCTGCTGGTGCTCGCCGCTCAGTCCCATGGCGCGGCGTCGGTATGGACTGGGATTGCGGGCGCGGCCCTGCTCACCGGTTTTGTGGCATGGGAGCGGCATGCCGTGGAACCGGTGCTGGATCTGCGTCTTTTCCTGAACCGCCGTTTTTCGGCGGCTAATGCTGTCATCGGGCTGCAGAACCTGGCGATGTACGCTTTGCTGTTCCAGTTGCCGGTGTTCTTTGAACAGGTGCGCGGGGTCAAGCCGGGCGTGACGGGCCGGTCCATCATCGCCATGATGATCGCGATGGTCGTCTTCGCGCCTGTGGGAGGGCGCCTGTCCGAGCGCATCGGCGCACGAGTGACGGTTTTCTCCGGGTGCCTCCTATCTCTGGCGGGAGTTTTTCTACTGTCGGACTTCCAGAAACTCAGCGTTCCCACCGATGCCCTCGGCGGGCTGCTGCTGGTCGGGACCGGCCTGGGTCTCGCCACGGCGACGTCTCAGGCGGCCGCGATGAGCGCCGTTGACCGGAGGAACGCCGGGATGGCCGGCGGGGCGCTCTCGACCGCTCGCTACATCGGCGGAATTGCCGGCATATCCACGCTGGGATTCGTTCTCGCGGCGAAAGCCGGAGTCGGGTCGCACACCACCGCGGCAGCCGTCTACGAGGCCGCTCTGATCATCGCCACGATGGCAGCCCTGTTTGTTTAGCGGAGGTTTGGCGGGAGCGTTGGCCGGCGGGTCTTGTTTTCCAGGAGCTATCTTATTAATGCGATCAAGGCGACAACAATCGCGATGACGAGTCCGGTTCCGAGCGCGTAGTTCCAGAAGCGTTGCCGGCGGATGGTGGCTTCGAGTTTCTTGTTGTGCGCGTTTACCGTTTGAACAACGGCCTCCATGTTCCGGTCGATCAGCGCAAACTGCTGCGCGAGTGCCGTCCCAAGATCGGCCGGTCGCTGGGGCATCGTCTGAGTCTCTGGTTTCGCGGGGTTTCCCGACATTGCCTCGCGCGCAAGTTCCACGGCAAGTGACATCCAATTCATTGCCGGTAATAGTACTCTTAATCGGATGACCGGGAGCAAGGGTTCCCTTCAAGAATTGGCGCGCGTCTTCCTTCGGCTGGGAGTCAGCTCGTTTGGAGGCCCGGCCGTCCACATCGCCAACATGCACGACGAGTGCGTGAAGCGCCGGCGCTGGCTGAGTTCCGAGGAGTTTCTGGACCTGCTGGGCGCCACCAACTTCATTCCCGGACCGAACTCCACGGAGATGGCGATCCATATCGGATTTACCCGCGCGGGCGTTGCCGGATTGATCGTCGCCGGCGTGTGCTTCATTATGCCGGCCGCGTTGATTGTGGTGGCCGTTGCCATCCTCTATGTGAGGTATGGGACCCTGCCGCAGTTCGAGTCGATGCTCTATGCCGTGAAACCGGTCGTGATCGCCGTGATCCTGCGGGCGGTCTTCGACCTGGGCCGCACGGCCGTCAAGAACGTGTTTCTCGCGATTCTCGCCGCTGTCGCCGCGGTCTGGAATCTGATGGGCGCCGGCGAACTGACGGTCCTGTTCGGTTCGGGCGTTCTGGCACTGGTGTGGAGCGAAAGCCGGCGTCTTTCGGGCTCCCTCTCGATCGTGCCGCCGCAGATTTTCTTCTACTTTCTCAAAATCGGTTCCGTGCTTTTCGGCAGCGGCTATGTTCTTGTTGCCTTGTTGCGGGCCGATCTCGTCGACCGGTTGGGGTTGCTCGACCAGCGCCAACTGCTCGATGCGATCGCCGTCGGCCAGCTCACGCCGGGCCCGCTGTTCACCACCGCGACCTTTGTCGGCTATTTGCTGGACGGCGGCTGCGGCGCGTTTGCAGCGACGATCGGCGTCTTTCTTCCCGCGTTCGTTCTGGTCGGCCTGACCCATCCATTCGTGAGGCGCATGCGCCACAACGCCACCGCCAAAGCGCTCCTGGATGGAATCAACGCCGCCGCCGTGGCTCTGATGCTTGTCGTGACATCGAGTCTGGCGCGCGCTGCGATTGTGGACGCATTCACCATCGCGATCGCCATTCTGGCGGGCGCGCTGCTCTGGAAGTTCCGATCCAGTTCCGCATGGCTCGTGCTGGGCGCGGCGCTCATCGGTCTCGCTTATCAATGATTTTGTGGTGGCTCAGGACCGGCTCGTCGCGGACCAGAGTTCCGTGCGATAAGGACAGTCGATCGATTGCAGCCCGGCCAACCCTTCGCGGAGTTCGCGCTCGAAGCCCGGCAGCTTCCGGGCGCCCATGGACTGAACATACGAAATGCTGCGCGACAGTCCGATCCAGTCGTCGATGCTCATCGGCGTGACCTGCGTGAACGTCCGATGATTTACCGCTTCGAACTGTCCGGACTCCTGAATGCGTTCGCCCCAGTCCTTTCGTCGATAACCCGGATCGTGGCCCGGATTCCATTTGTGAATCAGGCGGTCGAACAGCTTCGGCGCGGCGTGTTCCAGGCCGCGCGTGTTCCAGAACAGGCAGACGCTTCCGCCGCGCTTCAGGACCCGTGCAAACTCCGCGAGGGCCCGCGGCGCGTCGAACCAGTGAAACGCCTGAGCGGAGATCACAACGCCGGCCGCGCCGGAAGCCACCGGAAGTTCCTCCGCGGTTGAGCAGACATAACGCAGCCTGGGATAAGATCGAAGGCCCTGGCGAATCATGGCGAGGCTGGGTTCAACAGACAGCACACGAACGCCGCGATCGACGAAGGGCGCGCTCGCCTTGCCGGTGCCCGCCCCCGCGTCGATCAGCAGCGAATGGTTCGAGAGGGTACACACAAAGTCGATGAGGTCCACAGGGTAGTCGGGACGAAACCTGCAGTAGTTTTCGGAACAGCCGTCGAAGGGGTTCAATCGAGTCATGCAGTCTGAAGATATACACCGGGTCGTGTCCATACTGAGGAGGGAAATCCGGCAGTGGGCGGTTCCCGCGATCGCTCATTATGCCGAGACGCCATTTACCGTTCTGATTTCCTGCATCCTGAGCCTTCGCACGCAGGATGCAACCACCGTCGCCGCGAGCGACCGTTTGTTTGCGGTGGCCAACACTGCAAAGACGATGCTCGCCATACCTGTGGAGACTATCGAGAAGCTGATTTATCCGGTGGCGTTTTATCGCGTCAAGGCGAGAACGATTCCAGAAATCTGCCGGCAGCTGTTCGATCGATTCGGCGGAGAGGTTCCTTCGGATCTGGAGGATCTGCTCTCACTTCCGGGCGTCGGGCGCAAGACCGCGAACATCGTGGTGACGATTGCATTTCGCAAAAAGGGGATCGCGGTCGACACGCATGTGCATCGGATTTCGAATCGTCTGGGCTATGTGAAAACAAAGACCGCCGACGATACCGAGATGGCGCTTCGCCGCAAGCTGCCCGAGAAGTACTGGATCGTTTACAACGATCTTCTCGTCGCCTATGGACAGAATCTCTGCAAGCCGATCAGCCCGTTTTGTTCCCGCTGCAAGATCGCGACGTTCTGCCGCCGCGTTGGAGTCAAGACCCGCCGTTGATATCGCAATCAGGATCCACGTAAGGCGCGAGCCACCCGGACAGGTGGCCACCTGGAGACGCCCGCTGAACTGAGAAGCGCCGGTGGTGTTTAGCGGACCGGGAATCGGTTATCATGCGTCCTCCCGGATTCTCAACGGAGGAAGATGTTCCATGCCGATTCGACGCCTTTACCTCTGTCTGTCCGCGATCCTCGCGGTATCGATCTCATCCGCGACCGGCCAGGGCCGGTCGCAGGCCGCGCTCCAACAGTTGAAGACGCGTGCCGAACGCACGGACTATCGGGAGACGAGCCGCTACGACGACATCCTGTCCTTCCTGAACACGGCCGCTCAAAACTCCGAACTCGTGCACATGTCGACGATGGGATTCACCTCCGAAGGGCGCGCGCTTCCCCTCGCGATCGTGGGCCGCGTTTCGGACCCGCGGCCGGAGACCGTCAAGGCGGCGGGAAAACTCCGCATCTATATCCAGGCCAATGTTCATGCGGGCGAAGTCGAAGGTAAGGAATCGTCGCAGGCGCTGATCCGGGACATCGCTTTGGGCAGACACAAAGAGTGGCTGGACTCGATGATTCTTCTGGTGGGGCCGGACTTCAACGCCGACGGCAACGAAAAGGTCTCCCTCGCCAATCGCGGTCCGCAGCACGGCCCCGTCGGCGGAATGGGCACGCGTCCCAATGCGCAGGGCTTGAACATCAATCGCGACTACATGAAGCTCGATACGCCCGAAGGCCGCTCGATGGTGCAACTCCTCAACGATTACGATCCGCATATCATGATGGACCTTCACACTACCGACGGTTCCCGCCACGCCTATCACCTGACCTACGAGACGCCGAACAATCCGGCCGTGGAGCCCGATATCAACCAGATCTCAATCGAGTGGATGGCGGCCGTCACCAAGGCCATCAAAACGAAATACACATGGGTTTTCCACGCCTACGGCAACGTCGGCGGCCGGGACCCCGATCGCGTGTGGAGCACGGTCGAGGATCTTCCCCGATACAGTCACAACTACTGGGGCCTGCGAAATCGTTTCGGGATCCTCAGTGAAACGTATTCCTACCTCAACTTCAAAGACCGGGTCATCGCCTGTTCCCGCTTTCTCGAGGAAGTCCTTGCGTTCGCGCATACCAACGCGTCCAGGATCAAAAAGGCCGCCGCCGATGCGGACAAGCGATCGCTGATCGGCCGGCAGATTTCGATACGCTCGAAGCTGAAGCGCTCTCCGCAAATGGTGGAGATCCTCATGGGTGAGACCGAAGACGAAATCAATCCATATACCGGACGCACCATGCTGCTCCGCAAAGACGTTCGACGGCCCGAAAAAATGTGGGAAGAAGCGGCGTTCGAGTCCACAGACCGGGAGCGCGTTCCGGCCTCTTACTATGTGCCGGCAAACCTCACCGTGGCGATCGAACGCCTGCGGGCGCACGGGATCCTGATGGAACGGCTCACAGAGCCCACGGCTGCACTTTCACTCGAGGAATTTGAGATCGCCACCAATACCGCCGCCCCGCAGGCATTCGAGAACCACAAGGAACGGACGGTCACCGGGAAATACAACGCCGTTGAACGCTCGCTTCCGGCAGGCGCCTGGCGCGTCCCCATGAACCAGCCGCTGGCCAGGCTCGCGTTTTATCTGATCGAGCCCCGTTCCAACGATGGGTTGATGACCTGGAACTTTCTCGATGACGCGATCAAAGACGGGAAAATCTATCCGATCGTCCGGACAATAAATTAAACCAATTCGGTGTCCGTGGTGCCTGACACCAGTTTGCATCAACCTTGCATACGGTGACTTTCGCGTTTATGATACGCGCCACTCGTACAAATAGGTGTCGGGATGGACTTCCTTTTCAAAAGGAAATGGCTTTTTCAGCCGGTGTTGCGCCTGCTCGGATGGCATGGGATCCGATACGTCATCGTCTTGTTCCTGGTCGCGAGTCTGGTCCTCTTCGTCAGGCTGCCCGTGGCTCTGACGATTCTCCTGCTGCTTCTGGCGCTGTATGTCTTGATTACCCTCTACATTGTTCTGGCGTGCCGGAACAATCGCGAACGCCAAAAAATCATCGTGCAGGTGAAATCCGGTGCGGTTCCTGCGCTCAAACCGGGTCGACTCAGCCGAAGCGAATTGCGGAGGATATTTCCGGGATGGCAACAGTTGACGGCGAGGTCCGGCACAGCATATGCAAGCACGGTTTTCGGACAGGACGAACTGAGCATTCTCGACCGCATCCAGGATCAGGCTGCCAGGCGCGAGCCGTCGTACCGGCGTTTCGATTTCAAAAACCTCATCAACGTTTATTTCAGTCCCACCGCGGACGTTCATCGAATTGCAGCGGGTCTCCGGGGGCTGGCCGCGATATCGAAAGTCCATGTGGATCCGTTGCATATTCCAACCGGATCGAGCGTGGCGGCCGATCAGGAACCCTTGTTCGACCATCAACGTTATCTGAATCCTCCACCGGAAGGGATTGGCGCGAAGTCGGTATGGGGCGTGGAACCCGGCGCGGATGGCGAGGGCACGTCTTTTGTCGACGTCGAAGACGCCTGGTTTCTGGATAGCGATGAATTGAAGAAAAGCGATGGAACTCCGTTTTTGACCGGAACCGTTTTTGGGGATTTGCACACGACGGGCGGAGATGACATCCATGGATTCGAGGTCTTGAGCGTTCTCATGGCCCAGGAGAATGGGATTGGAGGAGTTGGAATCGCGCATAGAGTCGCGCGGCCTTCGATCTGCGGTTTTAGGTATGTGGACGGACGCGACAAGATATCCGTCGCGCTGGTGTATGCGATTGCGAGTATCCCGGAGAACGAAGGTGGAATCATTGTTCTGCCGGTAGCCTGCCTGCTTGCGGCCGGGGACGTTCCGGTCGAAGCGGAACCGGTTTGTTTCAAGCTGATCCAACTGGCTTGCGCCTCGGGACGAATCGTTGTTCAGGCCGCGGGCAACGGCAGCATGATTGCCCCGCTGGATCTCAACACCTGGCGCGATCCGGAATACAAGGTTCTCGATCCCGAAGATCCGAACTTCGAAGATTCCTTTGCCATCGTTGCCGGGGCAGCCACCACTCAGTCGACCTTCAATCCGGGACCACCTCAGACGCTGACGCCCTCAACGGGAACGGACATGCATTTCCCGATTTTCACGCGCGGCCGCCGTGTCGATTGTTATGCGTGGGGCGAGAATGTGCTGACCACGCATACGAAGCCGTTCGATGGGACCTCTGCCGCCACCGCCATTATTGCCGGCGCCGCGCTCTCGGTGCAGGGAGCTGCAAAGAAACTCGGACGGACGGTTTCCGCGCTCGAAATGAGGCGTCTTCTGAAGCATGGGGCGTGTCCGGCACGCGACCTCGGGAATCCGGCGGCGCAGACGAACGACGTGATCGGGGGCATGCCGGACCTTGCGGCAATCATCGGGTACCTGAAGAATCCACCGACCGTGACCATTCGACAGGGGCTTGCCGGCGGAGCCTTGTCGCGAGCCGCCCCGGATGTGTTTGTCAGTCCGGACATCATCGTCAGGCAGCAGCCTGTGGCGAATCCGGATACGACGTTCGGTGAACAGAGCGGTCACCAGGATGATGAAGACCTCAGTGATCCCTTTGTCGCCGGTCAGACCCATTCGATTTATTTCCGCGTGAGAAACAGTGGCGCCGCGCCGGGCGCCGTCAAAGCCATTCTCTTTACGGCTCCGGTCGCGACGTTGTTCGATTCCAAAATGTTGAGCAGGGTCGGAGAGACGGACATCAAGGGGATTCCTGCCGGAAACACTTTTGTCGTGTCGCCGCCGATCGGACTGTCTTCGGCAAACCTGCCCGTTCTGAATTGGCCGGGTTCCGCTCCGTCCGGCGCGTTGCTGGTCATGATCGATTCGCCCGACAAACCCGCGGTCCACCGATCCTATTTTTCAAGCCGGCGCAGCTTTACGAGGTTGATGCAGTTCAGAACGAATTTCGCTTTACGTAACCTGCACATCGTTCTGAATGCGCCTTCTACAGCCGTCCCAATGCTTCCCGCCCCGGAATATGTCGGCCTGCCTGTAAAGGTCCCGACTGTCGAGAGCGCCGTCGAGGCCGAGGATGGATGCGTTGAACTCGCCTTCCACCATGATCTTCCCGCTGGAGGAGCCTTATGGCTCGAAGGCCCTCTGGTTTTGTTCACCGCGGCCGGGGAGCCGCCGGATATTGACGACGGCACTGTGGCCTGGATTGACGTCAGCAGCAAAGCACGTTTGAGCCGCTGGTCCTTTCAAGCGCCGCAAATCCTCGACCTTCGTCTGCTCGCCTTGGTGCCTGCGGCAAGTCGCGCACAGACATTCACCGTCCGGCTGGATCAAGTCGACGGTAATCAAGTTCTCGGATCTTGTACATGGATGTTGAAACCGTAGCAAATTCACGTTTTCGATCGGACCAAAATCAAGTTCGAAAGGAGCAACGAAGATGTACAGCAATCTGAAAGACGAATACGAAACCAAGGTACTGATACCTGTCGCCGCAGTTCCAGGAGGAGGCGCGGCTGCCAATGTGACGCTTGGCGGTATCGGGAGAGGGGATTTTCAACGAATCTATTTCACAGTTGTCAGCGGCGCAATCGGGACGGGCAGCCATGCCATCCACTTTACCCTGAGCGACGGCAGCGGAGCGCAGCTGACAAAGAACGCGACGGTGAACAATGCCAGCCCGGCGAACTCCATCGTTGCGCAAGAGTTCCTGCTTCGCGACCGGGGTGCGCAGCCGAAATGGCCGGCGCTCGATGTCGTCATTGATGCGGCGCAGGGAGGCACGGCGTCGACGCTCGGTGTACTCGCCCATTTCCCGAAACCTAATAAGGATATCGATACTGAAGTGGTGTTGCGCCAGTGTATGTTCGCGCTTGGAAAGGGCGCCGGCATGCACATCCACAGCGAAGTCATCGAATTGGTTTGCACCCACGTCCGAGAGAACTTCGATGCGGAGCTTAGGCGTATGCCTGGCCAGGGCGAGCCCGCTGCCGGTGCGCCGCGATGGCAGGCGGTCAGCCACTTCATTCTGGCATGCTCCGAAGAGATCGGTCGTAAAGCAGCCGACCTGGCGCGAGCGGACGGGTCGGTCGCCATCAGGCCCGACGACCTGAAGAAGGCGTACCGTCAGGTTAAACAAAACAACAAACCGGTGCAGGTGGGCTCGTACTGTCCGGACATTTAGCCGCCCGTGGCAGACGTGGTTAAGAAGTCGGTGGTGTTCCTCCAACTGGAATGGGCGATCCTGGCGCTGGCCGGGTTGAAGACGGCGCTCGGCCTGCTGGGACGTTTCCTTGGTCATTCACCGCCTGAAGGATCTGCAGTCGCCGTTTATGTTCTGCCTCCGATTGTTTTCACGCTCGTCGCATTGATCCTGCTTCTTGGGAACCGCGGCGACCGAAGATGTTTCCATCTTGCTGTGCTGTTTTTTCTGTCGTCGTCGGCCTTGGCGACCCCCTTTGTGCGTTATCTGACGCCGGCTGTCCAACCTCGATTCGGCACGATCGTCGACGCCCTGGTCTATCTGAGGCCCGATGCGTTTATTCCGCTCCTGCTGTGGCTGTTCGCTCGCGATTTTCCCCAGACGATCTGGACCCGCAGGGGTCGCAGGGTGCTTCAGTTCGCGACCGTCTCTGTCGTTGTCACAGGCGCCACCCTGTTCACGGCGAACGTTGCCATGATGGTCTTTATCCTGCTGAGCGACGGCAAGGCGGGAGTTGCCTGGAGCAGTTTCGTCCGGCAGGATAGCGGGACCTGGTACTCCACCATTGTTTATGCGACCGCGCTGCCATCGCTTCCATTCATGTTATGGAAGTCAGGACACGCCCCGGCCACCGAGCGCCGTCGTGTGCAGTTGTTTCTCGGAGGACTCGTGGCGGGCGCAGCGCCGCTCGTACTCATTGTTCTTGCGGAGGGACTCCTTCCGCCGTTTCACCGGTTCATGTCTGTTCCTTCGGTTCGCTATGCCAGCGGTTTCCTGGTGTTTCCGGCCCTGATGTCGGTTCCGATCTCGGCTGCATATGCCGTACTGGTGCACAAGGTGATGGACGTCCGGATCATCATCCGGAAGGCCGTTCAGTATGCCCTGGCTCGATACACGGTTGCGTCGGCCGCAGCATTGCCGCTGGTGGCTGTTGCCGCATACGTCTACGTTCACCGGGAAGAAACCGTCGTCGGCGTTCTTGCCGGCCGCCTCTCCCTGATACTGGCCGGCGCCAGTGCAGCCGGGTGGATGACGCTTCGCGGCCGCCAGAAAATCCTCAAGACTCTGGACCGCCGGTTTTTTCGCGAACAGTACAGCGCCATTACCATTCTTTCCAAACTCGCAACGAACATCCGTGAAATCGAAAGCGGTGACGAAATTGAGCGGGTTCTCCTGGGGGAACTCGAACGCGCCTTACATCCGGAAGCCATCCATCTGCTGCTTCTGGACGCGGTGAAGGCCACATTTGTCGGCACGAAAGGCGGCATGCGTCCGCTCGAATCGAACTCCGAGATTGCCGTCGCGCTTCGCCAGCGATCCGTTCTCGATGTGGACTTTGACCGGCCGGGCTCTCTGGCCTCGAGTTTTCCGGTTCAGGAACGAGAATGGCTGGGCGAAGGAGCCCTCCAATTGATCGTCGGGCTGGTCAGTCCACGCGGGGACCTGATCGGCATGATCGCCCTCGCTGAAAAGAAGAGTGAGCTTCCCTACTCGGGCGAGGACAAGGCCCTGATTACAGCCTCGGCGCATGCCGCTTCGCTGGCGCTGGATCAGTTGGTGACCGTGGTGGATTCCACATCGGCCGAAAGCCGGTCGCGAACGGATTGGTCGCGCATGAACGCCTTCCTCTGCGATGGGTGCGGCATCGTCACTGCGGCGGACGCGCCGAAGTGTTCAAACTGCGGCGGATTGCCGTCTATGGCCGAGGTTCCTTATGTTCTTCACGGGAAGTTTCGCTTTGAAAGGCTGATCGGCGCGGGCGGTATGGGCGTGGTGTACCGCGCCCGGGACCTCGGTCTTGACCGGGACGTCGCGATCAAAACGCTGCCCCGGACGACGCCGGAATACGCGATCTACCTGCGGCGTGAAGCGCGCGCCATTGCCGCCGTCAAACACCCTCACCTGGCGGTTATTTATGGCGCTGAAACCTGGCGGGGAAAGCCGATGTTGATCTTCGAATATCTCCCGGCCGGGAATCTTGCCGATCGCATCCGGTCCGGCCCCGCCGGTATTGCGCAGGTGATCAGGCTGGGAATGCTCCTGGCCGGCGCTCTCGAGGTCATACACAACGCGGGTATCCTTCACGGCGACATCAAGCCCAGCAATATCGCCTTTCAGGATGAGGCAACTCCCAAAATCCTGGATTTCGGTCTCGCCCACATCATGCGGGAAACTCTTGCGCCCCGGTTTTCATCGGACGGATCAGAGCAGTCTGACGATGTTCCGACACTTCAGGTTTCAAGCAGGAGCGGAGGGATCGCCGGCACTCCGCCGTATATGTGCCCTGAATTTGAAACGAAGAGAGACTGGGTGGGGACGGACATCTGGGCGCTCTCCATGGTGCTTTACGAAGCGCTTACCGGTGTGAATCCAATGATTCGGGACTCGCTTGCCGAGACGCTCAAGGTGGTCCGGAAAGGAAAAGTCCCAAACATCCGGCAATACTTGCCCGACTGTCCGGAACCTCTCCCGCAATTCTTTGCAGACTCCTTCTCAAAAGAACTCTCGCGCCGGCCCCCCGACGCGAAGAGTCTCAAGCAGCGTCTCTCTCAACTCAGCCGTCAGGCTGCCTGACCGGATCACTCCTCAACGAGGCACTGCCGCAATAAGGCGAAATCGGGGAAAAGCATTTTCCCCCTCCTCGACGAGGAGGGGTGGCGCGAAGCGCCGGGGTGGTGCTGTTCAAGAAATTGATTTTGTTGAACGAACCGCCCCGCCGCTCCGCGGCACCCCGCCTTGGCCAAGGCGGGGAAAGGGGTGGCGCGAAGCGCTGCGGTCCCGTTCAATCAGCCGCGTCAAAGAAGGTTGATCAGGTGGTGGAGGAGTTCGATGCGGAGGTCGTTGTCTTCCGCGAATTCCTGCAGCTCCGAATCCGGGAGGGATTCGAGCGGGACGTCGAGGCGCTTCACGCAGGCGTTGCAGCCGTCGCTCGCATAAACCGTTTTGTCCGGGGGCGAGTACGCGATGAGGCGGGGCTTTGGACTGTCGCGCCGGGTGCGGCCGTTGGTTTCGTAGGATTCGGGATCGGCGACCCAGATTTCCGGGTCGGGCCCGCGGAACGAGGCGACGATCGTCCGGATCGAGTCCATATCGAACCGCACCAGGTCCTCGGCGGCATTCGAAAGCGGCGCATTCGTCAGGTATTCGAGACGCACGCCTATTTCTCCAGTTCTCCCGCGACGATGTTCAGGGATCCCAGCGCCGCCACCACGTCCGACATGTAGAGGCCTTTCACCATGTGATTGAACGCCTGGAAGATGTAGAAGCACGCGCCTCGGCAGCGCAGCCGGTACGGGCGTTTGGCGCCGTTGCTGACGAGGTAGAAGCCGAGTTCGCCGTTTGCCGCTTCCCAATACGAATACACTTCGCCGATGGGCGGAAGGATGCCGTCCTGAATCAACTCGAAGTGATTCATGAGGTCCTCGATATTCGAGTAGACGCCTTTCTTCGGCGGCAGGCTGATACGCCGGTCGTCGATCTGGAAAGGGCCTTCGGGAAGATTCTCGATCGCCTGCTTGATGATGCGCAGGCTCTGACGAATCTCTTCCATGCGGACCAGGTATCGATCGTAGACGTCGCCGCGTTCGCCGACCGGAATGTCGAACTCGAACTGGTCGTAGTCGTAGTTCGGGAACCACTTCCGGATGTCGTACGGCACCCCGCACGCCCGGAGCGTGGGACCGGTGAACCCCCAGTCGATGGCGTCTTCCGCGGAAATCGCCGTGATGCCTTCCGATCGGAGTTTGAAGATCTTGTTATGGCGATTCATCTTCTCGATGTCGTCGACGTACGGTGGAATCGTCTCGAGAAGCTTGCGCACGCGCTGCACGAAATCCGCGGGGATATCCTGCGCAACGCCGCCGATTCGAACGTAGCTGACGGTCAAACGTCCGCCGCAGCAGGATTCCAGGAGATCGTAGATTTCCTCGCGCGGCCGGAATCCATACCAGAAGTTGCTGAGGGCGCCGAGGTCGACGAGGTTGGTTCCGACGCAGACGAGGTGATCGGCGATGCGGCTGAATTCCGAGAGAATGACGCGGATGTACTGCGCGCGTTTCGGGATGTCGACGCCGAACATTTTCTCCACCGACATGGCATAGGTCACGCCGTTCATCATGGATGACATGTAGTTCAGGCGGTCCGTGAACGGAATCACCTGCCAGTACGTGTGCGTCTCGGACATCTTTTCGAAGCAGCGGTGCAGATAGCCGATTTCGGAATCGGCGTCGAGGATCTTCTCGCCGTCGGCGGCAACCTGCAGCCGGAATGTCCCGTGCATTGCCGGATGCTGCGGGCCGACGTTCAGGATAGTCGGATGCGCGATGCCCATGGACTCCGCGTACTTCCGGGCGCGTTCGACGACGGGGAGATCGGTCGTCTCGGTGCACATGGTGCGCTGGCCGGGAGGGAAGTCCTTTCGCAGCGGGTGACCTTCGAACTGCGAGTGCGTGAGGATGCGCCGCAGGTCGGGATGGCCCTTGAACCGGATTCCGTACATGTCGAAGGCTTCGCGCTCGGCCCAGTCCGCGCCTTTCCAGATGTCGACGGCCGTGTCGATCGACGGGTCGTCGGCGGGCACCGCTGCCTTCAATCGCAGGCGGTGCTTATTCGAGAGCGAGAGCATGTGGTAGACGACGTCGTAGCGGGACTGGCGTTCGGAAAGGTAGTCCACGGCGGTGACGTCAAGGAGCATCTTGAAGTCGAATTCGGGATCGTTCTTCAGCGTGCGCAGGACCTGCTTGATGTTCTCGCGTTTCACGGTGATCGAGAGATCGCCGCGGAACTCCCGCATGCTGACGACCTCTTCGGGGAACCGCCGCTTGAAAGCTTCGGCGATCGGACCTTTCACTTCCTGGTTGTCATCGAGGAAGCGGACCAGCGCGCGCGGCGGCGGCTCGAGGGCGTGGACGGTGGCATTGACTTCGGGTGTTTTGAGTTTGGTCTGGCGCGGGTGCCGTTCGTAGGAAAGCCGGGTGTCGGCCTCAATCTGTTGCTGGAGCTTGATGACCGCGTCGAGCACGGCTTCCGGCGTGGGAGGGCAGCCCGGGATATAGACGTCCACCGGAACGATTTCGTCGATGCCCTGCATCACGTGATACGCCCGGTAAAAGCCGCCACATGTGGCGCACGCGCCCATGGAGATGACCCATCGCGGCTCGGCCATCTGGTCGTAGATCTGTTTGAGGACCGGGCCCATCTTGTCGTTGATGGTTCCGAGCACCATGAGCACGTCCGACTGTTTCGGAGCGAACCGCACCACTTCGGAGCCGAATCGCGCGAGATCGTAGTGCGAGGAAACCGTCGCCATGAACTCGATGGCGCAGCACGCGGTGCCGAACGGATAGGGCCACAGCGAACCTTTTCGGGCCCAGTTGATCAGGGAACTGGCGGTGGTGGTGAAGAAGTTTTCGCGCTCTTGTGTCTCAGGTTCGATGACCTTCATAAGCGATCGATTGTACCTTATACTTGGCCCGTAAAACCCATGATTGGAACCATTCGCTTCTACTTCACGGGCATTCTTGTGTCGATCCTTCCGTCCCGTTACCGCGGAGAATGGCAGCACCGGCACTCCCTCGGATTCGCTCGCGCCACTATGCTCTCCGGCCTCATCGAAGCGGCCCTGGCGCTCAGTGTGCTGGTGTTGCGGTTTATCGGCGGCATCGAAGGCTTCATCCTGAAAAACGGCATGCCGGCTGTGGAAAGCGGTCTGAACGGCATGCCTGTGGACCGTGCGATGGCGGGAATCGGAGTGCTCTCCGCCATCGGCTTCATTACGCAGCCTTTCAACGCCTTCCTGTTTTATCTGATCGTCGAAGGACTATTCCGGGCCATTGCCGCGCTGGTCACGGAGGAAACCATCGGATCCCTTCCTCTCCTTGCCGTGGCCGCTGTTCACAACCGCATCGATATCCGCCATTTCGATCGGGCCAATCCGCTGGTTCCGGACCAGGTGCTGCGGGGCGATGGAACCACACACGAATGGAAGGTCCTGAGTTCCCGTCCCAGGGACTGGCACTCGTACATCACGGTTCGTTATCGCGGCGAGTTTTACCAGATGTTCAAGGAAGAAGCCGGCTCTTCTCCCCGACCATTTGTTTACTACCTGCGTAAGCCTCCCATCGGTCATCTGGCCGCTGTGATTCGCGACTACTCTCCCGAGGGCACGCCACAACGTGCTAAAAGAGTTTGAAGAATGGCGAAGAAGCGGCTCACGATCGACGACATCTACGATCCCGACAGGAAAATTCAATTCGACGGCAACCCGCAACCGGACGTCATCTGGCTCGATGAGGACTATTTCATCCTCCGGAAGACCGATCCGGTAACGCAATGCACCGAGTGGAACAAAGTCCACGCCGTCTCCGGCGACGCATCGCCTCTTTACGACGCCGAACGCCTGCAGACCGCATTGAAACAACTCCCGGGAATCTCCGCCGACGATGCGAAACGGCTGGCCCACCTGCCCACCTACGTGCTCGATCCGGCAAAGGAAGCCGTGCTGCTGAATCACGAGAGCGACCTCTTCTATTACCGGTTCGGGTCCGATCGCGTGGTGCGCCTCACGACGACGGCGTCGCCGGAAGCCGGAGAGGAATTCAGTCCCGACGGAAAGCTGGTCAGCTTCGTTCGCGATTCCAACATCCACGTGGTCGATGTCCAGACTCAACGCGAGTGGGCGCTCACCGGCGACGGCAGCGCGAAGACGCTCAACGGGCGTCTCGATTGGGTCTATCAGGAGGAGATCTACGGCCGCGGCAACTTCAAGGGATATTGGTGGAGCCCGGATTCCAGCCGCATCGCGTATCTGCAGCTGGATGAATCGCCGCTCAAGGAGTATCCGGTAACGGACCACGTTCCGTATCGTCCCGAAGTCGAGATGGCCAGCTATCCGCTCGCCGGAGAGCCCAATCCGAAGGTTCGTCTCGGCGTGATTAACGCGCTTGGCGGCGCGACGTCGTGGGTCGACACGTTCCGGTACGAATCCATGGACTTCCTCATTGTGCGCGTCGGATGGACGCTCGACGGAAAGGACGTCGTATTCCAGGTCCAGGACCGGGAGCAGCGCTGGCTCGACCTGAACGTGGGATCCCGGACGATCCTGCGCGAGGCGCGCGAGACGTTTGTCGAAGTGACCGGCGAGCCCCAGTGGTTGAAGGATGGCTCGTTTCTGTGGCTCAGCGAACGCACCGGCTGGAAACACATTTATCGGGGCGATCGCGCGCTGACCGAAGGGAAATGGGAAGTCCGGACGTTGCTCGGCGTCGACGAAGCGAACGGCTTCATTTACTTTACCGGAACCAGGGACAGCCATCTGGCGAATCAGACATATCGGGTGAATCTGGACGGATCGCAGATGCAGCGGCTGACATCGGCCGAAGGCACCCATCGTTCGATCTTCAGTCCAAGGTTCTCACGCTTTGTCGATTACCGGTCCGACGTGAACACGCCGGCCCAGTCCCGTGTTTATGCCGCCGATGGGACGCCGGTCCGCGTTCTCGACGAAAACAAAGTCGACGTCCTGAACGAATACGATCTCGGCGATGCCATGTTTCTTCCGGTCCCGGCCGGCGACGGGTTTCCACTCGAGTCGATCATGATCAGGCCTCCCGGCTTCGACCCATCGCGACGTTATCCCGTCGTCGTCTATTCCTATGGCGGCCCGCACCATCCGCAGGTCGCCAACGCGTGGGGCGGCGAGAAATACCTGTGGCACCAGATGCTCGCGGGAATGGGCTACATCGTCTGGATCTGTGACCCGCGCAGCGCCAGCGGCAAGGGCGCGGAGTCGATGTGGAAGGCATATCGCCATCTTGGTGAACTGGAACTTCGGGATCTTGAAGACGGCGTGGCCTGGCTGAAAACGCAGTCGTACGTCGATCCCGCGCGCATCGGCCTCTGGGGGTGGAGCTTTGGCGGTTTCATGACGTCGTACGCCATGACCCACAGCGCCACTTTCAAAGTCGGCATCGCGGGCGCGCCGGTCACGGACTGGCGGAACTACGATTCGGTTTACACCGAGCGTTACATGGGCACACCACAGAACAACGTCGAGGGTTATGAGAAGTCGTCCGTGGTGAAGGCCGCCGCCAATCTTCACGGCCGGCTTCTGCTGATTCATGGCGCCATCGATGACAATGTCCATCTTCAAAACACCATTCAGCTGGTCTATGAACTTCAGAAGGCAGGCAAAACATTCGAATTGATGATCTATCCGCGCGCCCGCCACGCCGTCACCGAGCCGCTGCTGCTGAAGCATCTCCGCACGCTGATGACGAACTTTATTGTCGAGAATCTGTAAGGATCTGGAAATCGGGGAGAACGGTGACCTCAAAAAACGCTCTTTCCGCGCAGTTCTTTTTCCCCTCGACGAAGCACTGCTGTCCCAATAAAGCGAAATCGAGTAAAAGCGTTTTCCCGCGTTGAGATTCTTGATTTCGGTCTGGATCCCGTCGGTCTCAATGAAGCGAAATCGAGGAAAAGCGTTTTCCCCTCCTCAACGAGGAGGGGTGGCGCGAAGCGCCGGGGTGGTGCTGTTCAAGAAATCGATTTTATTGAACGAACCGCCCCGCCGCTTCGCGGCACCCCGCCTTGGCCAAGGCGGGGAAAAGGTCACATCGCCGGAGTCCAAGACCATCGTGCATTTCCGAACGAACCGAAATTGCAATTAGTACAGTTGTGCCTTGGCCAAGGCGGGGAAATCTCCTCGTCCTGCGACTCCACGGTTTCATGTTTACCTTTTGAGGAGTGGGGAAAACGAGAAAACCGCGATTACAATACTCACCCATGCCTCTACCAGAACGACTTCGCAGCGGAAAACCCATCATCGCAACCTTCTCCATGATTGCTTCGCCGATTATCATCGAACTTCTTGCGCAGGCCGGGTTCGAAGCCGTGGTCCTGGACATGGAGCACGGCCCGCTCTCGTTCGACAATCTGAACACGCTGATCCCCGCGGCGCGCGCGTCGGGAATCTACCCGATCGTCCGAGTGAAGACTCAGGACTCTGCGCTTGTCAGCTCCGCCCTCGACGTCGGCGCGGCAGGCGTTCTGGTTCCGCAGATCGATTCCGGCGCCGCGGCGGCTTCGGTGGTTCGCGCCGCGCGATTTGCCCCGCTCGGCCGGCGGGGCGTGAATCCGTACACGAGGGCCGCGGGCTACAACGCCCGGCCGGAATGGTACGCGCGGGCGAATTCCGAAGTAGCGGTGCTGGTGATGGTGGAAGGAAGCGCGGGGATCGCCGCCTTGCCCGAAATTGTCGCGACGCCCGGCCTCGATGGCGTTTTCATCGGCCCCTTCGACCTGTCTCAGGCGCTCGGCGTTCCCGGCAAAGTGGATCACCCGGCGGTCCTTGCCGGAGTGGAGTCGATCGTCGCCGCAACGGCGAAGCAGAACCTGGCAACCGCCGTCTTCGCGCCGACCGCGATTCTTGCGCGTCGATGGCTGGATCGTGGAGTCCGGATGGTGGCGCTGGGCTACGACACGGCCATGGTCCTGGAAGCGTTCCGGGCTACACGTGATTCAGCAACATTAACTCGTGCGGATGAGGATTGAGATAGACCTGATCACGCTGCCACGCCTTCCACCAGGTCACTTCGCTGGAATCCAAGCCCATCTTGCATTTCAGGCAGAACCGAAACCGCAATTCCAGGCAGGGCCACGGACCCGCTGCGACGCCGATTGGCGCCCGCAAGTCCGGATTCAGGGAATGATGCGGGGGGCGCCAACGATGTCCTGAATCGCGGGCGGCTCGGGCGATTGATCGAGCAGTTGCGCGGCCCGGACGACCTCCGCGGCAACCTGTTCCGGAGTCAGCCGGTCCGTGTGCACGGTCCAGTCCGCGAGGCTGTAGGCGGTCTGACGGATGTGTTTGATGGCGCGAATCTGTTCCAGCGGATCGACGGAGTCCAGCATCGGACGAATCGCGTCGGGCTCAGATCCTTGCATTTGTTTTTGAATTCTTGCGAGCAGGTTCCGTGGCTGAGCTTCGAGGCAAATGATCCATCCCGTGCGACCCATCACGACACGGTTCTCCGGCTGCACAATCGTTCCGCCTCCTGTCGCCACGACGAAGGCGCCTTCCTTTGACGCTTCTCGCAGGGCTTCTGTCTCGCGGAGCCGAAAGCCCGTCTCACCTTCTTTTTGAAAAATTACGGGAATCGTCATGCCGCTGCGTTGGACGATGAGCCGGTCGAGATCGCACACCGGACACTGCAGCATCCGGCCGATGAGCTGTGCGATCGTCGACTTCCCGGACCCGCTGAATCCGACGAGGTAAATACCTCTTTTGTTTTTTGCTTTCGTCTCGTCGCTCATCCAAGTCCTGTCGGCGTATTCCCGGCGTATGGCTTAAATCGGTGGGAGTAAATCCTTCGGGTTGACCATACAGAGTCCGTTCAATATACCTTATCTGAATTGGTCAGGTAAAAAGGACCGGGACAGCACTGACGCATCCGCCTGTTCTATGCGTTGGATGACACTGTCTCGGTCTTCACAGCCGGGCACCGCCGTTGGCGCCTGCTGTTCGCGACACCGCCTTTCACTTCGACGGCACATCCGGCGGAAATGACGTCGGCATTTTGGCCTGCCAGCCTTCGCCGTTCAGGGATTTCAGAAATGCCACCAGATTGGCTTTCTCTTCCTTCGTCAGGTTGAGTGGTTTGATCTTTTCATCGAGCTGTGGGTTTTTGTTTCCGCCTTTGTTGTAGAACTCGACGACATCTTCGAGAGTCTTCTCGCTGCCATCATGCATGTAGGGACCCGTGTAGATGATTTCGCGGAGCGTCGGCGTCTTGAACCGTCCCCTGTCTTCCTCGGCCTTTGTCACAACGTAACGGCCGAGATCTGGTTCAGGCTTATCCAAACCAACGCCGATGTTGTGATACCCGTTGTCCGTAAGGTTGAATCCTGCGTGGCAGCCGATGCATTCCGCCTTCTTCTGAAACAATTCCCATCCAAGCCTGGCCGAATCCGACAGTGCGCTCGCATCGCCCTTTTGAAAACGATCCCAGGACGAATTGCCGGAGATGATCGTGCGCTCGAAAGCGGCGATTGCTTTTGCCGCATCTTCGATCTTGATGTCATCGGTGCCGAAGACATGCTTGAACTGTTCTTTGTACCCCGGGATTCCGTTCAGGCGGGCCATCGTGCCTTGGTGTGTACTTCCCATTTCAATGGGATTGGCGATCGGCCCGAGGGCTTGCTCTTCGAGTGACTTCGCCCTTCCGTCCCAGAATACGCCGTTGGTCGCGTACGCGAGGTTGATCACCGTCGGGGCGCTTCGGCCGCCCGTTTGGGCTTTGACACCCATACTGGTCGCACGTCCGTCGGTGAATCCCATCACCGGGTTGTGACAAGTCGCGCAGCTGACGTTGCCATCGACTGAAACTCGCGGATCAAAAAAAAGGAGTCGACCCAGTTCAACCTTTGCCGGAGTCATTGGGTTGTCCCCGGGTATCGGCGGCGGTGCTTCGATTCCAACCGGAAGCTTCAACTGCATCGGATTGTTGTCCGACTGGTTTACGGGTTTTTCAGGGGCCGGCGCCGGCTGACATGCCGCCATTGCCAGTATCGCCAAGGCCACCATTGCCACGAACCTCGACATAGAATCCTCCTACGAGAAACAAATGATAAAGACCCAAACAAATGGGGTTACCTGCATTCCATCTGATCCATTGGACATTGGGGATCTGACGGATTTCGACTCTTGCAGATCGCTTGCCCGAATCCGTTGATGAGCTTAACTTCACTGCCGAGCAGACGCTCGAATAAACGAATAAACAACCGTTTTTGGACTTCCAGCCACCCCCGCTTATTCTTGCTGTCCGCCCCACCGTGTTCGGAAGCCGGGAGGCGATTTATTTGAGCGCGTTTCGATCGCTGCGAGCGGTCAAAGCGATTCGGTGGTCCACTAAGAAATCTCAAAGGCCTCTTGCGGCTGCGTGAATCGAATATTGAGGACTGAGGCGATGATGCTAAAGTCTGCTGAGTTCTCCGTGACAATGAGGGCGCCCAGTTCCCGGGCGCTTGCGGCGATTAAGATGTCATTAGCGAAACTGCGGGTATGAAGTTTGGATTCCAGACTCATCCGTTTTCGCAAGCCGCGATCGATCTTCGCTGCCATTTCCCATGTCTGCCGGCCCGGCACGTGCAGCCTTTGTCTCGTCCGAAAAGGTTCAACGAGCCCGCGGCGAAGCGATCTTTCTCGTGTAGCGTTCGCGGTACCCACCAATAATTCGTGAGCCACGACGACGCTCAAAACCAGATGCGGAAGGTGCTTCTGATGGAATTGCCGAAGGGTTTCGCCGAAAGCCGAATCGCGGAACCCGTGAATGTATACGTTTGAGTCGATCAGTTGAATCATTAGAGAAAGCGATCGGTGAACCCCCCCGCGCCGATCAAGGTATCGAAGCCCTTGTCCAGCTCGCGCCGGAACCCTTCGAGATCAACCACTGCGTCCAAGGCTCGATGAATTGCTTCTGTTTCGGTAGACACCTGAAATATACGTCTTGCCCGGTCGATCTTGGATTGGTCCAAAAGAAGGTTCTTACGCCGGATATGATCCCTTTTAGCAGGTTTCTGACGCCTACGGAGCCCTACCTTGCTCATCGACTATTCCTCATCTGTATACCCTAGCATTCTGTCTGTATGCGCACCAATGAAAGTTCCGGGGGTGGCCATCGTTGAGGAGGTCAGACAATAACGGATCGGGAAGCGGTTGCCTTCGTTGAAGCCAAGCGACGCGCGCGGGCACTGCGTCGCGTGAAGCCTTATCTTGCGAGTCGTTCTTGACACGTGAATTCTGAAGCTCGCTACATTTCCAGGTGAGAACAACGCATCTGCACTGATCTTTGAACTCGTGCG